>DATHHQ010000769.1:0-17596 GCA_035490095.1 Bradyrhizobium sp.
CTAGAGCGAACCAGGCATGTCAGGCGGTTGCGTTGCTGACCCGGTCGCTCGGGCAAAGGAAAGCCAATAAAGGGCTCGATACGTTCACCGTTCCCGTGAGGGTGCAACCAGCAGGTCGTATCAACCGCCACAAAATCTGGCCTGGAGGCGGCTTGGTGTCAATCACCTATCGAGCTGCCGTGAAGGAATTGCACTAGGTCGCCTGTTGGCACAAAGCAGACGTCCTGAAGGCCAGCCCGGATGTCCGCTTCCGAGGTGCCGGCGGACATCGCCAAATCCATATGCTCCGGATTTATGAGTACACGCCCTAGAAAATCAATATGCACCCTCACGGCTTATTCGCTCTGCACGGGAGAAGGCGTGAGGCCGTTTACCATCCAGCTTGGTGCCTGAATGATTGCGTCGTGGACCTGATCTCGACTTACCATTGACAAACTGGCACCCGGTGGTCCGATACTGCGTTCCGCCAGCAAAAGGAGTGAGTTGGTGAAAGAAGCTTCTATCGAAATCACCCACCGTGGACGCGTCCAGATCATCTGCATGAAAAGGCCCGATCGCGGCAATCGCGTCAGTCAGCAGATGGCAGAGCAAATGATCACGGCACTGGAGCATGCTCGGCGTTCACCGGACGTCACCGCCTGCGTTTTGACCGGTCACGGCGATGTGTTCTGCCTGGGTGGGGATTACCAGGGCGCGGGTCCGACGAGCGTCGGTCGCCTTGAATTCGCCCGCGCCTTCATGGATCTCGCTCAGGCCATGGCGCGATTGGGAAAGCCGATTATCGCCGCCATCAACGGCAATGCCCATGCCGGTGGGTTCAGCCTGGTGGTGGCCTGCGACATGGCGATCGTGGCCGAGGATGCGACCCTCGGTCTGCCCGAAGCGGCGAAGGGCTTGTTTCCATTTCTCGCACTCGCAATCGTCAAAGACGCGCTGCCAAAGAAAGTGTTGTTCGACATCGTCTATGGAGCGCGCCTTATGGATGCTGCGGAAGCCAAAGGCCTGCACCTTGTCAACAAGGTGGTCCCGCGCCAAGCGGTGCTCGATCAAGCCGTTGCGATCGCGGAGCGGGTGAGTTCCTATAATCCGTCGATCCTACGTCTCGGACGCGATCTCTATTACAATATGCGCAATATGAGCCCGGCGCAGGCGCTGGAAGAATCCGGTTTTGCACTTATCGCGGCCCTTGGCGCCGAGGACGAGGCACGATAGGAAACGGCCGCGAGGTCAGCAGCGGGCCGCAGCGAGCGTCAAGAACACGACGCCCGCTTTCACTTTTCGTACGGATGCGAAGCGAAAGCCTGTTCGTTACGGCGCCGGCACGAACTTTCCGTCCTTCACTGTCATGATCACGCCCTCATAGAGCGCACCGCGATCAGCGTCGAAACTGAACTTTCCGCGGCCCAGGATGACCGGCATCTCCTTGATCTTGAGAAGCGATTCTCGCACCGCGTCGCTCGAAGGGTTCGCGCCCGCGCTCTTGAGAGCGGCCGCGACCAGCTTGGCCGTGGTGTAGCCGAGTGCGGCACCGTTGTCGGGTGAACGGTTGTACTTCTTGCGGTAGGCTTCGACGAAGCGCTTGTTCTCGTCGCTATCCTGGCCGGCGTAGTAGTCGGCGACGTACACCGCGCCCTCGACCGCCTTGCCCCCGATCAGGGTGAATTGGTCGGAGCCGAAATTCGGTACGCCCAGAAACTTCGTGGCGGGCTCGATGCCCTGTTGACGCGCCTGGATGATGAAGTTTGCCGATTGCTCGGCGACCAGAGCCAGGAACACCGCCTCCGGTTTGGTGGCGATAATCTTCGTGATGACGGCGAGAAAGTCGGTATCAGATGTCAGGACCGACTCTTCGGCTGAAATTTTCGTACCTTTACTCTTGAAGACTTCCAGCGCGGCTGTCTTTTGTCCGACCTGGCCGTCATTGTTGCGGCCCCATACCATCGCCACGCTTTTAACGCCCATTTTGTCGACGGCGTATTTGGCAACGTCGCCGATGATGAGGGCAGGGCTCGCCGGAGTCTTGAAGACCCATGGGCCGCTCTTGTTGATCGCGTCTGAAACCGCCGTCGTCGTGAGCAGTGGAATCTTCAGCTCGTTTGCCACCGGTCCAATGGCGACGCCCTCGGAACTCGATGATGGACCAAGGACCATGATCGCCTTGTCACGCGCCTTGAAGCGATTGATGAGTGAGATCGCTTGCGTCTTGTCGCTGGCGGTATCCTCGACCAGCACCTTGAGCTTGTCTGTCCCCAGCACGCCGCTCGCATTGACCTCCTCGATGCCGACGTCGAGGCCCTCACGACTGGGAACGCCGATCCACGCATAGGTTCCGGTCAATGCCATCTCCGCCCCGATAATGTAGTCCTCGGCCAGTGCGGGACGCACCATGATCGACACACATGCTGCGGCCACTCCGATCAACGCGATGCGTGAGATCGTTTTCATTTCCATGACGCCCTCCCATGATATGCGGGCATTCTGCCCGCGTTCTTTATGACAATTGCCCCATGACCGGTGGCCCCCGGACGGCCGCGCCACCGAGATAGTGAGACTGGATATTCGGATCGGACCGCAAGCGTTCGCTCGCGCCTTCGTCAACGATGCGCCCGCGCTCCATGACATAGGCGTAATCGGCGATCGCCAAAGCGCGCCTCGCATTCTGCTCGACCAGCAGAATGGTGAGTCCCGCATCGTTGAGGCGCTTGAGCGTGTCGAACACCGTACCGACGACGATCGGCGCAAGGCCAAGACTTGGCTCGTCGAGCAACAGCAGATCGGGTGAGCCCATCAAGGCGCGCCCGATCGCCAGCATCTGCTGCTCGCCTCCGGAGAGCGAGCCGGCCAACTGCTCCAGCCGTTCGGCCAGGCGGGGAAACAAATCGAGCACCGCTTCAAGGTTGGCGTAGGGACCGCTCGGACGCGCGCCGAGTGCGAGGCGGCCAAGCTCGAGATTTTCGCGTACCGACAGCGGCCCCAGAATCTGGCGGCCTTCCGGCACCAGCAGCATGCCTTTGCGTGCGACTCTATAGGCCGGCTGCCCGGTGATGTCTGCGTCGCGGAAGGTAATGGCGCCGGATGCCGGCTGCATGAGCCCGCAAATGGTGTGCAGCAGCGTCGTCTTGCCGGCTCCGTTGGAGCCAATCAGCGCGACGCATTGACCGGCGGCGACGCGCAGGCTGGCATCGCGGACAGCGACGATACCGCCATAGGCAGACGTCAGGCTGCGGATCTCTAGCATACCTCGCCCCCGAGATAGGCTTCGATCACCCGCGGATTTGCGCGCACCGTTTCGGGCGCCCCATGGTCGACCAGCTCGCCGGTCGCGACCACGTAGAGTTCATCGCACAGCGACATTACGAAACGCATATTGTGCTCGATCAACAGGATCGCGATGCCGCGCCGCGCAAGCTTTCGGAATATCTGGCCGAGTTCATCCCCTTCGGTATCGTTCATGCCGGCGACCGGCTCGTCGAGCAACAACACTGTTGGCTGCAGTGCGAGCGCCCGCATGATTTCGACGCGGCGCTGGTGGCCGTAGGAGAGTTCACCCGCCAGGTGGTCGGCGTATTCACTCATGCCAAGTTCGGCCATCAGAATATGGGCACGCGCGACCGAGGAGCCCCGGGCACGGCGCATCGCGGGCAACCCCAGCGCCTGTGCGATGACAGGCACCTCGTCCTCCTGCAGGCACCCGACCACGACATTGTCGAGCACGCTGGCTTCCTTGAGCAGCCGAATGTTCTGAAATGTTCGCGCTACCCCGAGTCGCGCGATTTCGTGTGGCGGCAATTCGTGAATGTCGGAATCATCAAGGCTAATGCGGTCGGCGGTAAGCTTCAACAGACCGGCAATCATGTTCACCACCGTCGTCTTGCCGGCGCCGTTCGGGCCGATCAGTCCCGTTATGCGGCCAGGCTGCACCGTCATCGACAGTTCCTTGACGGCCTGCACGCCACCGAAACGGCGCGACACCCCCTCGAGCTTAAGCACGGCCATCGGCGGCCTCCTGCGTGCGAGGCGGCGTGACGGCACCGACCGAGGCGCGCCGGCGCCAGACCACGATCGAGTCTACGATGCCATGCGGGAGATAGATGATGGCGAACATGATCAACGCGCCATGGATGATGAGCCGGTTATCGGCGAGGGGGCGGGCGATCTCGGGCAGCAGCGATAGGATCACCGCGCCGACGAGTGGGCCGGCCACGGATTGGCGGCCGCCGAGCACGACATAAGCAAGCACGGTGGTCAGCATGTCGAAGCCGAATTCCTCCGCTGCCACGCTGTGGTTGTGGCATGCCATCAGCGCGCCGGTGGCGCCTGCGATGGCGCCGGACAGCGCGAAGGCTAGAGCCTGATAGCGCGCGACGGCGATACCAAGCGAAACCGCGACGGTTTCGTCCTGGCGGATCGCATCGAATGCCGAGCCGACGCGTCCGCGTCCGAGGCTGTACAAGACGTAGATGCAGACGGCGATGAACAGCACCAGCGCCGGCGTGCCGACCAGCCGCGGCAGGCCATTGAGCCCATTCGCGCCTCCGGTAATGTCGTCGGCGTAGAGGGTGATCGACAGGATGATTTGCACCATCGCAACGGTGGCGATCGCCTGGAACACCCCGCGCAGCCGGGCCAGCGGCAAGGAAAGGATCAGTGCGGCGATCATTCCCACCAAGGCACCGAGAATAACGGCCACCAACGTCGGCACGCCGTAACTCAAAATCAGAATACCCGCCGTGTAGGCGCCGATCGATCCAAGGCCGGCGGTTGCGACCGAGAACACGCCGGCGCGCAGCACAACGTATTGGCTCAGCGCCAACCCGCAATTGAGAATGACGAGATTGAACAGGGGCAGATAGCCTGCGATGAAATCGGTCATTCGCGCGCCACCCGCTTCTCCTTGCGCAACGTTCCGAAGAACCCGGTGGGCCGGAGCAGAAGCGTCGCAAACAGCAGCGAGAAGATGATGGCGTCGCTGAGCCCGGAAGACACGTAGGCGATCGTGAGCGTCTGCACCATTCCAAGCAGAAGGCCGGCCACCAGTGCGCCCATGATGCTGCCGAGGCCGCCGAGCACGATCACCACAAAGGCGCGCAGCATATACGGCTCGCCCATCAGGAAATGCACGGCATTGAAGGCAACGCCGATCAATACGCCAGCCGCGCCCGCAAGCGCGCCCGAGATGAAGAAGGTCTGGAAGTAGACGAAATCGGGATTGACGCCGAGCAGCGTCGCGGTTCGCTCGTTCACCGCAACCGCGCGGACCTGCCGCCCAAACCGCGTGTAGAACAGATAACCGAGCAATGCGCTGACGATGACGAGCGCGCTCCCGACGATCACGGCCTGAATAAACGTCACACGCAACCCGAACAGCATGAAGATTTCGACCGGCAGGGTGCCGAACGGATAGCGCAGCACGCGCGTCTCGGAGAGGCGTTGCGCCAAGTTCATCAGGATCAGCCCGGCTCCAATCGAGGAGATGATGGCTGAAAATTCGGGCGCGCCGCGTTTTCGCAATGGGCGAAATGCCACCCAGTCCAGCGCGACGCTGAGCAGTCCGGCGAGCACGGCGGCGAGCACGAACGCAATGGGGAAAGACAGGTCGAAACGCGTCACGGCGAACAGCCCGACGAATGCACCCCACATGAAAACGGCGCCGTGCGCCATATTGAGAATGTGATGCACCCCGAAGATCAGGGTAAATCCGAGCGCGAAAAGCGCATAGACACTTCCGACGACCAGGCCGTTGAGTATTTGCTGCGCCAGCATTCGGTATTCGGTCCCAGCCGCGTCCGGTGGTGAGTGATGAAGGAGATGGCCGTTCAGGAAGCGAAGCGCTTCTCCCGCGCAACGACTTCCGGAAGACCGACGAAATTATTGAAATCTTCGAACGAGGTGAGCCGGTCGGCGATCGCGTTGGTCGAGCCCTCGCGCATCATGATTTCCATCATCTCCTTGACCGCCTTGTGCATCGCGAACATCGGTTCGATCGGGCAGAGCGCATAGTCGAAGCCCAGTTCGTAGACCTCCTTGAGCGAGAGATACGGGCTCTTGCCGGAGCGGGCCATGTTGAACAGCAGCGGCTTGCCGAGCGGCTTCAACTGCCGGCTGATCTCCCGGAGTTGCTCGACGCTTTCCGGCGCATCGACGTAGAGCCCGTCCGCGCCGACGGCGGCGTATAATTTCAGCCGCGCGATGGCGTCATCAAGGCCGGTCACCGCGACGGCATCGGTGCGCGCGACGATGAAGAAGTCCGGATCGCGGCGAGCTTCCAGCATGGCGCGCAGCTTCTGCTGCATTTCTTCGGGAGCCACCAGTTGCTTGCCGGCAAAATGACCGCATTTCTTCGGCACGGCCTGATCTTCCAGATGCAGCACCGATGCACCGGACTCTTCCCACAGCGCCATGGTGCGCTGGGCGTCGAGGACGCCGCCATAGCCGGTATCCGCATCGGCGAAGACCGGGATAGAGGTGACGCGGCAAATCCGCCGGATATGCTCGAACATCTCGGTCTGCGAAAGCACCCCAAAATCCGGTTGCCCGGCGACGATGGCGGATGCGGCGAAACCGCTGACATAGATCGCCGGCGCACCGGCCTGCTCTGCGAGTTTTGCCGTGACGGCGTCATGCGCCCCCATGCAAATAAAGGGCGGGGTCTTCAGCAACTCGCGGAATCGGGCTGAGCGTGTCACGGCGGATCTCCCTGTGCGTATTTTTTTTGCCTCACCCAGTTAGGGGCGGCGTGATGTTATCGATAACCTAAATTGAAACGCGGCGGTTGGCAAGCCGCCAGAATCGACTGCACCCTGAAAATATGGTGCGGGCCCGAGCTGGGTTGTCCTGTAGGGGTTCTGTTATTGCCCCGCCTGGCGAAGGACATTAATGTTATCGGTAACCTACCAGGGAACGCAGCCTGCGAAGCCGTCAGAATAGAACCATACAACGCACGCGCGTTTGAATGTTTGAGGATAGGATGAAGATAAAGCGGGCGGAGAACGTGGGCGGGCGACGGACAAAGCGGGATCGTGCGGCACCGGGCAATCGTTCGTTGGGCAACGACAAGGTGATCGCGGAAGCGGCAATCAAGGTGGCTGGGCGCCGAGAGGCGCGCATGGAAGACGTGGCGAAACTCGCCGGCGTTTCCGCCATGACTGTATCGCGAGCATTGCGGAACCCGGCGATCGTGACTCCCGACACCCTGGAGCGGATCGAGCAAGCGATCGAGACAACCGGCTATCTGCCCAATCGTATTGCGGGCAGCCTGTCCTCGCGCCGCACCAACGTCATCGGCCTCATCGTACCGAGCCTGCGTAATGCGGTGTTTGTCGAAACGATCCAGGGTGTGGCGGATGTGCTAAGTCCGCAATTCGATCTCATGATTGCTCATAGCGGCTACTCGCTGAAGGGCGAAGAAGCTGCTGTCCTCGCATTCCTCAGTCAGCGTGTGTGCGGAATCATACTTCACAATACGAAGCACACGCCCCGTGTGCGGCGGCTCATACGGGAAGCTGCTGTGCCATGCGTCGAAACGGGTAATCTTGGCTCCGCGCCTATTGAGATGGCCGTTGGATTTTCCAATCGTAAGGCTGCCTGTGCAATGACCGAGCATCTTATCGGTCAGGGATACAGGCGGATCGGATTCGTGAGCCTGCCTCTCAAGGAGAATGACCGCGCCTTCGAGCGAAGGGCGGGCTACGTGGAGGCTCTGGAGGGCCATCACATCAAGGTGGACCCGCTCCTCATGCTCGAAGCCCGGCCGGGGCTGGTCAGCGGCGGCGAGGCTCTCGTAAATCTAGTGGAAGGTCGCCGTAAAGTTGATGCTGTCTTTCTGACGGGCGATGTGCTCGCAACTGGAGCCTTGCTCGAGGCCAACCGGAGAGGTTGGAAAGTGCCGGACCATATCGCAATCGCCGGCTCGGATGACGACGAACTGCAGGAGAACGTTTCGCCCCCACTGACGTCAATCCGCTTTCCTCGATATGAGATCGGCCGTCGCGCTGCCAGCATGGTGATGGATCGCGTGGCGGGACGGTCGAGCGGCTCCGCGATTCTCGATCTCGGCTTCGAAATCATTCAGCGCGGAAGCACCAAAGTTCGCTAGATGCAGCCCAGATGACCGCAGGGTAGGGCGAGACCCCGTTCAATACGCTGAAGCTGGGTGCAAAAGACTTGACGGAGGCGCCTTGGTCATCCTACTGGTCTTACCAAGGTAATATCAGAAAAGACCTGTGGGAATGGAACTCAAGCGAACAGCCGAGGGTGAAACAGGTTTCCAGAAGGTCTTTGCCTTCCTGCGCGACCGGTTGATCGCCGGTTCGCTCAAGCCAGGCGACCGTCTGGTCTCCGAACGCGAGCTCGCGACACAGCTCGGCGTCAGCCGGCCGCTTGTGCGGGAAGCTCTGCGCGCCCTGACCATGCTTGGCATTGTCGAAATCCGGGATCGCATCGGTACCGTGGTGACGCGCCCGGACGTCTCGGTCCTGAACGACTTCTTTACCTTTGCGCTGGCCCAGCAGGCCGACATGGTGGATGACGTGATGCAGGCGCGCATCGCCATTGAATGTCAGGCCGTTCGGCTGGCCTGCGAGCGCGCCAGCATTGCCGATTTTGAGCGTCTGCAGCGTGCGCTGGCGAAAATTTCGGAAACGATCGACGAGGCCGATGCGGGCGGGATGGCCGACTTTGAATTCCATCGCGCCATCGTGCTGGCATCGCGTTCGGAAACGTTGACGGTTCTGCATAATTCGGTGGCGGGCCTTTTGACGCGCTCGCATCGAAGCCGCCGCGAACTCGTGCAGTCGTTCCCCTCGATGAAGACTTATCTGATCGACGATCACAGGCGCATCTTCGAGGTGGTCGTCGCACGCGATCCGGAGCGGGCGGATGCCACCCTGCGCAAGCATTTCGAGATCGGCGATGAATACCGACGGCGCGCCGTCGTCGGAGAGAAAGAAGGCCGTAAAGCATCGCGCTGACTGCAAGTCAAACCAACAAGAAGACGAGCAAGCATATGGGACGGGAAGGCAAGGGAAGCGTCGGCTTCATCGGCATCGGCACGATGGGCCGGGAGATGGTGCGCAATCTAATGAAGGCAGGGCACGACGTCCGCGCCTTCGACCTCACCGCGGCTGCGGTCGCAGACGTCGTGACGGATGGCGCGATTCGCGCGCAAAACCCGGCGGACGCAGCGCGAGACAGCGACATCGTCATCACCATGCTGCCCGATACGCCCCATGTCGAGGCGGTGATCTACGGCGAGCACGGGCTCCTGAAGTCGCCCCCTCCCGGCAAGCTGATCGTGGACATGAGCACGATCTCGCCGGTTGCCGTCCGCCGCATCCATGCGGATCTGCAGCAGGCCGGCGTGAACTTCATCGACGCGCCCGTCTCCGGCGGACCGCTCGGCGCCAAGAACGCAGCGCTCTCGATCATGGCCGGCGGCGAAGCGGAAGCCTTCGGCAAGGCTGAACCGTTCTTCAGGGCCATGGGCACCACCATCACCCATGTCGGTGCCTCCGGCGCTGGACAAACCGTCAAACTCTGCAATCAACTGATTTGCGGCATCAACATCCAGGCGATTTGCGAAGCGCTCGCTCTGGGTCGCGCCTCCGGCGTCGAGCTTCGTCGCGTCCTGTTGGGCGGCTCGGCATCGTCCTGGATGCTGGACAAGCTCGGTCCGGCGATGATCGGAGGCGACGTCGGCGCTGGCTTTCGCATCGATCTGATGCTCAAGGATCTCCGCTTGGCGCAGGAACATGCCCAGGCGCTGAACGTGCCACTGCCCGGAACCGCACTCGTCACCAGCCAATATGTCGACGCGCGGGCGCATGGCGAAGGCGCGAACGGCAATCAGGCTCTGTTCCGTGTCTACGATCGCATGACCAATCAGAGCTCTGGATGATCCTGTTACGATGAGCATCGAACTCGACTTTCCCGCGGTGCTGGAACGGTGGCCGAACTTTCTCGGAGGCGCCATTCTGACGCTCGAACTCGCGTTCTTCGCAACAGTTTCCGGCGCCCTATTGGGCACACTTGCGGCCGTGGGCCGCGGAACCCATAGCCGGTTGATTGCCCGCCTCTGCAAAGTCTATGTGGAAGCCATCCGCAATACGCCGCTGCTGGTCCAGATATTCCTGGTCTATTTCGGACTTGCCAGCATCGGGCTGAAACTATCAGCCTTCACTGTTGCGGTGGTTGCTCTGACGATCAATGTCGGGGCCTACACGGCCGAGATCATGCGCGCTGGCTTCGAAGCGATCCCGCGCGGACAGATCGAGGCCGCCGAAGGGCTCGCGCTCACGCGCTTGCAGATCTATTGGCACATCATCCTGCTGCCCGCGGTCGAGAGGGTCTATCCGGCGCTGACCAGCCAGTTCGTCCTGCTGATGCTCGCCTCGTCGGTCTGCTCGCAGATATCCGCCGAGGAGTTGACAGCCGTGGCCAACTACATCCAGTCGGACACTTATCGGGCATTCGAGACCTACATCATCGTCGCCGTGCTCTACATTCTGCTGTCGCTAGTCATGCGCGCGGGATTCTGGGGACTCGGCCTGGTCCTGTTTCCGCGCCGACGCCAACTCGGTACGCCGTTGTGATGAGGTGATGCATGGGCGGACATCTGAACATCAATCACCTCATTTTCCTCGGCCATGGCGCGCTATGGACGATCGGGCTTTCCCTGATCGCGCTCATTGGTGGCGGTATCGCCGGCTTCGTGATCGCACTCGCTCGCATTTCTCCGCTTAGGTCCGTGCGACTTCTCAGCGCCGCCTATGTGCAACTGGTCCAGGGCACGCCGCTCCTCGTCATCCTGTTCCTTGGCTATTTTGGACTGGCAGCAATTGGCCTCAAGATGTCACCGCTTGCCGCCGCCAGCGCTTCGCTCACCCTTTATGTCGCGGCCTATCTCGGCGAGATCTGGCGCGGCTCAATCCAGTCCGTGCCAAAGCCGCAATGGGAAGCGGCGGAAGGCCTGGCGCTGAGCCGGACCCAGCGCATGATGAAAGTGATCCTGCCGCAGGCGATTCGCATCGCGACGCCACCCACCGTAGGCTTTATGGTGCAGATCATCAAGAACACGTCACTCGCCTCAGTCGTCGGTTTCGTCGAGCTGATGCGATCAGGACAGATTGTCAATAACTCGCTGTTCGAGCCGTTCGTGGTCTACGCCATCATCGCCGCAGTCTACTTCGCCATGTGCTACCCCTTGTCGCTGTTCAGCCAGCGGCTGGAGCGACGGATGGGACGCGGCAGGGTCAACAATCTCGCTCTGGCCTGACATGCAGCAAACCCAATCAACCACGCCGATCGTATCGCTCCGCGACGTGCAGAAGAGTTTTGGTCCACTGAAGGTGCTTGATGGCGTGAGCTTTGCCGTCGAGCGCGGCGAGGTTCTTGCGATCATCGGCAGGTCGGGTTCCGGCAAGAGCACCGCGTTGCGCTGCATCGACCGGTTCGAGAAGGTCGACGGGGGCGAAATCATCGTCTGCGGACGCAGGGTTGATCTTCCAGACATCGATCTGCGGGCTCTGCGACAGGATGTCGGCATCGTATTCCAGAGCTACAACCTGTTTCCCCACCTCACGATCGAGCAGAACATTACGCTGGCGCCCTGTTCGGTGAAGCGAATGAGTTTGTCTGAGGCGAAAGCGCTGGCGCGCAAAGTGCTGGCGCAGGTCGGTCTCGAAGACAAGATTCACGCCTATCCCGAGCAGCTATCCGGTGGTCAGCAGCAACGCGCCGCCATCGCGCGTTCGCTCGCCATGCAGCCCAAGGTCATGTTGTTCGACGAGGTCACTTCCGCGCTCGATCCCGAACTGACAGGCGAAGTGCTGAAGGTGATCGAACAGCTCGCGGCCGACGGCATGACCATGGTGATGGTCACCCATGAAATGGGATTTGCCAGGAGCATCGCCGATCGGATCGTCTTCATGCATCGCGGCAAGGTTCACGAAACCGGGCCTGCCTCGATCCTGACGGCACCGACGACGCCGGAACTCATTCAGTTCGTCGGCACCGGCAATCTAAAATCATAACAGGAGAGGAAAAGCCAATGATTGGAAACTGGAAGATTCTGGGCGGCGCCGTCGCTGCATGCGGCCTCGTCGTGCTGGCGGCCTGGCCGGCGCAGGCCGACCTGCTCGATGACATCACGCAGGCCAAGAAGATCCGTATCTCGACGGACCTTGCCATTCCCCCGTCCGGCATGATGGACAGCAGCATGAAGCCGACCGGCTCCGATGTCGAGGTTGCCCAGTTGCTGGCCAAGGATTGGGGACTCGAGCTGGAATTCATCCAGACGACCGGCGCGACGCGGATCCCGAATGTGCAGACCGGCAAGGCCGATATCATTATTTCCACCCTGTCGGTCACGCCCGAGCGGGCCAAGGTAATCGACTTCTCCAAACGCTATGCCACGCTGCAGTCCGACATCGGCTGTCTGAAGTCGCTGAACGTCAAGGATTGGGATGATCTGAAAGACAAGGCCATAGGCGTCTCGCGCGGCACCACGCAGGACACGATGCTGTCGAACATGAAGGACAAGGAACTGAAGATCTCGCGCTACGACGACGATGCCACCGAGGTGACTGCCGCGGTTTCCGGCCAGGTCGACTGCGTCGGAACCTCGGCGACGATCATCAACCAGATAGGCATCAAGAATCCGGCGCGCATCTTCGAATCCAAGATCCCGCTCGCCAGCTTCGATCTCGCCATCGGCCTGAAGAAGGGTGAATCGCGCCTCATGGAGAAGCTCAACGCGTGGATCACCGAAAACGTTAAGAACGGCAAGCTCAACGCCATCTACAAGAAATTCCACGGTGTCGAACTGCCACCCGATATGCGCAGCTGACATCCATAAGTCCGTTGACGGTCGCCACGGCCGCCACCAATCAAAAAAAAGGAAAATTACATGCGTCTCGTCATAGGATCCGACCACGCCGGCTGGTCACTCAAGAAGGCTGTCATCGATCACGTACGCAGCCTCGGACACGAGGTCGTCGACGTCGGATCCTACGACGAAAATCCGGTGGACTTTCCGGATATCGCGCGCGCGGTCGCGGGGAAGATCATCTCCGGAGAGGTCGCTCGCGGCATCATGGTGTGCGGCACCGGTGTCGGCGCCTCGATTGCGGCCAACAAAATGAAGGGCATCCGCGCCGCGGTCTGTCACGACGTTCATTCGGCCCATCAGAGCGTCGAGCATGATGATGTGAATGTCATGTGCATTGGCGCCCAGATCGTCGGACCGTGGCTCGCCAACGATCTCATCTCCTCGTTTCTTGCGGCCGAGTTTTCGACCGAAGAGGATTTTCGGCGGCGCGTCCAGAAGCTTCACGAAATGGATGCGGAAGGCTGAGGCGCCTTTGCCTGGGAGTGGGCGATGATCCTTGTGTTCGGTTCAATCAATGTCGATCTGGTCGCCAGAGTGCCGGTCATTCCTGGCCCCGGCCGGACGGTGCTCGCGCCATCCTATGAAATCCACTTCGGCGGAAAGGGAGCCAACCAGGCGGTCGCGGCCGCCCGGATCGCCGGCCCTGGAAAGGTCCGCATGGCGGGCCGGCTGGGGCAGGACGCATTTGGCGAGGAGGCCCTCAAGAACCTGGCCAGCAACGGCATCGACACCAGCCAGATCGTTAGGGTCCATGAGCCCACGGGCTGCGCGTTCATTACCGTAGATCGGAGCGGAGAAAACGCGATCACAGTGGCGAGCGGCGCTAACAGCACGGCCTGCGCCGCCGATGTCTCAGAGAGACTCTTCAGCGCCGACACCGTTCTGGTGCTGCAGATGGAGGTGCCGTACACCGAGTCCCTCCACCTTGCGCGCAAGGCCAAGTCTGCCAATGGCAAGGTTATCTGGAACTTGGCTCCGGTCCCGGATCAGATGACCGGCGCGATGATCTGCGATTTGCTCGAAGCGACGGACTACCTCATCGTAAACGAGCACGAGGCGCTCGATGTTGCTGCGGCGCTCGACGCAGGCGTGACGGATTTCGAGGCCGCCTGTAGCTGGCTGGCCAGATCGGGCGGGTTTACTTGTGTGGTGACAGCCGGACCACAGGGAGCCTTGGCCGTGACTGCCGACGATGCTCGCTTTCGCGCGCCGTCCCCGAGCATCAGACCGGTCGACACCACCGGTGCCGGCGATACGTTTGTCGGCGCTTTTGCTTCCATGATTGGTGAAAAATCGTCGCTAAAAAAGGCGTTGGAACTGGGATGCGAGGCCGCGGCCTTGAGTTGCCTGAAGGCCGGCGCGCAGCATGGCATGCCGACGAGAAAAGTGATGCGCGAGGTAGCGCGCCCCACCGGCCTGGCATCGTCGACGGTGCGGGCGACAAGGGCGCCAACAACGACCTGAACTGGCATGTCATCGTCCCGGTCGTCCTTACCGTTCGTTTTCGCAGGGCTTCGCGTTCTTATCGACGACTTCGTCGCACCTGTGTTGGAAGTCCTGCACGCGATCCAGGAGGCGGGCCCATGGGGGGACGATCCAGATCGTCTCGTGTATTGAACGGCCGGCATCCTTGTCGGACAATGTGGCGGCGTAGCGCAGCGGTCTGAACCGGAGAAGATGCAATGTCAGCGACTATCCGACCGGCCACCATGAAGGGGCCCGCAATTTTTCTGGCGCAGTTCATCGGCGATGCGCAGCCGTTTGACAGCTTCGATGCCATCTGCGGCTGGGCGGCAGGACTCGGTTACAAGGGTGTTCAGGTCCCGACCTCCGATCCACGCCTGATCGATATCGACAAGGCCGCGGCCTCTCAGACCTATTGCGATGAAATTGCCGGCGTGGCCGCGAGCCATGGTCTGGTGATCACCGAATTGTCCACCCACCTGCAAGGACAACTCGTCGCGGTGCATCCGGCCTACAACGAAGCCTTCGACGCTTTCGCTCCACCGGCAGTCAGGGGCAAGCCGAAGGAACGTCAGATCTGGGCGGTAGATCAAATGATGAAAGCCGCGCAGGCGTCTCGCCGCCTCGGCCTCACTGGCAGCGTGAGCTTCACCGGCGCGCTGGCCTGGCCCTTTCTTTATCCCTGGCCGCAGCGGCCGCCGGGCCTGATCGAGACCGCGTTCGACGAACTCGCGCGTCGCTGGCGTCCAATCCTCGACGTATATGAGGAAGCGGGCGTCGACCTCTGCTACGAGATCCATCCAGGCGAGGACGTATGCGACGGCATTACCTTCGAGATGTTCTACGAGCGCACCGGCAACCACCCGCGTTGCGCGATCAACTACGATCCGTCCCATTTCGTTCTGCAGCAATTGGACTATCTGGCCTTCATCGATATTTACGCCGAGCGCATCCGCGCCTTCCACGTGAAGGACGCGGAGTTCAATCCGACCGGCCGGCAGGGCGTCTATTCGGGCTTTCAGTCCTGGATCAATCGCGCCGGTCGCTTTCGCTCGCTCGGTGACGGGCAGGTCGACTTCAAGGCGATCTTCTCGCGGCTGGCTGCCATCGGATTCGACCGCTGGGCAGTGCTGGAGTGGGAATGCTGTCTGAAGAACGCGGAGGACGGAGCCCGCGAAGGTGCAGCCTTTATCCGCGACCACGTCATCCGCGTCACCGAGCGAGCATTTGACGACTTCGCCGGCGGCACCAGCGACGATGCGCAGATCCGACGGACATTGGGCCTCATCTGAGCCGAAATAAATCGACAGGAGTTCGACATGGCTGAGCCACGCATTCGACTGGGAATGGTAGGCGGCGGGGAAGGCGCCTTCATCGGCGCCGTCCACCGCATCGCCGCGCGCCTCGACGATCGTTACGAACTCGTCGCCGGCGCGCTTTCCGCCTCGCCCGACAAGGCAATCCGCTCGGCGGCGGTTATCGGCCTTGGGTCCGATCGATCCTATCCGGACTTCCGGACCATGGCGCAGGCAGAGGCCGGGCGGACCGACGCTATCGAAGCGGCTGCGATCGTCACACCGAACCATATGCATGCACCTGTCGCCGCCGCCTTTCTGGAGACGGGCGTTCATATCATCTGCGATAAACCGTTGACGACAACCCTTGGAGAGGCGCGCCGCTTGCGCGACAAGGCACGCACGAGCGGACTGATATTTGCCGTCACCTATAATTATTCCGGTTATCCGCTTGTCCGCCATGCACGCTCTATGGTTCGGGGCGGCGAACTCGGCGCTATCCGGATCTTGCAGGTCGAATACCCGCAGGATTGGTTGGCCGATCCGCTTGAGGCCACCGGCCAGAAGCAGGCCGACTGGCGTACCGATCCGGCGCGCTCGGGTGCCGGCGGCTGCGTCGGCGACATCGGTACCCACGCATACCAGCTGGCGCACTTTGTCACCGGGATGATGCCTGAGCAGATTCTGGCCGAGACGACCATCTTCGTGCCGGGCCGCCGTGTCGATGACAATGTGCAAATTCTGCTGCGTTACGGGAACGGGGCGCGGGGCGCATTGTGGGCGAGCCAGGTTGCACCCGGAAACGATAACGGGCTGCGATTACGGATCTTCGGCGAGAAGGGCGGCCTGGATTGGCGGCAGGAAGAGCCGAACCTTCTCACCTGGTCGCCGCTCGGTGACGCCCCGCGCATGATCCGGCGCGGCACGGCGGCCATGAACGCCGCCGGTCAGCGCGTCAATCGTATTCCACCCGGCCACCCTGAGGGATACCTGGAAGCGTTCGCGACGATCTATACCGAAGCCGCAACAGCTATTGTGGCAAGGCGCACCGCCTCTCTTGCCGATCCGGCGCTGACCTTTCCAACGATTGAGGATGGCTTCGCCGGTGTTGCGATGGTGGACGCCGTCCTGCGCTCGAGCGCAGCCGGAGGGGTCTGGACGCCGGTTGAATCGTGAATGCACGGACCATACCACCGTCGCCGTTGTCCCGCATATCCGGTCAGGTGAACTCGGGCGGCAGCAATTCGGATCTCTTCGAGCGGCGTGCCGCCGATCGCCAGCTTCCTGCGACCAATCCTTGATGTTAAGGGGAATGCCGTAGGCAAATCGCGTGACATTGATATGCCCGATCTGCGCAGAATGCATTCGGCAGGCACAGACCGCTAAAAAAGTCCGTATTAGCTGCCGATCTTCTTTCAACGAAAACTGGGTTCTGCGCTTCTTCGCCATTTCATTTCTTGGCCTTAAGTCCGAGTTCGACCAGGCGGCGGCCCGAGCACGCGCTAGGGAGAGCCTCACTGCATAGATAGAAGCGCGAAGGCGAGCACCGCGATCAAGCCGGCGATCGATAATAACGAGATCGTCGCGGCAATCGCCTTCGCTGTAGGACTATCTTTCCACGATCGGCGGCCTTGACTTGGCGCTCATTTCTTCGCCTTTAATCCAATCCGCTGGCGGAGCACCCTGAATGGCACTCACACGGTGCCCTTACAGCACTCGCACCCGATCCAAGGATAACCCTCGGCCTCGAGCTGGGAAATGGTGCGCTTGTCTGCCATCTGCGCATTGAAGCGCGGTCTAAGCGGGAACGCACTAGTTTCAGACCCAGAATATCCCGGGGGCACAATGTTCCGGCAATTGACGCAGCCTTAGTCTGTCCCGCCTAGATGAGTCCGGCCCAGCTCACCTGAAAGCCAGCCCGTCGGCGTATGCGTCCGTGGGATAGGCTGGG
>DATHHQ010000770.1:0-2107 GCA_035490095.1 Bradyrhizobium sp.
TTTGCCGACGACCTCGCGCTCTTCACGGCCAACCATCTCGAGGAACGCCTTGTTGGCGGACCTCAAAAGGCCACTCGCAGTCATCACCACTACCCCGTCGGGCAGCTCGTCGACTATCACGCTGCTCGCACGAGTGGAGACCATGGCGCTGTCACCGCTCATCGGTTGCGAAGCCGCTCTCAGAAAAAGCGGATCTCACCCATGCTCAAGACATCTTTGGTTGCGCCGTCCTTCAACTTCGACCTGTCGAAGTCGGCCAAGTAGTACTCGAGCGAAAGTTTTGCATCGCCCCGCGTCAGCTGTACGCCGAAAGAGGGATGACGACCCGGGTAGCGCATCGTGCTGCCCGCGGCCCGAATGAAGAGCGGCGTCGTCTGTTGAATGGTCATGGCATGCTGAGCAAAGAATGCATTGATCCGACCGAGGATCCGGTTGCACAGCTCGCCGACCAGGTCCTCCAAGCGGTCTACTGGAACCGCTCGTGCGCCGGGCACGAAGCGCATATAGAGCGTTTTCGCGTCCTCGCTCGTCATGCTCAACATCAAATGGCCAGACGCTTCTCCACTGAAGGCGATGATGGCGCTGAGATCAGAGAGCGCAGTTTGGTTTGGGACCAAGAACTCCCCGGCGTCGACTCTGAACTCTCCTAGTGTCCCCAGCACTTCGAGCGCCGAGCTCTTGATGGCCGTCGCGATCACGCTCGGGTAAAACTGCTCTGCGAGCAGCGCCGAGACTGCGGTGCGCAGCGCATTGGGGCGAAATGGCTCCGGAATTAGACTATCCGGAGATGGGCCGCGCCGAATGCTGGGCGGAGCATTGGGCACGGTGCCGCACAGGATGCGCAAAGAGGGGCGGGTGCGCTTCACTTCGCTCAGGAATTCGTCGCCGCCGTCCTCCGCGGCTGCCGCGCTGACGATCACCAGGGACAGCGACGGGGTCGTCTTGACGAACGCTAGCGCCGCGGCCGGGGTGGGCACCCAGATCACGCGAAAGCCAAGCAGGTCGAGCTCCTCCATTACCCCCGCGAGCGCGCCCTCACTGCGATCCACGACTAAGACTCGTCTGTCGGAGGTCACTTGTTGAGGTTCCCCGCCGCATCGTCCGTTATCGTCGGGCTCTTGGGGTGCGAGCCGGATTGCCTGCCGAAGAGCGCCTTTTCGACCGCCTTCCACAACAACTCGGGGTTGATCGGCTTGATGATCCAGGCGTTGGCGCCGGCTTTCTTGCCTTCGGCGGCACGCGTACCGGCTGCGTCCGAGGTCAACACGAAGATCGGCACGCCGGCGTAATCCGGATGTTTTCTCAGTTCCTGAATCATTTGTAAGCCGTCCATGACTGGCATGTGGATGTCCGAGAAGATCAGATCGACCTTCTCGGCTCGCGCTCGCCACAAGCCCTCCCGCCCGTTCTCCGCCTCGAGGACTTTCGCGCCCTTGGCTTCGAATGCGACGCGCAGCTGGGAACGTGCCGTCGCCGAATCGTCCACGACCAGTATTGACCAGCTCATGCGACTCTCTCTCGTCGATGGATCATTTGTCAGACTGTAGCTGCCCCCTGATGACCTATGACTATAGCGGGCCAGCATCCTTAGGGCACTAACGGCCGCCGCCGACTTCGTCTAAGAGCGCGCTTCAGCCGAACGAGGCTAGCCGGCGGGGACCGACGCCTCGTCATAGGCCCGGGTGCAGCGGGGATTTCGCCTGAGAATCGCGGCTACGCGCCGTAAGTGGGAGAATGAAGGTGAACTTCGTACCCCGGCCGAGCTCGCTCTCCAGGGTGCACTCGCCACCCAGGGCGCGGCACGCTTCCAGCACCGCGGACATGCCGACGCCCCGTCCCGAGGTCTCTGAGACGACCTCCGTGGTGCTGAGACCTGGAGCAAACAAGGCCTCGACCAGCTGTGCGCGCGTGCGATGAGCAAGGCCGCGCGCACGGGCACGCTCGGCAACCTTCGCCCAATCGATCCCCTTGCCGTCATCGCAAGCTTCGATGACGAGCGTGTCCGCCGCCAATCGTGCGCTGAGCGTTACGTGGTTGCGCGGTGGCTTGCCGGCGAGCGTTCGTTCTTCGGCAGACTCCAAGCCGTGGTCGACGATGTTCCGTACGA
>DATHHQ010000771.1:0-2945 GCA_035490095.1 Bradyrhizobium sp.
TCTCGCTGCCCGGCTGGATGCCGGCGTTGTTCATCAGGATATCGGCGCCGCCGAAGCGCTCTCGCACGGCGGTTTCCAGTTCCGACACATCGTCGATACGACTGACATCGACGGTCGCCACCATGATATCGGCGGCACCGCCCGGCGCGACCGACGATATCCTGGTTCCTGCATCGGCGAGACGGCTGGGATCCAAATCCGCGATGCAGACCTTCATGCCGAGACCAGCGAACCGCATCGCGGCGGCAAGGCCTATACCGGACGCGCCTCCGGTGATGACGGCGACGTTATTGGCGGACATGGCTGGATGGGGCACGTGAGCTCTCCGTGGTGAGGATTGTTCCGCCGAACAATCGCGCAGATCGGACATAATATTTCCGCCATTTGGTATGGCAATAGGGAACGCCCACCATGTGACTACCATATGAAAAGACTTGGGAGGTCTTCGTTCGACGCCACCTCGCGCGCCGCGAGCGTGCTTTACGGGGTAGCGTGATCGCTATATATTATTGGATATAACGATCGGAGGACCGATCGACACCAAAGGAGTGCAGAAATGGCTGTGACGCAGGCGATTCCGATTACGCGCCATCCTTATGCGGACGGTTCCTACAAAAAGATGCTGATCGACGGCAAATGGATCGACGCGGCTTCCGGCAAGCGATTCGAGACCCACAATCCCGCCACCGGCGAATTGCTCGCAACGGTGGCCGAAGGCGATGCCGAGGATATCAACCGCGCGGTCGCGGCAGCCCGTCGTGCCTTCGAGGGACCCTGGAGCAAGGTCAAGCCGTATGAGCGGCAGGCCCTGCTGCTCAAGCTCGCCGATCTGGTCGAGAAAAACTTCGAGGAGCTGTCGCAGCTCGACACGCTCGACATGGGCGCGCCGATCAGCCGCACCCGCGGCAACAAGCTGCGGGTGCTCGGCATGCTCAGATATTACGCAGGGCAGGCCACCGCGCTGCATGGCGAGACCATCGAGAATTCGCTGCCCGGCGATATTTTCTCCTATACGCTGAAGGAACCGGTCGGCGTCGTCGGCGCCATCATTCCATGGAACGGCCCGCTTGGTGCCAGCGTCTGGAAGATCGGCCCTGCCATTGCTACCGGTTGCACGGTGGTCCTTAAACCTGCGGAGGAAGCGCCGCTGACGTCGCTGCGGCTTGGCGAACTGGCGATGGAGGCGGGCATTCCTCCCGGTGTCGTCAACGTCGTGCCCGGATATGGCGAGACCGCCGGCGCGGCGCTTGCCTCGCATCCCGGCGTCGACAAGGTCGCCTTCACCGGCTCGCATGTGACAGGACAATCGATCGTCAAGGCGTCCGCAGGCAATCTCAAGCGCGTGTCGCTCGAGCTTGGCGGCAAATCGCCCGACATCGTGTTCGCCGACGCCGATCTCGATGCGGCGGTGCCGGGTGCTGCGATGGCGGTGTTCGCCAACTCAGGCCAGATTTGCAGCGCCGGTACGCGGCTGTTCGTCGAGCATCAGGTCTACGACGAATTCGTCGGCCGCGTCGCCGAGTTCGGCAAGAAACTGCAGGTCGGCAACGGCCTCGATCCGAACACGCAGATCGGACCGCTGGTGTCGGAGCAGCAGATGGAGCGCGTCTCCGGCTATCTCGACATCGGTCGCAAGGAAGGCGCCAAGGCGCTGGCTGGCGGAGCGAGGCTGACCGAAGGCGCGTTGTCGAAGGGCTACTTCGTGCCGCCGACCGTGTTCGCCAACGTCGAGGACAATATGCGGATCGCGCAGGAGGAAATCTTCGGGCCGGTGATTTCGGCGATCTCGTTCAAGGACGGCGATGAGCTGATCCAGCGCGCCAACGCCACGACGTTCGGCCTGGGCAGCGGCGTCTGGACCAAGGACGTCAGCAAGGCGCATCGCGTGGCGAAAGCGCTTCGCGCCGGCTCGGTCTGGGTTAATTGCTATCAGGCGATGGACCCGGCGGTGCCATTCGGCGGCTACAAGATGAGCGGCTACGGCCGCGAGTCCGGCAAGCAGCACCTGGAAGAATATCTCAACGTCAAGGCGGTCTGGATCAAGACCGGTTAGGCGTTTCATGGTTCGAGACGCGCGGCGTTGCCGCGCTCCTCACCATGAGGAACCTCATCCTGAGGAGGCGCGAAGCGCCGTCTCGAAGGATGAACTCCGCATTGGGAAATGCTCTAGCTGTGGAGACTTAGAGCAATTCGGGGGTGGTGGCGGCTTCGGCCGCCACTTTCTTTTTGTTACCGGCTTGCGCTTTTCTTCGCCCGCCCGATGTCTGTCCGCAATGCCAGAAGGTCCTTGCGCACCGCGCTTGCCGCGTCGCGTTCGATCTTCCGGTAACGCGCCACGAGAGACATGCCAAACGGCGTCAGGATCGCGCCGCCGCCGTTCTTGCCGCCGGTTTGCCGCTCGACCGCGGCGTGCCTGCAGATGCGATTGATTTCATCCACCAGATCCCACGCCCGCTTATAGGACATGTCCATCGCACGGCCCGCGGCTGAAATCGAGCCGCAGGTATGGATATTTTCCAATAGCTGGATCTTGCCCGGCCCGATGCGTCCCTCGGCGTCGAGATCGATGCGGACGCTTAGGGAAGGAAGCGGTCTGGCACTGGATTTCGGCATGGAAGACCTGCTCTCTCGCCTCGATCCGGTACATTGCCACCGAAGCCTTTTACGAACAAGATGAACCGGTTACATATCCAGATCACAGAAGAAAATCCGGGGCAGGCATGCATTATCCGTCGCTGTTTTCACCATTCAAGATCGGTCCCTATCAACTCAAGCATCGCCTCGTGATGGCGCCCTTGACGCGGATGCGGGCGGAAAAGCCGAGTCTCGCGCCGCGGCCACTGAACGTCGAATATTATGCGCAGCGCGCCACGTTAGGCGGATTGATCATCGCGGAAGCCTCGCCGGTGATGGCGACCGGTTTCGGAAGCCCCGGCGTGCCCGGC
>DATHHQ010000772.1:0-14260 GCA_035490095.1 Bradyrhizobium sp.
CAGGATGGGCGTCACCCGCACCAACAACATCCCGGGATTGCCGGGCAACAACAACTTCAAGGTGATGGAAGCCGGCGCAAAGAAGCTCGGCTACAAGGAAGTCCACACCGGACGGATGGCGATCAACAGCGAGCCGCGCGACGGCCGCGGCCCATGCCAGCAAATCGGGTTTTGTTTCCAGGGCTGCAAGTCGGGCGCGAAGTGGTCGACGCTTTATTCGGAAATCCCGAAGGGAGAAGCCACCGGCAACCTTGAAGTTCGTCCCGCCAGCATGGCGCTCAAGATCGAGCACGATGCATCGGGCAAGGTCACAGGCGTCGTCTATGCCGACGAAGCCGGCAAGACGCAGCGCCAGAAGGCGCGCGTTGTTGCCGTCGCCGGCAACTCGATCGAGAGCCCCCGGCTTCTGCTCAACAGTGCGTCCAGCACGTTCCCAGACGGCCTTGCCAACAGCTCCGGCCAGGTCGGCCGCAACTACATGCGTCACATGACCGGCAGCGTCTATGCGGTGTTCGACAAGTCGGTCCACATGTATCGCGGCACCACAATGGCCGGCATCATCCGTGATGAGGCGAAAAACGATCCGTCGCGTGGCTTCCTGGGCGGCTATGAAATGGAAACCCTGTCGCTTGGGTTGCCCTTCATGGCGGCTTTCCTCAATCCGGGCGCCTGGGGACGCCCGTTCACGTCGGCGATGGAAGGGTATCCACGCATGGCAGGGATGTGGCTGGTCGGCGAGGACATGCCGCAGGAAACCAACCGCGTCACGCTCGACCCGAAAGCCAAGGATAAGTTTGGCCTGCCGGTTGCCAGCGTCCACTACGACGATCACCCCAACGACGTCGCGATGCGCGATCACGCCTACAAACGGGGTGCCGCGGTTTACGAGGCGGTCGGCGCGACAGTGACGTATCCGACCACGCCCTATCCAAGTACCCATAACATGGGCACCAACCGGATGAGCGCCAAGCCCAGGGACGGTGTCGTGAACAAGTTCGGCCAGACCCACGACATCAAGAATTTGTTCGTCTCGGATGGCAGCCAGTTCACCAGCGGCGCGGCCTGCAATCCGACGCTCACCATCGTGGCGCTTGCCGTCAGGCAGGCGGATCACATCGCCGGCGCCATGCAGCGAAAGGAAATCTAGCGCGGCTTCCGTTTGAACGTCGCGGTCCAATCCGGGATGCGCCAAGTGGCGCATCCCGTTGAATCGGCTGATGCTTGGGGTTATTCGGCCGCGACAAGCCTCGGTGCTGCGGCGTCATGAAAATCGGGTACGACCGCTACGGCTTTCGACCGATAGATCAGGCACGAACAACGCAGCAGCGAGGCGAAATTGTGCACTTCGCCGCAATGATCGAGAACCTCGCTGTGAAGACAGGACAGGAATTTTGCGAGGCTCATGTCCTGCTTGCTCGCGATTTCTTCAAGCGTGTCCCAGAACGCCATCTCCAGCCGGATCGATGTGCAATGGCCATCGATGCGAAGCGATCTGGTCTGCGATTCATAGTCCCGTTGCGGCTGGTGAGCGAACAGCTGGCACATAGGTATCCTCCCGATCTTTCTTTATAGCTTTTCTAAACGATATACCGGGTCGGCACCGGTGCCAACGTTTCCGTCATCGGCCAGCACGGCATTGCAACAACGGGCTGGCCCATCCCTTTGCTCAGTTAAGCTTTTTTGAGGCGTCGATTTCAGCCCTGGGCGGACTCAACGATTGAGAACCTGCCGCCGGCTCCATTGCTGCCTTGCGGTTTCGAACAGGCCGATGGTCCAGCAGATCGGGCAGCCGCGAAACGCCAGCAGCGCCAGCGCTCCTGACGCGAGCGAACCCCAGGGATGGGTTTCGGCAATTGCCAGGGCGTACCCCAGTGTAGCAATTCCGATCGCGCCACGCAGGATATGCTCGGAGAGCGTGTTGCTTACAAACATGATTTTGACTCGGGGGTTAGACTGCGGTGATTGTCGTCAGTCGCGAACCAGATATTCGCGGATCAGCATTCGCGCGCGGTGAATGCGGGCCTTGACGCTCTCGCGGGTCAGCCCGAGAACCTCGGCGATTTCGTCGATCGACAGCTCCTCGATATCGCGCAGCAGGATCACCTCGCGATAATGCTCGGGCAGCGACTGGATGGCGCGGGAAAGATCAATGCGAAGGTCTTCGGGCCGCAGATGCGCCAACCGCGCTTCCGCCCCGTCAACCGGAGTTTCCGGAATCCCCACCGACATGCGCAGCAGGCGAAGGCAGGCGCGCCTTGCGACTGCGAATATCCACGCCGAGAACGAGGTCACCGCCCGCAGCGTTCCGACGCGCCGGTAGATCAGCAGCAACGTTTCCTGGACGGCGTCGTCGATATCGGCCGCCCGGCAATTGCGCGCGGCATAGCGCCGGACATCGGGCTGGGCCGCAGATATCAACGACACCAGGGCTTTCTCGTCCCCGCCGCGCGCGGCTTCGATCAGCCCGGGGTCGCAGCGCCCGGTTCTGGTCAAGGGCGTCATGGCGACGGTAGTCTTCGACCGGCCATCGCGCACATCGGGCAAAATCCGAAAAATCCGGTCATCACGGTCACAACTCCGGCACCGGCGATCAGATACCCGATCGGCATGCCGGGAAGGCCAAGAAACCCGCACGCGACCATCGCCGCACCGCCGAGGGCCCGCGCAGCGCGCTCCCAAGCTGGCAAATTCTTTCGATAAAACATAGCGACTCCTTTGATTTCAGGGAGAGAACTCGAATGTTCTCGTCTGATAGAGCCGCTCTGCGGGGGATTTCGGTTCGCGCGCCGGCAATCTTTTTCAATGGGCAATTGGAGTCCCATCCGGCCCCCCGCTCGCCTACAATGCCGCTTCGGTCACGAATCGACTTAAAAGACGCCCCATGCCCGTCCGCCAGCTCCCCGAACAGGTCGTCAACCGCATCGCCGCCGGCGAAGTGGTCGAGCGTCCGGCGAGCGTGGTCAAGGAGCTGGTGGAGAACGCCATCGATGCCGGCGCCAGCCGGATCGACATCTTCACCGATGGCGGCGGCCGGCGGCGGATCGGGATCACCGATGATGGCGACGGCATGACGTCAGGCGATCTGGCGCTGGCGGTGGATCGCCATGCCACCTCGAAACTCGACGACGAGGATCTGTTGCGGATCCGCACCCTGGGGTTTCGCGGCGAGGCCCTGCCCTCGATCGGCGCGGTGGCGAAGCTCGGCATCACCACGCGCCACCGGAGCGAACCGCATGCCTGGTCGCTGTCCGTCGAAGGCGGCAAGAAATCGGCCATCATGCCGGCGGCGTTATCGCAAGGCACCCGCGTCGAGGTCAGCGATCTGTTCTATGCGACGCCGGCGCGCCTGAAGTTTCTCAAGACCGATCGCACCGAGGCCGAAGCGATCCGCGAGGTGGTGCGCCGCCTCGCGATGGCGCGGCCTGACGTCGCCTTCACGCTGTCCGGCGAGGAACGCGCGCCCGTCACCTGGGCCGCAGCCCTCCGCGGCGCTGCCGGCCGGCTCACCCGGCTCGGCGATATCTTGGGGGCCGATTTTCGCGGCAGCGCTATCGAGGTGCGCAGCGAGCGCGAAGGCGTGGTGGTGGAAGGCTTTGCCGCCGCCCCCTCGCTGACCCGGGCCAATGCGCTCGGGCAATATCTGTTCGTCAACGGCCGGCCGGTGCGCGACAAGCTGATCATCGGCGCGGTGCGCGCGGCCTATTCCGACTATCTGCCGCGCGACCGCCATCCGGTGGTGGCGCTGTTCGTGACGCTCGATACGCAGGAGGTCGATGCCAATGTGCATCCCGCCAAGACCGAGGTCCGGTTCCGCAATGCCGGCCTGGTCCGCGCGCTGATCGTGCATGCGCTGAAAGACGGCCTCGCCCGCGAAGGCAAGCGCACCGCGGCCAACAGCGACGGCGCGGCGCTTGCGTCGTTCCGCCCGTCATTCGCGCCGCGCGCCAATTGGGACTGGCGGCGTTCGCCGGCCTATCCGACCGGACCGCTGCCCTCGTTTGACGGCTCGGCGGTATCGGCCTTTGCCGAACCCGGGCAAGCCGCGTTTGACGTCGGCACGCCGACGGCGGATGTGCGTTTTCAGGAAACCCCGTCAGCCGATCTGCTGGACCGCCCGCTTGGCGCGGCGCGAACGCAAATTCATGAGACCTATATCGTGTCGCAGACCCGCGACGGATTGATCGTGGTCGACCAGCATGCCGCTCATGAGCGTATCGTCTATGAAAGACTGAAAGCGTCGCTGGCGCGCAACGGCGTGCAGCGGCAGATCCTGCTGATTCCGGAGATCGTCGAACTCGAGGAAGCCACCGTGGAGCGGCTGATCGCGCGCGCCGAGGAGCTGGCCTCGTTCGGGCTTGCGATCGAATCCTTCGGGCCCGGCGCGGTTGCGGTGCGCGAGACGCCGTCGCTGCTCGGCAAGACCAATGCCGCATCGTTGCTGCGCGATCTCGCCGAGCACATGGCGGAATGGGATGAAGCCTTGCCGCTGGAACGCCGCCTGATGCATGTCGCGGCCACCATGGCCTGCCACGGCTCAGTGCGCGCCGGCCGCCGCCTCAAGCCGGAAGAAATGAACGCGCTGCTGCGCGAGATGGAAGACACGCCGAATTCCGGACAGTGCAATCACGGCCGGCCGACTTACGTGGAATTGAAGCTCGCGGATATCGAGAAGCTGTTCGGGCGGCGGTGAGGCAGAGCCGAGTCGTAGGGTGGGCAAAGGCGCTCTTGCGCCGTGCCCACCAATCGATTCCGCCGTTATTTGTGCTGGCTAAAATGGTGGGCACGCTGCGCTTTGCCCACCCTACGAACGACTACGAACTACGATTTAGCAAACCGCAAAAACACAAACTCCGTGTCATCGTACACCCGCCGCTCCAGTTCCTCGAAACCGTCAGGCGCCGCAAATTCCGCCGCCTTGGCCTCCTCGACCACCAGCAGCGCCGCCGGAGTCAACCAGCCGCCATCGCGCAATGAAGTCAGCGCCTTCTCGGCCAGTTTCATGCGATAGGGCGGATCGAGAAACACCAGCGAGAACGGCTCGACCGGATGCGCCGGGCCAAGATTACCGGCGTCGCGGCGGAATACTTTTGTAACGCCTCCCAGGCCCAGCGATTCGACATTGTTGCGCAACAGCGCGCGCGCCTCGGCGCCGTTATCGACGAACAGCGCGAAGGCCGCACCGCGCGAGATCGCCTCGATGCCGAGCGCGCCGGTGCCGGCGAACAGGTCGAGCACGCGCGCATCCGCAATCGGATCGTCATAGGCATGGATCAGGATGTTGAACAGCGACTCGCGGAGGCGGTCCGCGGTGGGGCGGATGTCGCGCAACGATGGCGACGCGAGGTTGCGGCCCTTCAATCGCCCGCCGACGACGCGCATCAGGGTGCGAATCCCTTGCGTCGAAGCGCATGCTCCGGCGTCGCAGCAACGGAGGCCTGCCCCCTCCCCCGTGGGGTGAGGGCGTACGGTTTATCGATAGGCCGTAACCCCTCACCCGGATCGCTTCGCGATCCGACCTCTCCCGATGGGAGAGGTACGACTGAACGCGCGGCAAGCTCGAACCTAAGACGCATGCGCCAGCCCTACTCGTCCCGCGGCTTCAGATCGCGCTTGCCGTGATAGCCGCGCTGCGGACGCCGCGGCGGGCCGTAGCCGCTGGCCTCGGCTTCGTTGCGCGCGCGCGCTTCGTCGCTGCCGGTACGCTGCACCAGCACCCGGCGGCCCTTGCGGTCGGAGATCAGGCCGCTCTTGCCGGCCGGCTTGAAGGGCTTCTTCTCGCGCGGCACGTCGGTCTCTTCCTCGTCGGATTTTGCCTGCGGCTCGCCATGCACCGGCCGCGCAAAATCCGCACCCGCGAGTGCCGCCACCTTGTCGCCGAGTTGCTCGCGCAACACCCGGGTCTTGACCTCCTCGACCTCGCCTTCGGCGAGTTCGCCCAATTGGAACGGACCGTAGGAGATCCGGATCAGCCGGTTCACTTCGAGGCCGAGATGCGCCAGCACGTTGCGGACTTCACGGTTCTTGCCTTCGCGGATCGCAAACACCAGCCAGACATTGGCGCCCTGGTCGCGCTCCAGCGTCGCATCGATCGGACCGTATTTGACGCCGTCGACCTCGACGCCCTTTTTCAATTCATCGAGCTGGCCTTGCGTGACTTCGCCATGGGCGCGGACGCGATAGCGCCGCAGCCAGCCGGTATCGGGCAGTTCAAGCACGCGCGCCAGCCCGCCGTCATTGGTCAACAGCAGCAGGCCTTCGGTGTTGAAATCGAGCCGGCCGATGCTGATCAGCCGCGGCAGGCCTTCCGGCAGATTGTCGAACACCGTCGGCCGCCCTTCGGGATCGGCATGGGTGGTCATCAACCCGCGCGGCTTGTGAAACATGAACAGCCGGGTGCGCTCGCGCGGCGGCAACGGCTTGCCGTCGACCGTGATGACATCGTTGGCGGTGACATCGAGCGCCGGCGAATTGATCACGCGGCCGTTGACCGTGACCCGGCCCTGCACGATCCATTCCTCGGCGTCGCGGCGCGAGGCGAGACCTGCCCGCGACACCACCTTGGCGATGCGCTCGCCGGATTTCTTTTCGCGCGGAGGCCGCGGCGGACGCCGCTCGTCCGGCTTACGCTCGCGGTACTCGCCGCGGCCGCCGAACGCCGGTCGTTTTACGAAGACCTTGCTGTCGTCTTCGTTGTCGCGGCGGGGCCGGTCGGCAGATCGATCGGAGGATTGCGCATCGCTGCGCGGATGTTCCTGCCAGGAACTGCCGCCTTCGCGTGGACGATCAAACTTCGGCCGCTCACGAAACGGCCGGTCACCCTGGGGACGGTCCTCGCGCGGGCGCGAAAAACGCGGACGCTCGTCGCCGCCGCGGTCCTCACGCGGTTTGTCGTAACGCGGCTTGTCGAAGCGAGGCTTGTCGAAGTTTCTGGCGCCCTCACGTGGCGGACGCGAATTGCGTCCAGCATGGTCCGGCGCGCTGGCGTCGCGCTTCTGCCAAGGTTTGGATTCACCTCGATCCGCTCCGAAATCCTTGCGCGGACCTCGGTCCCCCGGGGCGCTCTTGCGATCCCGGTCACGGCTACCAAAGTCCTTGCGCGGACCGCGATCCCCCCGGTCGCTCTTGCGATCCGGCGCGCCGCGCGAGAATTTCTTGTCGCCGCCGAATTTTCTCTCGGGACGATCGCCGCGAGGACGGTCGCCATCCTTGCGAAAGCCTTCGCCGCGCGGCGTGTAGGGTCGCTTCTCACCGCCGCCTTCCCGCGGTGCATACGGTTTCTTGTCGCCGAATTTCTTATCGGAAAATCGCGCGGCGGGCCGAGCATCGCCCCGATCGGAACGCGCCGGGCGATCGTCGCGATTAAAATTCGGGCGATCGCCACGCGGAGTGTACGGACGTTTTTCGCCTCCACGATCTTCACCCGGGCGAAAATCCTTGCGGTCACCATAATCACGGCGCGGAGCGTCTCCATCGCGGCGCGGCGGAGGACCTTCGCGTTTGCCGGCATAGGGTTTGCCCGGGCTCGAATAAGGCTTCTTGCCATAGGATTTGGCGCCGTCGGACTTGCCGCCGTCGGACTTGGCGCCATAGGGCTTGGCAGCGTAGGGCCGCTTCTCGCCGTCGCCCTTGCCGGCGAAATCGCGCTTGGCGAATTTCTTGTCGGGCCCGCGGGCTGCGCCGGAGCGGCCTTTGCCGCCGGATGGCCGATCACGCCGGCCGCGCGAGGAAGCGTTGTTTTTATCGTTATCGCGGGGCATGAATGGTCTCGTTTCGGGTGCAGATGAAATGGCAATCAGATTGATGTGGATCGGCTGGCACAACGATAACGGGCGCGCTCTCCGCTCGAGGCGCATTGTCACGCAAAACCGGTATCCACTTTTGCTGAATGCCCTTCTAGTAGCAGACTTTTCGCGAAGAGACGAGGCATGAGCGCACCATCTTTCATGGATTTGGCGCTGAAAGCGGCCCAAAACGCCGGAAAAGCCGGCGAAGTGCCGATCGGATGCGTGATCGTGCTTGACGGCGAGGTCATCGCCACCGCCGGAAACCGCACCCTGACCGACCGCGATCCCACCGCGCACGCCGAGATTGTCGCGATCCGGCAAGCTGCCGAGGTCGTCGGCAGCGAGCGGCTGGTCGATTGCGATCTCTACGTCACGCTGGAGCCGTGCACGATGTGCGCGGCGGCGATCTCGTTTGCGCGGATCCGGCGACTGTATTACGGCGCCCCCGATCCCAAGGGCGGCGCCGTGGAATCCGGCGTGCGGTTCTTCGCATCAAACACCTGCCATCACGTGCCGGAGGTTTATTCCGCGGTCGGTGAAAGCGAAGCGGCGACGCTGCTGCGGGAGTTTTTCAAGGCGCGGCGGTAATTTGCCTGACGACGCGCAACTAAAATACCGCCGTCATCGTCCGCAAAAGCGGATGATCCAGTATTCCAGCGCGCTGATGATTGATCGAAAGGCCGCAGCGTACTGGACATCCGCGTTCGCGGGTATGACGGCCTCGATATTTTGCGGGCTTTGTTCGAACTACGAAGCCGTAAAAAATTCCCTCAGCGCCCTCGCCGTCGCGTCCGGATTTTCCTCGGTCAGGAAATGACCGGAAGCAACCGGCGCGCCCGAGACATTGGTCGCCCAGGTCTTCCAGGTGTCGAGCGGCGTTGCCGCGGCACTGGCGATGCCGGCATCGCCCCACAGCGCCAGCATCGGGATCGTGATCTTTTTCCCTGCATCATGATCCACCTTGTCGATCTCGAAATCGGCATAGGCGCCGGCGCGATAATCCTCGCACATCGCGTGCACCCTTGAAGGATCGCGGAACGCGGCAAGGTAATGCTCGAGCGCGCGCGGGTCGATCGCGTCGAGATTTTTCGCCTTGGTCTGGCTTGCCATCTTCTGGCGCAGGAAGAAATCCGGATTGCCGCCGATCAAGGTTTCCGGCAGCGGAAACGGCTGCGCCAGAAAGGTCCAGTGATAGATTTTCAGCGCATAGAGCCGGTTCATGCGTTCCCAGTAGTCATAGGTCGGCAGGATATCCAGCACTGCGAGACGCGACAGCCGGCCGGGATGATCGAGCGCCAGACGATAGGCGACACGCCCGCCGCGGTCATGTCCGGCCAGTGCAAAATGAGCATGGCCGAGTTGCTCCATCGCCTCGATCATCGTCCGCGCCATCGCGCGCTTGGTGTAGGGCGTATGATCCTTGTCGCTCTCCGGCATATCCGACCAGCCGTAACCCGGCAGGTCCGCGACGATCAGCGTGAACTTGTCGGCAAGCTGCGGCGCGACGCGATGCCACATCACCTGGGTTTCGGAAAAGCCATGCAGCAACAGCAGCGGCGGTCCCTTGCCGCCGACGCGTGCGAAAATGCGCCCGGATCCGGTGTTGATCCATTCGGCAGCGTAGCCGGGAAACAGATCGGCGAGATCGGGCATGGTTTGGCACTCCTTCGCGGCCAAACCTGACGTCATTCCTTGAAGCGGGGACGAGACGATGGTTCGCGCTTTAAACTTTGTTTGTCGTTGCCGCTGGCACCTCGCAGATATATGCCATCCGGCAAGCCTGACCAACAACAAACCCGAACGAGGAAACCTGCCATGTCGATCGATTTCGAAGTTCCGGCCGAGGCCAAGGCGATCCGTGAAAAAGTCCGCCAGTGGGTGCACGACGAATGTATCCCGGCGGAAAAGGAACTCGACACCAAGCCGCTCGAGGAAGTGCTGGGCAAACTGCGCAAGAAAGCGCGCGCACAGGGCCTGTGGTGCCCGTTCGTGCCGAAGGAATATGGCGGCATGGGGCTGGGCCCGCTCGCCAACGCGCTGGTGCAGATGGAGCTCGGCGAAAGCATGCTCGGCGCGCTGTCGATGAACACGCAGGGGCCCGACGATGCCTCGATGATGACCATCCTCGCGCATGGCACGGAATATCAGAAGGAAAAATTCCTCAAACCGTTGTTGAACGGCGACAAGCGCATCTGCTTCTCGATGACGGAAAAGGCGGCGGGTGCCGACGCCACCGGCATGCAAACCACCGCCGTGAAGGATGGCAACGAGAATTACATCCTCAACGGCGAGAAGTGGTTTTCGTCATCGGCGAGCGTCGCCGACATGGCGCTGGTGATGGCCAAGACCGATCCCAACGCGCCGCGCCACAAGCAGTATTCGACTTTCATCGTCGAATTGCCGAACCCCGGCTACAAGATCAAGCGCAACATCAAGAACATGGCGATCGAGGGCCCGCATTACGACCAGATCGCCGGCGGCCATTCCGAAATCGAGATTAGGGATCTCAAGGTGCCGGCCGACAATCTGCTCGGCGGCGAAGGCAACGGTTTCAATATGGGGCAGCACCGCCTCGCTTACGGCAGGCTTCGCCACGGCATGCACAACGTTGCAAAGGCCCAGCGCGCGCTCGACATGGCGGTGGCGCACGTGACAAAACGTTCGACCTTCGGGGTGCTGCTCGCCGACCGGCAGGCGGTGCAGTTCATGCTCGCCGAATGCGCCAGCCAGCTCTACATCGGGCGGTTGATGCTGCTGCACATCGCCTACAAGGCGGAAAAAGGCATGGACCTGACGCAGGAAAACTCGATCGCCAAGGTGTATCTGGCGCACATGGTCCACAAGGTGATCGACACCGCAATCCAGCTGCACGGCGCGCTCGGCTTCAGTCAGGATCTGCCGCTGGCGAAATGGTACACCCAGGTCCGCTCGCAGCGGCTGGTTGACGGCCCCGACGAAGTGCACAAGTGGAAGGTCGGCCGCAACGTCATCAAGGCGTTCCGCGAGCACGGCACCACGGCATCCGCCGCGGGCGGCGATTTGATTTAACTTTCACTCGTCATTCCGGGGCGCATCGGAGATGCGAACCCGGAATCCCGAGATTATTTAGCACCTGTCACCTCATCTCGGGATTCCGGGTTCGATGCTTCGCATCGCCCCGGAATGACGAGAGCTACCCCGCCTTCTCCCGTTCCACCGCCTGCCAGCCGATGTCGCGGCGGCAAAATCCATCGGGCCATTGGATGCGGTCGACCGCCTCGTAAGCGCGTCGCTGCGCTTCCGCGATCGTCTTGCCCGAGGCGCAGACGTTGAGCACGCGCCCGCCATTGGCGAGAATGTGTCCGTCCTGCGCGATCGTGCCGGCGTGGAAGATCTCGGCGCCCTCGACCTTGGCGGCCTCGTCGAGCCCCTCGATGCGGGTGCCCCTGGCAACATCGCCGGGATAGCCCTTTGCCGCCATCACCACGGTCAGTGCTGCTTCCGGAAACCAGCGCAGATCAAAATTCTTCAACTGTCCGTCGCATGACGCCAGCAGCGCCGGCACGATGTCCGACATCATCCGCAGCATCAGCACCTGGCATTCCGGATCGCCGAAGCGGACATTGTATTCGAACAGTTTTGGACCATCCGGCGTCAGCATCACGCCGGCGTAGAGCACGCCGCGAAACGGCGTGCCGCGCGCCTTCATGCCGTTGACCGTGGGCACGATGATCTTCGCCATGATCTCAGCGTGGATTTCGTCGGTCACGAACGGCGTCGGCGAATAGGCGCCCATGCCGCCGGTGTTTGGCCCCTGGTCGTGATCGAACACGCGCTTGTGGTCCTGCGCCGAGGCCAGCGCGATCGCGGTCTCGCCGTCCGACAATGCAAAAAAGCTGATCTCGCGCCCGGACAGAAACTCCTCGATCACCACTTCCGCGCCGGCCGCGCCGAACGCGCCGTCGAACATCATGGCGATAGCGGCTTCCGCTTCCGCCAATGTCATCGCCACCACCACACCCTTGCCCGCCGCGAGGCCGTCGGCCTTGACCACGATCGGTGCGCCCTGCGCGCGGACATAAGCCAGCGCGTCGGCTGCGTGAGTGAAGCGGCCATAGGCGCCGGTGGGAATGCCGAATTCGGTGCAAAGCGCCTTGGTAAATCCCTTGGATCCCTCGAGCTGCGAGGCTTGCTTGCTCGGCCCGAACGCCTTGAAGCCGGCGCCGGCGAGATCGTCGACGATGCCGGCCGCGAGCGGCGTTTCCGGGCCGACCACGACAAGATCCACGGCGTTGCTCCGGCAGAATTCGATCACCGCTGCATGGTCGGCGATATCGAGCGCCACGCATTCGGCCTCCCGCGCGATGCCGGCATTGCCCGGCGCGCACCAGAGTTTTGTCACCAAAGGCGATGCTGCGATTTTCCACGCCAGGGCATGTTCGCGACCGCCGGATCCGAGCAGAAGAATATGCATGAGATGCCGCCCGATGAGGGTATTCGAAACCGTGTCGGTTGCACGAAACTCCCTCTTGCTGCAAGGGGGAAGCTAACCAGACGCCGTCATTCCGGACGGGGCGCCATGCGCGCCGATCCGAAATCCCGAGCGTGTTTTGCACGCGCGCGCTCCAGTTCGAGATTCCGGGTTCGCGCGTTGCGAGCGCCCCGGAATGACAGTTTGACTCAGCTCCGCCCTGCCGAGGCCGCGATGATTTCCTGCAGCGTCGCGACATGGCGCGCGAACGCGACGCGCCCCGCCGCCGTGGCGGTCACCGTGGTCTGCGGTTTCTTGCCGACAAAGGCCTTTTCGACCGCGACATAGCCGGACTTGGACAGCGTTTCGATATGGGCGCCGAGATTGCCGTCGGTGGCGCCGGTCAGCTTCTTCAGCCGGGAAAATTCCAGTCCGGCTGTGGCCGGCAGCGCGTTCAGCGCCGCCATGATTCGGAGCCGCAGCGGCTGATGAATGACGTCGTCGAGTTCAGCCATCGGTCAGCTCCGGCGCATCCAGAGGCCGCCCAGCATGAGCCCGCCGCCATTGACGAACGCCATCCACAGGTCGAACGCGTCGCCGACAAAAAAATAGCCGATCAACGTCAGAGCGCTGATGCAAAGGCCAATCGCGACGAAGGCGTGGCCGACCCACAATCCGGCGATGGTGTAGACCAGCATGAAATAGATCGGCCAGAACGTTCCCAGTTGGCGCGGCGTGAAATGGCCGAGCCAGCAACAGAATATTCCGAAGGCGATGAACAGCAGGAATGCGAACAGCATCCGGGCATCAAAGGTGCGGATGCGGGTTCGGGTGTAGCCGAAAGCGCTGATCGCAAACGAGCCCGCGATTCCCAAGACATAAACCGCGGGCCAGCCATACCCGGCGCTGCGCGGCGACAGCCAGGTCGCAAGATAGCCGGCAAATGTCAGCCCGCCCCACATGATCATGATCAGGCTGGCGAGATTGTAGATCTGGGACTGCCGGACCCGGCGAACGACGACGTCGATATCCAACAGCGCGGAAGCAGCTTGTTGCGGATCGATGCTCGTCATGAACTCAGACCCGTTGTCGCGACGTCGTCGGCGATAACAGATATGGCGGCGGGCACGCTCACGATGCCCATGTGATTGACGCCGTCGATCAGCTTAACATCGACCGGCGGCGTGAGCCCGCGCACCGCCTCGGTATATTTGTCCGCCAGCATCAACTCGTCATCGGCGCCCGCGATGATCGTGAGCGGCCTGCTCGCGGCGGCGAGATCGGCGCGGAAGTCGGGATGATTGGCGAAATTGCGCCGCAGGCGTTCGGTGTAAGTCGGCACCAGAATTTTCTCGGAATTCGGCGGCACCGCGAACGCAACCACCGGAAGCGCCTCGCAGCAGTCGATCCCGACGCTCCGCAGAATCATCAGCGCGATGATGCGTGGAAGATCCGCGCTGGCCCAGCCGCCGGAATCCGGCCGGTTGGTTGGGGCCTTATAACCAAGATAGGGCGCGAGCAGCACGGTACGCGCGAACAGGTTCTGGATCGGCGATGCAGCAACGCGCAGGGCGAAGCCGCCGCCGGCGGAGTGGCCGAGCAAGGTCAGCGGCGCGTCAGGACTGGTCTTGCGCACGACCGCAACGAAATCGACCAGATCGTCCTCAAGTTGGCCGACATAGCCGAGATCGCCCCGCGCCCCCGACGCGCCATGGCCGCGAATATCGACGGCGAAAGTTTCCACGCCGCGCGCTGCCAGCGCGTCAGCCAGCGCGTGAACGCTGGTGCTCGACCCGGAGGAACCGTGCACCAGAACGGCTACTCGCCCGACCGCCGCACCACGGGCCGGATAGTGGCGATAGGCAAGTCCAGTTCCATCGCGGGCCTGAAATCGCTCGATGTCGGGCATCGTGCTGCGATCGACGGCGCGCGCGGTATTGGAGATCGACGCCAGCGGCGGGGGCCTCGTGAGAGGCGCTGCGACAAGGGCCGTGAGCAACAGCGCCACAGCGCCAATGCTGCTCAG
>DATHHQ010000773.1:0-9280 GCA_035490095.1 Bradyrhizobium sp.
CGAGATGGCGGCCTGCAACGCCGGCTCGCTGAATTACCTCAAGGTGAAGAGCGACAACACCTGGGCGTGGCCGCCGATGATGTTCGATAACGCGGTCGAGAAGGTGCAGGACTATCTCGACGTCATGAAGGTCGCGCAGACCATACCTGAATTCGAATGCTTCGACGTCGGTATCGTGCGCTGCGTCGGAATGTACCGGCAGACCGGCATGTATTCCGGTCCGCTGGAATACAATTTCGTCATGGGTGTCGCCTCCGGCATGCCGGCGGATCCGGAATTGCTGCCGATCCTCTTGAGGCTGAAACTGCCGGAGGCGCATTGGCAGGTCACCGCGATCGGTCGGGCGGAGATCTGGCCGCTGCATCAGCGCTGCGCCGAGCTCGGCGGCCATCTGCGCACCGGGCTCGAAGATACGTTCTATCAGCCCGATGGCGCCAAGGTGACATCGAACGGCCAGCTGATCGAGACCATCGCCGCCTGCGCCCGCCGCGCCGGCCGCGAGATCGCGACCCCTGCCGAAGCACGGCAGATCTTTGGGACCAGGCATTGAGTTGTCATTCCGGGGCGCGCGTAGCGCGAACCCGGAATCTCGAGATTCCGGGTTCGACACTTCGTGTCGCCCCGGAATGACGCAAATGAGGGATCGAGGCGTTCGAGTTCGGTCACCTCTCCCATCGGGAGAGGTCGGATCGCCTCGGCGATGCGAAGCATCGTCCGGAGCGATCCGGGTGAGGGGTTACAGCCCAACGATAGGCCGTAACCCGGACCCTTTCCCCCGATGCGCAATTGCGCATCGGGGAATCTCGAGATTCCGGGTCTGGTCCTTCGGACCATCCCGGAATGACGGAGGATGGTTTCGGAAAAAGAATGACTGAGGTTCATGGCTGTAATTGAAAGCACCATCGCCCTGAGCAGCGACTCCTTCAAAGCCAATCGCACCGGCATGTTGGCGCTGATTTCGCGGATGCGCGGCCTGGAACAACGGGCGCGCGCGGCATCCGCCGCCGCCAAGGATCGTTTCCACAAGCGCGGGCAATTGCTGCCGCGCGAACGCGTGGCGCTGGTGCTCGATCCCGGCTCACCGTTCATCGAATTGTCGACGCTGGCGGGTTACATGTTCGATGTTCCCGACGCCGATCGAAGCGTCCCCGGCGGCGGATTGATCGCCGGCATTGGATTTGTGTCCGGCGTCCGCTGCATGGTCAGCGCTAACGATTCCGGCATCGATGCCGGCGCGCTGCAGCCCTACGGCCTCGACAAGACGTTGCGGGTGCAGGAGCTCGCGCTCGAGAACAAGCTACCCTATGTGCAGCTGGTCGAAAGTGCCGGCGCCAATCTGTTGCGCTACCGCGTCGATGATTTCGTGCGTGGCGGCAACATCTTTCGCAATCTGGCGCTGCTGTCGGCGGCCGGATTGCCTGTGGTCACGGTGACCCATGGGTCGTCGACGGCGGGCGGCGCCTACCAGACCGGGCTATCCGATTACATCGTCATGGTGCGAGGCCGGACCCGCGCCTTTCTTGCAGGACCGCCGCTGTTGAAGGCCGCGACCGGAGAAATCGCCACCGAAGAAGAACTCGGCGGCGCCGAGATGCACACCAGCATTTCCGGGCTTGGCGACTATCTCGCCGAGGACGACCGCGATGCGCTGCGCATCGCGCGCGACATCATGGCCAATCTGGAATGGGACCGGCCGAGCACAGGTACAACGTTGCATCGTCCGCCGCGTCATGATCCCGAGGAATTGCTCGGCATCATGCCGATGGATCACAAGCGGCCGGTCGACATGCGCCAGGTGATCGCGCGGATCATAGACGATTCCGATTTCACCGAGTTCGGCGCCAATTACGGTCCCGCCACCGTGTGCGGACACGCCCGCATCGAAGGTCAGGCCATCGGCATCATCACCAACAACGGCCCGCTCGATCCGGATGGAGCCAACAAGGCGACGCATTTCATCCAGGCCTGCTGCCAGTCGCGCACGCCGCTGCTCTATCTCAACAACACCACCGGCTATATGGTCGGCAAGGCCTATGAAGAAGCCGGCATGATCAAGCATGGCTCGAAAATGATCCAGGCGGTGACCAGCGCCACCGTGCCGCAGATCACGATCTACTGCGGCGCGTCATTCGGTGCCGGCAATTACGGCATGTGCGGACGTGGATTTCACCCGCGCTTCTGCTTTTCATGGCCCAATGCCAAGACCGCCGTGATGGGCGGCGAACAGGCCGCCGAAACCATGGCGATCGTGACCGAGGCCGCCGCCGTCAGACGTGGCAAGCCGGTCGAAAGAGAAAAGCTGGATCAGATGAAGGCGCAGATCATCGGAGTGTTCGACGGCCAGATGGACGTATTTTCCACCAGCGCGCGCGTGCTCGACGACGGCGTGATCGATCCGCGCGACACCCGCAGCGTGTTGGCCGAGGTGCTGGCGATCTGCCGCGAGGCCGAGGCGCGCATCCCGCAGCGCATGCAGTTTTCGGTCGCGCGGCCATGAGCGGCGGGTCGATGCAGCCCACGCCGTTCCGTAAAATCCTGATCGCCAATCGCGGCGAGATCGCGCTTCGGATCATGCGTACCGCGCGCCGTCTCGGCTATGGCGTGGTCGCGGTCTACTCGGACGCCGATCGCGATGCGCTGCATGTGCGGGCCGCGGATGAGGCCATCCGCATCGGTGCGGCGCTGCCGGCGCAATCCTACCTGCGGATTGAGGCGATCATTGCCGCAGCAGGAGTTAGCGGCGCCGATGCGGTTCATCCCGGCTATGGGTTTCTCGCGGAGAATGAGGATTTCGCCGCGGCGTGCCGGGATGCGGGTCTGGTGTTTATCGGACCGTCGCCACAAGCCATCAAGGCGATGGGCAACAAGGCCGGCGCCAAGGCGATCATGCAGGCGGCCGGCGTGCCTTGCGTGCCCGGCTATCAAGGCGCGGATCAGAGCGACGCCGCGATGCTGGCCGAGGCAACGAAAATCGGCTTTCCCGTCATGATCAAGGCCGTGGCCGGCGGCGGTGGCCGCGGCATGCGGCAGGTCGCGGACGCGGCGGCGTTTCCCGATGCCCTGCGCGGCGCGCGATCCGAGGCGCAAGGCGCGTTCGGCGATGCAGGCGTCATCCTGGAGCGGGCGATTCCCGATCCCCGCCATATCGAGATTCAAGTGTTCGGCGATCGCTACGGCCATGCGATTCACCTGGGTGAGCGCGACTGCTCGGTGCAGCGGCGTCATCAGAAATTGATCGAGGAAGCGCCGTCGCCCGCGGTGTCACCGGAATTGCGGGCGCGAATGGGGGCCATAGCGGTGACCGCGATCAAATCGATCGGCTATGAGGGGGCCGGCACGCTGGAATTCCTGCTCGACGCGTCAGGCGAATTCTATTTCATGGAAATGAACACGCGCCTGCAGGTCGAACATCCCGTCACCGAGGCGATCACCGGGCTTGATCTGGTCGAATTGCAATTGCGTGTCGCCGGTGGCGAACCGCTCGGACTTCGGCAGGAAGACATCACGTTTTCTGGCCACGCGATCGAAGTGCGGCTGTGCTCGGAGGACGCCGCCCACGATTTCATGCCGCAGTCCGGCCGGATGGCATTGTGGCAAATGCCGGATGAATTGCGTGTCGAGCACGCACTGCAATCCGGCTCCGAGATCCCGCCGTTCTATGACTCGATGATGGCAAAGCTGATCAGCCATGGCACCACCCGTGACGAGGCGCGGCGCAAGCTGATTCACGGCCTCGAGCAAACCGTGGCTTTCGGCGTGACAACCAACCAGGCCTTTCTCGCTGACTGCCTGCGGCATCCTGCATTTGCAGCCGGTGAAGCGACGACGGCCTTCGTCGGGAAGCATCGCGACGCCCTCGTTGCGCCGCGCGACGATGTGTCCTCGGATGCGGCGCTCGCGGCCCTGTTGCTCTACGTCACCGATCGCTTTGCGCCGCCGTGGCGGGACGGGCGCACGCTTGCAGCGACATTCCCGATTGCGGCTCGCGTCGAACTCGATCATGGCATCCATGATCTCGAGATCGTACGTGAACGCGATGGCGGTTACCTCGCAAGCCGCAATGGTGGTGAGTACCGGTTCGAAATCGATCAGCTTGATGGCGATACGATCCGTTTCCGCGCCAACGGCGTCATGGAATCGGCAAGATTTTTCCGGGACGGCGATCGGCTCTGCGTCCTGCACCGGGGCATCACGTTCGCGGTCCGCGATCTGACATTGGCGGCTCCCGCTGCGGCGGCAGCAATCGGCAGCGACGGCAAGGTTCGCGCGGCGATGAACGGCCGTGTCGTTGCGGTTCTGGTCAGGCCGGGCGAGCGCGTCGCCGCCGGCCAGCCGGTCATGACGCTGGAGGCTATGAAAATGGAACACGTGCATGCCGCGCCGATATCAGGCACGATTTCCGCCATCGACGTCGCAGAGGGTGAGCAGGTGACGACCGGAAGGATTGTGGTGGAGATCGAAGCAGACGCGCAAGCGGCGTGAGTCATACGCTGCGTCATTCCGGGATGGTGCGTTAGCACCAGACCTCAGATGTGCAATTGCACATCGGGGAATGTCGAGATTCCGGGTTCGATGCTTCGCATCGCCCCGGAATGACGAAACTAAGCGTTCCGTCCCGTTCCTTCATTGAGCCAGCACGCGACCTGATGCTGGGCGCCGACTTCTGCCAGCGCAGGCGTTTCGAGTTTGCAGCGGTCCATCACATATCGACAGCGGGTGTGGAAGGCGCATCCCGATGGCGGATTGATGGGGCTCGGCACATCCCCGTCGATCATCGGCTTGAGGCGCTTCACTTTGGGGTCCGCTACCGGCACGGAGGCCAGCAATGCCTGGGTATAGGGATGGCGGGGGTTCGCGAACAGTTCGGCCTTCCCTGCAACCTCGACGATGCGCCCGAGATACATCACCGCGACGCGATGGCTGATATGGGCCACGACGGCGAGATCGTGAGCAATGAACAGATATGAGAAGTCGTGCTTGCGCTGAAGGTCGATCAGCAAATTGATCACCTGGGCCTGGATCGATACGTCGAGCGCCGACACCGGCTCGTCGCACACGATCAGGCTCGGCCCGAGCGACAGCGCCCGCGCGATGCAGATGCGCTGCCGTTGACCGCCGGAGAACTGGTGCGGATAGTTCAGCATTTGATCCGGCCTGAGCCCGACCTGTTCGAACAGCTCGGCGACCCGCTCCCGCTTTTTGTTACCCGTAGCCATGCCATGGACGCTGAGTGGTTCGCCCACGATATCGCCAGCCGTCATGCGCGGATTGAGGGACGCGAACGGATCCTGGAAGATGATCTGCATCGAACGTCGATGGGAGCGAAGTTCGGCCTTCCCGAGATGGGTGAAATCCAGGCCGTTGAGCCGGATGCTGCCGCCGGTCGGTTCGACCAGGCGCAGGACGCTCCGCGCGACCGTTGATTTTCCGCAGCCGGACTCGCCGACAAGCCCGAGTGTTTCCCCGACGCCAACCGTAAAACTGACGCCGTCCACTGCGTGCACGGTGCCGACGGCGCGGCGAAGGATGCCGCTTCGGACGGGATAGTGTTTGACGAGGTCCGTTACCTCGAGCAGCGCGCGCGTGTCGGTCATGGTGATCTCGCGGTTTCCGCCGCGCGCCAGCACGCCGCCAGATGATCGGTGCCCCAGGCCTGCAGGGGCGGATATTCATCGCGGCAGCGCTGGATGGCGAGTTCGCAGCGCGGAGCGAACGCGCATCCCTTCGGCAGATTGATCAATGAGGGCACCATGCCGGGAATCTCGACCAGGCGCGCACTTGCCTTGGCGCCAGGCGAGGGCACGGTCGGGATCGAGGCCATCAAGCCGCGGGTGTAAGGATGCAGCGGGTGAGCGAACAGGGTTTCGACATCGGCCTCTTCGACCTTCTTGCCGGCATACATGACAATGACGCGCTGCGCCGTCTGGGCGACCACGCCGAGGTCGTGCGTGATCAGAACCAGTCCCATCCCGAGTTCTTTCTGCAGATCCAGTATCAACGCCAGCATCTGGGCCTGGATCGTGACATCAAGCGCGGTGGTCGGCTCGTCGGCGATCAGCAGTGCCGGCCGGCACGCAAGCGCCATCGCGATCATCGCGCGCTGGCGCATGCCACCCGAGAGCTGGTGTGGGTATTCGAGCGCCCGCCGCTCCGGCACCGGTATCCTGACAAGGCGCAACATTTCGACGGCCTGGTTCCAGGCCTCCTTGTGGCTCATCGCCCGATGCAAGCGGACCGCCTCGGTGATCTGGTCTCCGATCCGCATCACCGGGTTGAGCGAGGTCATCGGCTCCTGGAAGATCATTGAGATGCGGTCGCCGCGGATCGCGCGCATCTCGCTTTCATCAAGGCCGAGAAGATCGGTGCCTTCGAGCATGACGGCGCCGCCGACAATCTTGCCCGGCGGGTTCGGCACCAGGCGCATGATCGAAAGCGCGGTGACGCTCTTGCCGCAGCCGGACTCGCCGACGATGGCAAGGGTTTCGCCGCGACGGACGCTGAATGAAACGTCGTCGACAGCCTTGAACAGCCCCGAATTCGTGAAGAAAACCGTCTGCAGGCCCTTCACGTCGAGAACCGCCGCTTCCGTTTGCATCTCACTCATCAGCCGCGCTGCCTCGGGTCGAGGATGTCGCGAAGCGCGTCGCCGAACAAATTGGTTCCGAACACCGCAAGGCTGATCGCAACGCCGGGGAAGATCACAAGCCATGGCGCCGTGCGAACATACTCGGCCGCCGACTCCGACAGCATGCGTCCCCATGACGGATAGGGTTCGGGAATGCCGAGGCCGAGAAACGACAGCGAGGCTTCGGTGAGAATGGTGGAGCCGAGCTGCGCGGTGGCCAGCACGATCAGCGGCGCCAGCGTATTGGGCAGAACGTGACGAAGCGCAATTCGCATTTCGCTCATGCCGATCGACTTGGCGGCCTCGACAAATGGCAGCTCGCGCAGCGCGAGCGTATTGGCACGGATAACGCGGGCGACCGTTGGGATCAGGGGAATCGCGATCGCGATGATCACGTTCGGAAGCGACGGCCCCAGGGCTGCGGTCACGACCAGCGCGAGGACCAATAGCGGCAGGGCCTGCAAAATATCGGTAATCCGCTGGAAAACGAGATCGACCCAGCCGGACAGATAGCCCGAGGCGAGACCGACGATCACGCCGATGGACGAACCCAGCGCGGTCGAACCGATACCGACGGCCAGCGAAATGCGCGCGCCGTGGATGATCCGGCTCCAGACATCGCGGCCGAACGAATCCGTGCCCATCCAATGCTGCGAACTGGGGGCCGTCAACGCGTGCGCGGAATCGACCGCCAACGGACTGAAGCGACAAATGACATCCGCAAGTGCGGCGGCCAGCACGAACATCACCATGATGATCAGGCCGGCCGTGCCGAGCATGTAGCGCTGCGCCAGGAACGCCAGCTTGCGCCAACCATGGGTGGAATGAGCGCCGGCGCGCCGCAGTTCGGTATCGTAGTTGATCGCGTCCAAGTGGCCTCCTAATCCGTATAGCGGATGCGCGGATCGACCACCGCGTAGAGCATGTCGACCGTGAAGTTTGCGACCACGACGACCACGGCGATCAGCATCACGAGATTCTGGACGATCGGATAATCGCGCCAGCGGATGGCTTCCACCAGAAAGCGGGCGACGCCGGGGATATTGAAGACGGTTTCAGTCACGATCAGGCCGCCGATCAGAAACGCCGCCTCGATGCCGATCACGGTGATGACAGGCAGAATGGCGTTTTTCAGCGCATGGTGATAGTTGACGGCCCGCTCGGATGCGCCCTTGGCACGCGCGGTGCGGATGTAGTCCTGCCGCAATATCTCGAGCATCGAGGAGCGCGTGATCCGCATCGTCAGCGCGGCGCTGCGGAAGCCGACGGCCATCGCCGGGACACAATAGATCGCGAGTGCCTCGCCAAAACTTTGCGGGTTCGGGTTGAAGATCGGCATGGTTCCGAACAGAGCGACGGAAGCCATCAGTATCAGCAGGCCGAGCCAGAAGGATGGCAGCGACAAGCCGCTCAGGCTGACGACGCGCAGGATATAATCGAGCCGGGTGCCCTGATTGACCGCGCTGATGACGCCCAGCGGAATGCCAATCGATGCCGAGAACAGCAATGCAAGACCAGCCAGCCGCGCCGTGATCGGAATTCGCGGCAGGATCTCGTCGAGCGCGGGCTTCTCGGACACGTAGGAATAGCCGAGATCGCCGCGCAGCAGTCCGCCGATCCAATGCAAATATTGCACAATGATGGATTGATCGAGCCCGAGTTCGCGTTCCAGATTGGCTTTGTCGGCCGGGTCGACATATCCGGCGGCGGCAAACAGGATGTCGACAATATTGCCCGGGACGATGCGCAGCAGGAAAAAGATGATGACCGAGATCCCGAACAGGGTCACGAGCATCAATGCGAGGCGCCGTACGATATAAGCAAACACCTGGCTGCTCCCGTTAGCGTGCATTCCGCAAAAGTGGATACCGGTTGTGCGATCGGAGCACGCGCAAGTCGTTAAGCCGGCTGGCGAGGCCTACCCTGGCTTGTGGTGCTCGAGGTTACTTATCCAGCCACACATCCTCGTAGCGATAGCCGTTATAGGAGCTGTTCACCATGATGGTGATGCCCTTGACGTAGGGCTGCCAGCACGAGCCCTGGCGGCCGTGGAAGATGATCGGCCGGGCGACGTCTTCCTGAAGCTTCTTGTCGATTTCCCAAACCAGCTTCTTGCGCTTGGCGACGTCGGTCTCCTGGGATTGCTGGTCGAACAGCTTCTCGATGTCCTTGTTGCAATAGTTGGTGTAGTTCCGCTCGGAATTGCAGGAGTAGTTCTCATAGAACGACTGGTCCGGATCGTCGACCGCGTTTCCGGTGAGATTGAGCCCGAGCGTGTAGTCCTTGCGTGCAACTTTCGAGAACCAATTGGCGGTTTCGACGTTTTCAAGTTCGCCGTCGATATAGATGCTCTTGAGCTGATCGATCAGGATGACGGCGGGTTGCGTGTAAACCGGAATATTGCGCGTCGAAACCTTGACCTGCAGGTGCTTATCCGGGCCATAGCCCGCTTTCTGCATCAGTTTGCGTGCTTCCTCCCGGCTGGCTTTCACGTCAGGCCCATAGCCCGGTATCGTCTCCAGCATTTCCTTTGGCATGGCCCACAAGCCACCCGGTGCGGGAAGCATCGTGGCGCCGATATCCGCCTGACCTTCGAACAGGATCGAGACGAACGCCGGGCGGTCCAGCGCCAGCGCCATCGCGCGGCGGATATCC
>DATHHQ010000774.1:0-2540 GCA_035490095.1 Bradyrhizobium sp.
CGACGCTGGCGTCAAGTCTAGCGGAGGCTCGTTCGGCTCAACCGGGCTGGACAAAACCTTCAATCCGCAAGGCGACGGTGGCAAAAGAGCCCGATCGCCGGGGAGCACGAAGCAAACCGTTAAAACCATTGCGTGCGGGAATGCCGGGTGATTTCGGTGTGCTCGTTGTTCCTCGTGTGCTTTTACCACTACCAAGTGCACACGAGACCGCGGGTGCATCGTGCGCCCGGCGTTCCCCACGCCCTCTTTGGGCAAAGGTTTCTTGCAAAAGCTCGGGCGCATCGCGCCGCGGGACCAAAACGCGTGTCGAGATCGAGGCACGAACCTCTCAGCCAGTCGTCCCGGCGAACGCCGGGATCCATAACCACCGGATGTCGTTGTTGTGCCGTGGCGTCAGCGCCGTCTTTCAATTTCAGCGTCGCGGAGTATGGGTCCCGGCGTTCGCCGGGACGATAGCGGTGTTGGCGTTCACGCATACGCCCATACGCCGGATGCCCTTGATCTTGCCGGCGCGCTGCCGTTACTAGACCTCACGGCGCGACTGAAACGCGCATCTCACGGGAGCAAACCAAACCATGGGACCACTTGAGGGCATCAAGGTCGTGGACATGACGACCGTGCTGATGGGGCCCTATGCCACCCAGATGCTCGGCGACTATGGCGCCGACATCATCAAGATCGAAACGACAGACGGTGACGTGACGCGGCAGATCGGTCCGACCCGCCATCCGGGCATGGGGCCGGTGTTCCTCAACACCAACCGCAGCAAGCGCAGCATCTGCCTCGATTTGAAGAAACCTAAAGGGCGCGACGCGGTGTTGCGGCTGATCGCGTCGGCCGACGTGCTGGTCTACAACGTCCGTCCGCAGGCGATGACGCGGCTGCAACTCGGCTACGACGTGGTCTCGAAGATCAATCCGCGCCTGGTCTATGCCGGCGTGTTCGGCTTCGGTCAGGACGGGCCATACGCCGCCAAGCCCGCCTATGACGATCTGATCCAGGGCGCCACCGCGCTGCCCGCCTTGATGGCGCAGACCAGCGACGGCGTTCCCCGCTATGTCCCCAACGCGCTGGTCGACCGCATCGTGGGGCTCACGGCGGTCGGCGCGATCTGCGCCAGCCTGGTTCATCGCGATCGCACCGGGCGCGGTCAGCGCGTGGATATCCCGATGTTCGAGACCATGGCGGGTTTCGTGATGGGTGATCACATGGGCGGCCTCACTTACGAGCCGCCGCTGGACAAGGGCGGCTACGCGCGGCATCTGTCGCGCGACCGGCGGCCGTACAAGACGTCCGACGGCTATATCTGCGTGATCGTCTATAACGACAAGCAATGGAATAATTTCTTTGCGGCGACCGGCCGCGAGGATCTGCGCAGCCATCCCAAATTCGCGACCTTTGCCGGGCGCGCCGTCAATATCGACACGGTTTATGCCGAGCTTGCCCGCATCTTCGAAACGCGAACCACCGCCGAATGGACCGGGTTGCTCGACAAGGCCGATGTGCCTGTCATGCCGATGCACGATCTTGAGAGCATTTTGCAGGACCCGCATCTGGTCGCGACCAATTTCTTTCCGGTCGTCGAGCATCCGACCGAGGGACCGATCCGGAACATGAAGGTGTCCGCCACCTGGTCGGACACCCCAGTGGAGCCGACGCGGCTGGCGCCACGCCTGAACCAGCACGGTGCTGAAATTCTGCGCGAGGCCGGCTTCTCGGCGGACGAGATTGCGACGCTGATACGTGAAGGCGTTACCACAACGGCACCCGACACCCCACAGGACTGATCCGATGGATTTTGCTCTCACAGCCAACCAGGAATCGATCCGCGACGCCGTGGCACAGATCTGCGCGCGCTTCGACGATGCCTATTGGCTGAAGAAGGACAAGGAGGGCGGTTTCCCTGCCGATTTCCACAAGTCGCTGGCGGATGCCGGCTGGCTCGGGATCTGCATTCCCGAACAATACGGCGGCTCGGGTTTGGGCATCACCGATGCCGCGATCATGATGCGGACCATTTCGGAATCCGGCGCCGGCATGTCCGGCGCCTCCGCGGTGCATATGAACGTGTTCGGGCTCAATCCCGTGGTGGTGTTCGGCACCGACGAGCAGCGCAGACGGATGCTGCCGCCGATCGTCGCGGGCACCGATAAATCCTGCTTCGCCGTCACCGAGCCGAACACCGGGTTGAATACGACGCAGTTGAAGACGCGCGCGGTGCGAAACGGCGACAAGTACATCGTCAACGGCCAGAAAGTCTGGATCTCCACCGCCCAGGTGGCCAACAAGATATTGCTGCTGGCGCGCACCACGGCGCTGGAAGAGGTGAAGAACCCGACCCACGGCTTGAGCCTGTTCTATACCGATTTTGATCGAACGCGCGTCGCCGTGCATGAAATCGAGAAGATGGGCCGCAAGGCCGTCGATTCCAACGAACTGTTCTTCGAGAATTTCGAAATCCCCGCGGAAGATCGTCTCGGCGAGGAAGGCCGCGGCTTCGAATACATCCTGCACGGCATGAATCCGGAGCGCATCCTGAT
>DATHHQ010000775.1:0-12915 GCA_035490095.1 Bradyrhizobium sp.
ATGCACAGGGCATGGACGTCCGAGGAGATGGTGTCCGGATAGAAGCCGTTGGCGAGCATCGCCCGCGCAGTCTTGAAGGCGAATGAGCCTTTACCGTGACCGATATCGAACAACACGCCGCGTTCGCGCGCCTCCAGCACCGCACGTTTCACTGTGCCCTGGGCGGTGGCGGGCGTGTTGGGAAACGGCCGGAACGCGTGGGTGAGGACGTCGCCCGTACGCAGGCGGGCGAGCACCTCCTCGTAGCTCGGCGGCGGATGATCGATATGCGCCATCAGCGGCATGCCGATTTGCTCGGCGACCTCAAGCGCGATTTCGAGCGGCACGATCCCCGAGGTGCCCGAAGCGTGGAGGCCGACCCGCACCTTGATGCCGACGATGAGGTCGCGGTTGGCCTCGGCCACGGTGACGGCGTCGATCGGATTCATCAGCCGGAGTTCCTCACTCTCGCCAACCATGACCCGATGCGAGAAACCGAAAATGCCGGCGTGCGACACATGCAGGTAAGCGAGAATGCGGACCTGGCTCGGCTCGATCACATGCTTGCGGAAGCCTGCGAAATTGCCAGGGCCGGCGCTGCCGGTGTCGACCGCGGTCGTGACGCCGGAGGTGCGGCAGAACTCCTCGGCGTCGATGCCGAGCGAGGTGCCCCCCCAATAGACGTGGGTGTGCAGATCGATAAGGCCCGGGGTGACGATGTAACCCGACACGTCGCGCACGTCGGTTCCCGGATCGACGCTGAGCTCGTTTCCGACCTTGACCACTTTGCCGGCGGCGAAGGCGACATCCGTCACGGCGTCGAGTTTCTGCGAGGGGTCAATCACCCGACCGCCGCGCAGGACTAAATCGAAAGGCATTGTAATCTCCTGATATGACAGTGAAGGAAGCAGCGGCAGCGCGTCAGTCGCGCAGGATCACGCGCCGCCGCGCCTGGCGATCTACAAGCCGAAGATGCCCAATGTTAGCAAGTTTCGCGCCACCAAGCCGAGAATTGAGAAGGCTGACGTGCACGTCCGCTTGCACCTCGCCTATCGATTGCCCTCGGGTGCCGGTACTGTACCGTGGTTTGTAAACCGAAGGTCGGGAATTCAATGCCCTCAACCGGCACCACGTTTCGATCAAATATTTAGCGAACATCCCACGTCGGCGTCCGCAAACCGAGCGATCATCCCGAACACGCTAACAAGGAAGACCCACGATGGCTCACTTCGTCACCACCGCGTCCGTTCGCGCCGCCCTGATCGAAGGGCGCGAGATGGCGTTGCTCGACGTGCGCGAAGAGGGACCCTACTCGCGCGGCCATCCGCTGTTCGCGGTGTCGTTGCCGCTCAGTCGAATCGAGATGAAAGTGCTCGATCTCGTGCCGCGCTCCGACGCACCGATCGTTCTCTATGATGACGGCGGCGGACTGGTGGAGCGCGCCGAGGCCCGTCTGGCCGCGCTTGGCTATACCAACGTCGCGCGGCTCGATGGCGGTCTCGACGGATGGCGGCAGGCCGGCGGCGAGGTTTTCATCGACGTCAACGTGCCGAGCAAGGCATTCGGCGAATTGGTCGAGTCCAGGCGGCACACGCCATCGCTCTCCGCCAAGGAAGTCGATCGGCTGATCGCGGAGCAGGCCGACGTCGTCGTGCTCGATTCCCGTCGCTTCGAGGAGTATCGCACCATGTCGATCCCCACCGGCACCAGCGTGCCGGGCGGCGAACTGGTGTTGCGCCTGCACGATCTGGCGCCCCGGCCGGAGACCACGGTGATCGTCAACTGCGCCGGACGGACCCGCTCGATCATCGGCACCCAGTCGTTGATCAATGCGGGAATTCCCAACCCGGTGTTCGCGCTGCGCAACGGCACCATCGGCTGGACGCTCGCCGGATTGGACCTCGATCGCGGCGCCGGCCGGCGATTTCCAGAGCTGTCGGCGGCGGCGCGCACTGCAGCATTGAACCGTGCGCGGGCGCTGGCAGAACGGGCGGGGGTTCGCTCCGTCAATCGCGATACGCTCGAGCAATGGCGACGGGAACCGAAAGGGTTCACCCTGTTCCTGCTCGACGTGCGCAATCCCGAGGAATTCGAAGCCGGTCATCTGCGGGGCTTCCGCTCGGCACCGGGCGGGCAATTGGTGCAGGCGACGGACGAATGGGTCGGCGTGCGCCACGCCCACCTCGTGCTGGCCGACGACGATGGAGTCCGCGCCACCCTCGCCACCTCCTGGCTGATCCAGATGGGATGGCGAAACGTCCACATCCTGGAGGGCGGCATCGGCGGAGGCGAGCTCGAAATTGGCCCGCGCCCGCCTCGCCGCCCGCCCTTCCCGGCGACTGACGTGTTGATGCTCGCGCCCGAGGCGCTGGCGGTGGCGCTCGATGAGACTGTCGTGGTGGATCTGGAGACCAGCCCTCGCCATACCGCCGGGCACGTGCCCGGCGCCTGGTTCGTGGTTCGCGCGCGGCTCGCCGAGGCGCTGCACCGATTGCCTGCCGGCCGCCGGCTGGTGTTGACGTCCTGCGACGGCACCCTGGCGCGTTACGCTGCCGCCGATCTCACCGATCGGCCGGTCGCCGTTCTGGCGGGAGGAACTCGGGCGTGGGAGGCGGCCGGGTTGCCGATCGAGCGCGGCCTGTTACGCGCCGTCGAGGAAGTCGACGACGTCTACAAGCGGCCTTATGAGGGCACCGACAACGCGGCGGCCGCGATGCAGGCCTATCTCGATTGGGAATTCGGCCTCGTCGAGCAGCTCGCTCGCGATGGAACCCACGGCTTTCAGGTGCTCTGAACGAGAAGAGCGAGCCAGGCCGGTCGACATCTCGCCTCCTGCAGCCGAAGACGGGAGTTCAATCTTCTCAACCGGCACCACGTCTCGATCGAAGCCATCGAGAGCTCGTTGTGGCCTTCGGCACGGAATTTACCGAATCTTATCCATACTCGTGCGATGTTAGGAACGAACGCATTCGCCTCAAATTATCTGACAAATGAAGGCGGGTAGATGAACAAGGTGCATTATCTCAAGGAGCAGGCAGCGAGGGCGGATCGTCTGGCGCGCGCTGCCTTCGATAACCTCACGACCGAGCGTCTGCAAAAGGCGGCGAAGGACTACCGCATCGAGGCCGACCTGCTCGCCGCATATCTTAAAGCCGTTGCCAGCGCGGACAGACCGAAGCCGCTCCGTTGAAGTTGACATGAGCCGCGCGTTATCCACAGGGTTGAGCTGCGGGGCGCCACACGACTCTTGATTCCGCACAGCGTTCTCGGTGAAGTGTTTGTGGGGTGAGGTGTGCGATGGAATGGGTAAAAGAACGCGATCTCTTAATCGCGCAAACGATGGCGTTTGTTCAATCAGTCAACGACAGGCAGCTCGGCGCCAGGAGACTGGACGCCAGTCGGTGGGCAGAGTCTCGCATTGAGGCAGCGCCAATTGACGCGATCAAGCCGATTGAGGCGACCAAGCGGATTGACGCGATCAAACCAATCGAAGCGATCAAAATCGTCGAGCAGCCGCCGGCCAATATCCCATTCAATGTTCCCGCCCCGCGACCAAACGTCTCCGGCGAGGTGCGAGCCGAGATGCAGAACCGGGTCGCAAGTTTTCGCGCGCACCAACAGCGGTTCCATCGGGAGCGTGACGAATATTGCAGCGCCACCCTGGCCAAGATGCGCGTCCTCGTCGGCGATGATTCCGCACCCATTCCGCTGCGCAATAGCCAAGGCGCATGAAGCTCGCGGCCTGGTTTCGTTCCAGGCGCTGCCGCCGCAAATCATCAGCGGCCCCCAATCTTCTCCAGCACCGGCAGCAGGTGTTTTAAAAACTCCTGCGGGTTCTCGCTCATCGGGAAATGCCCGAGGCCCTTCATGATGGTGACCTCGCTGCCGGGAATGCTGTTCGCCACGCCAAGCGTTTCCTCCGGCGTGCAGGAGTAGTCGTATTCGCCCGACAGCAGAAACAGCGGGCAGCGGCGCGTATCGATCTGCGCGACACGGTCTCTGATGTCGCCGTCGAGTTTGTAGAAATACAGATCGCCCTTGAAGACGCCGGGGCCACCCTGCATGTAATGCCACAGCGTCTCCCAGCGGTCCGCATCGGGCGCGTCGGGCCCGACCAGTCCGGAGACGATGGCGGCGGAGACCTCGCCGCCATGGACGTCGGGACGGTGCAGGAAATTCAGATCGTAATAGGGATCGACATGCGCGCCGGCCTGCAAGCCGATGATGGCGCGGAACGCTTGCGGATGTTCGAGCGCTAAATGCAGCGCGATGCGTCCGCCGATCGAGCATCCGATCAGGATCGGCCGGTCCAGTTCGAGCGCGGTCATGATATCGAGAATCATCGTCGTGTATTGCGCCGAGGTGAGCTGATATTCCTCGTTATGCCAGCCCGAAGGCGGCGACGACTTGCCATGCCAGGGCATGTCGAAGGCGATGACGCGGTGGCGGCGCGTGACGCGCTCATCGTTCATCAGCGCGCGGTATTGACGACCGTCGGCACCGGCGGTGTGCAGACACAGCAATGGGGTGCCCTCGCCGGCCTCCTCGACATAGATGCGATGCTTGCGCCCGAACAGATCAAGATGCATGTAGCGGCCGACGATCGGCTCGAATTGCGCGGTCATGCCGCCTCCCCCGCGGTGCGCAGCTTGGCGAGCGCCTCCTTGAAGTAGCGAAGGTTGGCCATGAAGATCTGAACGTTGCCTTCCGCCTTCAGAACGCGGCGCTTGATCAAGGCCATCAGATCGTTCGAGCCGGGCGGCGGCCGCCTGCTCCAGAATTTTTCCCATTCCTGTTCCGGCGCACGCAGGGCAAAGGACGACGACGGCATCACGAACGGCCCTGATGTGACCGACATCACCCTGCCCTCGAAGATCGAAATCAGCCAGCCGGTCTGGCCGACTTCCAAAAGGAAGGTCGTGGTGAGAAACCGCCCTCGCCTGACCAGCGCCTCATCGCCATTGACCCGCGCCTTGAGCGCCTCGATCATCCCGGCCTCCCCCCATCCTTTGCAGCATCCGGCTAGCCGCCGCTGGTCGCGGCGCCTGCGCTTTGCCCGGGGCATGATGGGTAGAATAGTCGCGCCGTCAATCGGCTAAAGCCAAGCGTATACCAGCACCAGGTTCGCCGCGCATGCTGCCAGCAGCGCAATGGTGAGCGCGATATGCACCCGCTGGCAGGAGCCTTGCAAAATGAATCTCATGGCCCGCAAAACATCGAGCGATTCTGGCCGGCGAGTCTCGGGGATTATTTTCCGGGCGATTCAGGACTCGTTTACGACTCAGTGGGTGGCGGCGAACAGGCGGATCCGCGACGTCAGCTTCTGTCTCTCTCCCCTCATTTGCGCGTGAACGCCGGCCCCGGTTGAAACCCTATCGCATCGGACGCGTTGGGGTGGTTTAGCGGAGCGATGCGATGCCCTACGCGCTGTTTTGCAACGAGTCCAAGCTGAGCAAGACCTATCCGACCGAGGCGGATGTCTGGAAACTCGCCCGGCAAAGCGGGCTGGTGGTGGACGCCGTATCGGAAGCGGAAAAGGCGGCACCGCGGCCGGTACTGGACAATGATTACGAGATCAGGCCCTGCCGGCCGGACCCGCATGAGGATCCCGCCAAGAACAAGGCCGAGGCGGAGCAGGAAGCCGAACTCGAATTCCAGCTGAGTTCGGAAGGGGCATAACCTCTAGCGCCAAACGCGGGATTGGCCCTTGGCCCGCAGCAGGCGGGCAAGCCTAAGCCGTGCAAAAGCGGCCAACTGGGGTGCCGGCGTGACCCGGCATTGTTTTCAGCCGGCCGGACAAATTTGCCTGCGGCCGCGCCGCTTGTTCACGCCAAATGCCTGATCTGCCATGGTATTTTCGTTGGCATACAGGTTGCTTGACCTCGGGGGACAGGGAGTGAGCGCCACCATGGGCACAAATTCGATAAATCCAAATATGTTGACCGGTCCTGTTTATGGCTTGGCGACAACGCTCCCTGCCAGAAAGCTATCCGGCACCGAAGCTGCCGTGGCTGATGCCTTACGGGCACCCCCCGCGCCGCCGGCATCGGTCGACTCGGATAACGACCCCTCCAAACTGTATGCAACGATTGAGAAGGACGGGAAGACAATCGCCACCTTCTACACCAGCGGGGCAATGGTCACGCCCAATGGCGGTCCGCTGCCCGCAAATTTGCAGGTGGATGGCCATGGAGTAGCCCTCGCCGATGCCCGGATACGGCAGATGCTGGATTTGGTCAGCGGAACCGTCAGTTATCGGCAAACCGCGCCGTCATTGAACTCCAGCGCGAATGCATCGGTGCTGTTCATGGCTCAACTCGCCGGGCAGAAGGCCCGTTAGCGATCGGGCCCAGGCACCTGCCGATAAAAAAAACCGATGGTATGGGGTTCCCGGCGTTCGCTGGACGACGCCAGCTACGGTGTCGCGACCGCCAGCGACGCCTGCTCGGCGGCGAGTGACACGCAGGCCTTCCTGCGGTGCAGGCCCCGTATGGCGCCGGTGACCTTGAGCACCTTCCCGACCGGACAGGAAGCATCCTGCACGAACGCGACTTCATAGGGCGCAAGCACGAGAGGCTCGGATTTCAGGACGGTCTGGGCAACGCACGGCAGGGCCACCGCGGACAAAATCAGCCCTAACGCAAAAACACGCATGTTCGTATTCCACCACCCTCAAATCCATAATAGCCGATCGCACGCCGAAGTTCCGCCCACCGCAAAAATTATTTTTCGGACGCCGAATGCTGGCTATTCCCCCGCTTCGTCCAGTCCCCTCACAACAAAAAGGCCGGCGCGGGGCCGGCCTTTTTTCCGAAGCGAAGCGAAACGGTCTCAGTAGCGTGCCGCGACAGGGCCACCCCAGCCGAACCGGTAGTTGATGCCGGCCTTGACGGTGTGCTCGTCGTTGCGGAATCGGGTGCCGAGGATGTCGGCGGGCCCAGTCGTGAATGTGGTGCTGCCGAAGTTGTAATACTGGTATTCGGCCTTGGCGGACCAGTTGGGCGCGAACATGTATTCGAGACCGGCACCGACGGTGTAGCCGTCCTGGTGTCTCCCATTGGTGGTAAACGGCTGCGCCACACCGGCGATCGTGACGCCGATATTGTTGTTGTCGCGGAACGCGTAACCGCCCTTCGCGTAGAGCAGCGCCGGACCCCAGGTGTAGCCGAGCCGACCCGTGACCGAACCAAGCTGGTCATTGTTGGTGGTCACCAGGGTGCCACCCGGGAAAAGCACGCCGTTGTTATTGTTGTTGGCCAGCCAGCTATACTGGGCTTCCGCTCCGACCACCCAGTTCGGAGCAAACTGGTAATCAAAGCCGCCCTGCACGCCGCCCAAAAAGCGGCCGCCATTGCCTTCCAGACTGTTGTTGCCTGCGAACGCGCCGCCAAGGTGGCCGCCGATATAAAACCCGGTCCAATTATACACCACTTCCGGCGCGGTATAGGCCGGAGCCTTGGTGTAGGGGCGCGGGCGCGCCTGCAAATCAGCTGCCGCCGCGGGAGCCGCGAAAACGATCATGGCGACAGCGCCGAGCAAAATTCTCTTCATGAGTAGTTCCCCGTTAGTGTCGTTGCGACCCTCATCAAACAACGTGGCCTCAGTTTGGTTGCTTCGCGGCAATGCCGGACCACCGATGGCTCGCGACTGTGCCGACGCGGCAACAACGCCTTTTTGTTCCATCGCAACGCCGGGTTTTTTCGTCGGCTACCCTGTAATTTATCACTATGCTCTGCGTGGACCATAGCAATGGTCAGGTTCAAAGCCTCGCTGAAAAGTGATCGCGGTTCCGGCGCGCAAGCCCCGCCGCGCGCCTCCCCGATAGCGGCACGCGATCACGGACTGCCCGATTCGGACAGGAACACGGCAGACTGTTTCAGCCGATTTCACGATGTCTCGACCCATACGTATCGACCAATACCGACGTGCTCGGCCGGGTTTGCAGTTTGCGCGGACGGCAATCGCTAGCGCGTCAGCTTTTCCAATTCCGGGAACGGCGCATAGACCGCGCCGGCGCAGCTGTCGCTGGCATTCTCGACCACGTGGTCAAGCCGGCCATCGACATAGAGGATTGCGCGTTCGCGCACCTCGCGATAACTGCCGTCGGATTCGCGCGGAGCAAAGCGCAGACAGCTGACATAACGCAGCCGCCCGCCGACGGTACGCTGCACCGGCTCCGCCATCGCGGCGTTGTGTACGCCAACCGGATTGTTGAGATAGGTCTTCATGAACGCCAGCAATTCGGCGCGGTAGTTATTGGGATATGGCTGGTTGGCGACGCCGCGATCGTCGGTATAGGCGATGCTTCTGCTGTCGTCACCCGCGCAAGCCGCGAGCGTGATCGGCAGCAGCAGGATCGCTGCGCGCTTTGCTGATATCCCCAAGTTCAATCCGTGTTCAAGGTCCGACGCCGCGCGGTTCTAGACCTTCCGCGGATGAAAGGGAATTCGCATTTTGATTTTGCGACATCTACGTTCGCGCAGATGTTCACAACAACGCAGCACCGGCCCACCGTCATTGGGGAAGCAATGGCGGCAGGCCGGCCTGATATCCACGGTCGCGGCGGGGGGCAATGTGGTCAGGCCACGCCCGCGGATCAGTTTAGCCGCGCTTGCTGGCGGGCGTAACGTGCTTGATGGTGGCCTTCGAGACCTGGTGGGTCTTGAGCGCGGTCATCTTCTTATGGGAGCGATGATGGCTGTGATGCCGGTGATGGCGACCCATCTTGGCATTGGCGTTCAGCGCGTTCGGTTTCGCTTGCTTGGCGTTCAGCACGCTCGGCTTCACCTGTGCGGATTTGGTAGCCGGCGCTTGCGCTGTCTTGTCGGAGCTGGCTGCCATTACGGGAGCGGCAAGAACGGAAACGGCGAGCAGTGCTGCGGAAATGGTCTTCAACATGGTTGTCTCCTCATTCAGCGGGGATCACGAGGTCGCCGGTCGGAATCGCCGGGCTCGCGATCATGTTGGCGACGTTACGTGCCGCGCGCTGAACCCACGCTGAAGCGCAATGATAGACATCGTTCATCTGGATGACATCTTCGTCATGTTCCCGTCGGGCACGGCGAGGATGCGGTCCGCAAAAGTCCCTCAAATTAACATCATTGCCGGGAATGTTCCGCGCCATCCGGTGTTCAATCAACGGGCTCCGGTGTACTATCGTCCCAATGGAAATCAGGAGAGATGCATGAATAAGTCTGCGATCAGGCTTTTGACGCTGGCAATGTACGCGATGGCGTTGATCGCCGTACCGCTGACGACCGCCTATGCCGCAGGCGGCGACAATCCATCACCGCCGGCATCGGACACCAAGGACACCAAGAAAGTAAAGAAGAAGAAGGACAAGAGCTCCAGCATCGACGATCCGAAATTCCTTGAGGGCTATCGCGCGGCCTATGCCACGATTTACGATCGCAACGACTACAGCTCGGCGATCGAGCAGTTGAAGGCGCTCGGCCAGGACGACCGTGCTGATGTTGCGAATCTGATCGGTTACTCCTATCGCAAGCTCGGCGACTACAAGGTTTCGCAGATCTGGTATGAGCGCGCGCTGAAGGCCGACCCGGAGCATGTGCGGACCTGGCAGTATTACGGCTTGTGGCAGGTCGAACAGGGCAACCGCGATCAGGCGCAATATCACCTGAACCGGATCGCCGCCTTGACCGGGACCGGCAGCGACGAATACCACTCACTGGCCGCAGCGCTCGAAAAGCCTCCGGGCACCGGCCTCGTTTACTGATCTTCACGCGTCAGGTTGCCTGATCTCTAACGAGGTCAGGTTTCCTGATCTTCACGAAGTCAGGGTTCCTGATCTTCAACGAAGTCAGATTTCACACTGTCAACTGGAGGCACGCATGAGCAAATTTGCGATCAGGCTTTTGACACTGGCGATGTTCTCGATGGCGTTGATCGCCGCGCCCGTGGTTAGCTACGCCGCGCCGGATAGCGACGCGCCTCCGCCGCCGCCGACCTCGGGCGCCAAGAAGGCGAAGAAGAAAACCAGCGAGATTCAGCCCAGCATCGAGGATGCGGCATTCTCCAGGGGTTATCGCGCGGCCTATGCCACGATCTATGACCGCAACGACTATGCCGGCGCCATCGAGCAGCTGAAAGCGCTCGGTCACGACGACAGCGCCGCCGTCGCCAATCTGATCGGCTATTCCTACCGCAAGCTCGGCGACTACAAGGTTTCGCAGATCTGGTACGAGCGCGCGCTGAAGGCCGATCCGGACCACGTCAAGACCTGGCAGTATTACGGGCTGTGGCAGGTCGAACAGGGCAACCGCGATTCCGCGCAATATCACCTGAACCGGATTGCGGCCCTGGCCGGCACCAGCAGCGAGGAATATCGCTCGCTGGCCGCGGCGCTGGAAAAACCGCCCGGCACCGGCCTGGTTTACTGAGTTCGGCGAGCACAAGTCAGCCGGCGCGGCCTTGAAGGTTGCGCCGGCTTTGTTTTGTCGGATAGCATCCAGGAACATTGTCGCTGAAATTTTCAAACGCATCTCCGGGTCACTGCAATCATCTGACATTTTGGGAGAAGGCGCACATGGATCCGTGGGTGCAACCCGCGATCGGATATATCCGCGACTGGCTGGAATTCCAGTTGCGGGCGTCACAGCGACCCGGCTGTATCATCGCCATCGCCCATCGCGGCAAAATCGTCGCCGAACACGCGTTCGGGCACGCCAACCTCGCCACCGGCGAAAAGCTGACCCCGCGCCACCGGTTTCGGATCGCGTCGCATTCAAAGAGTTTCACCGCGGCCGCAATCATGAAGCTCCGCGAACGGCGCAAGTTGCGGCTGGACGATGCTGTCGGGCAATATGTGAAGGACCTGCACCCACAAGTCGCGGAGGCGACCATCGCGCAGATTCTCTCCCACGGCGCCGGCCTCACCCGCGATGGCGCTGACTCCGGACAGTTCAACGATCGCCGACCATATCTTGGTCCGAACGAGTTGATGGCGGAGCTTCAGTTGCCCCTCGCCATCGAGCCCAACACGCGCCTCAAATATTCGAATCACGGATACGGATTGCTGGGTCTGGTGATCGAAGCGATCACCGAAGAGCCCTATCGCGTCTGGATCGAACGCGAGATCGTCGATGCCGTCGGCTTGCTCGAAACCAAGCCCGACACGCCGCTGGCCAAAGGCGTTCCCTTCGCGCGCGGCCATACGCCCCGGCTTCCGCTGGATCGGCGCCTCGTCATTCCCGGCGAGAACTCGACCAATGCGATCGCGCCGGCTGCCGGCTTCGTCAGTACGGCGGCCGACGTCGCCCGCTTCTTCGCGCAATTGGCGCCGAATGCGAAGCGAAGCGTGCTTTCCGTCGGAAGCCGCCGCGAGATGATCCGGAAACAGTGGCGCAATCCGCATGCCGATCTGGAAGGATATTACGGTCTCGGAATCATGAGTGGCACCCTGGCCGGCTGGGATTGGTTCGGCCATAGCGGAGGATTCCAGGGCTATATCTCTCAGACCTGCGTTATCCCCGCCTGCGATTTGACCATCACCATCCTGACCAATTCCGCCGATGGCTGGGCCGGATTTTGGATTGGTGGCGCGATGCACATCTTGCGCGCCTTCGCGGCAGGCGGCGTGCCCAGACGGCGCGTTCGTGACTGGACCGGACGCTGGTGGAGCATATGGGGCGCGATCGATCTCGTCCCCATCGGAAACCTGGTGATGGTCGCCAATCCGCACCTGCTTAATCCGTTCATGGACGCATCCGAAATCGAGGTCTCGGGCCGCGACACCGGACGGATATCACTGGCGGCCGGATACGGGAGCCATGGCCAAACCGTGCGCCGTACCCGCAGCAAGGCGGGGACCGTTACCGATATCTGGCTCGCAGGCGCCAACCTGAGGCCGGAAAAAGCCCTGGCGGCGGAGATCGAACGCAGATACGCGCCGCGCCAACGCCGCAAGTCGGATTGAAAATCGGCGGCAAGGTTCAGGGCCTTGATGGTTCAGAGCCTTGAAGGTCCAGAGCCTTGGCTTCACTTCATCAGCGCCTCGGCTTCGGCGCGGAAAGCCTGACGCGAGGGGTCGCGCGAATAGAACATGTGCCCGCCCGGATAGACCACAAGCTTCACGCGGTCGGGCGAAGCGTAGGCCGGCAGCTGATCGAGCAGGATCTTCGAACCGAAATAGGGCGTGGCGAGATCGAACAGCCCGTGCGCCACCAACAGCTTCAGTTTCGGGTCCTGCGCCAGAATCTGCCGCAGTTGGGAAATCGACTCGGCGGGATTGAGGCCGCGGCCGAAATCCCAGGCTTTGCTGACCCCGCCATCCAATAGCTGGTAGGATCCGTCCGGCCGCCAATTGAGCTTGCGCGTGGTGACGTCGACCGCGGCGCTGGTCAGCGGCGCGGTCAGGGGATCGCCGGACGGATCGCCGAAATGATGGAAGCTCGAATCCGGATAGGGATCGAAGCCCGAGACCGACGCGTCGTAGCGTCCCGTCACCTTGCCGTTGCGGCGGTCGAATTCGCGCCTGAACTCAGAGACCTCGAAGCGGCCGTCCAGCCTTCGGCTGACGGCCTGGTCGATCCCGGTCAATGCCGCCACCCGGTCGGCAAGACGCGTGGTGGCCTCGGTGTCGGCCGGGCCCTTGACGAGATCGCCCAGGAAATCGCCACGCGCATAATGTTCGACGTCGGCGATGTCGGCGCGGGTCACCGAGCCCTTCTTCTCGCGCGCGACGGCGGCCATGGTCGGAAGGCTCGCCACATATTGCAGCAGACTAGAGCCTGAATATTCGCGGAAGTCGAGCACCGGCGAGATCAGGATCAGACCCTTCACCCCGACGCCCTGCTCGGTCTGCAATTCGCGAACGATCTTCGGCCCGCGGATGCCGCCATAGCTTTCGCCGGCGACAAATTTGGGTGACAGCAGGCGGTCGAACTTTTCAAGCCAGCGGCGGATCGTCAACGCGAT
>DATHHQ010000776.1:0-2766 GCA_035490095.1 Bradyrhizobium sp.
CAGCGCGCGGGCACCGCAGGCTTCTTGGCGCCAGCCTGCGGCTTCAGCGCCGCGGAGGCGGCCTGCGCCGGCAGGTATTTCGCCACGATGCCGGAATCGAGCGAGGCCAAGGCCGTATCCGGCAGCCGGTACCAGATCTCATCCTTGCCGAGCAGCGAAATTCCCCAGTAGCCACGCATGGTCAGCATCTGACCGTCGGGGCTTACAGTCATCTTGGCGTGATAGATCTTGCCGTCGCGGGGATCGAGCACGTTGCCGTCATCATACTTCAGGCCGGCGCGCTTCATGTCCCTGATGAATGAAATGCCGAGCACCGGCGCGTTCTTGCGGTCATCGGTGCATTTGTCGCAAACCTCATTGGGATCCTCGCCTGGAAGCGGGAACGTCTTGGCAACCACGCCTTCGAAGATGCCATCGTGATCGACCACGAGAACCCACACCACCGGCTTGCCGTCCTCGATCTTCTGCCACAGCCCCGCGGCTGAGGGCTCGGCGGCCTGCCCCGGAAGCATGGTGGCGAGCAACATGACAAGCCCCATCAAGATCGGCAGCGCCTGTCGAAGTCTGGATACAGTGGTCCACATTGTCGTTACCTGACCAGCCCCTCGAGCGATGCCACAGACTACGGCCATTTTGCCGACGGTTCTAGTGCCTGGATCAGCTTTCAAGTGGCTCGAACACCGTCACAAATGTGCCGTAACTTCTTGAATGGCATTTTCGTACCGGATCAATTGACCCCGAGCTTCTTCTGCAGGCTCGACGACGACGTCGTGTACTGGAACACCAGCCGTTTGTCCGGATAGACATACCGGTGCACCTTCTGTGCCATCAGCGCGCCTTCGTGGAAGCCGCACAGGATGAGCTTCAGCTTGCCGGGATAGGTGTTGATGTCGCCGATCGCAAAAATTCCGGGCACGCTGGTCTCGAAGGCCGATGTCTCGACCGGCACCAGATTGTTCTCCAGCGCAATGCCCCAGTTCGCGACGGGTCCGAGCTTCATGGTCAGGCCGAAAAACGGCAGCAACGTATCGCACTCGACCTTTGAGATGGCGTTGTCGTTGCCTTTGACGGTGGCGCCGGACAGCATGCCGCCCTCGCCTTCAAGTCCCGTGACCTGACCGATCTTCAAATCCAGTTTTCCGGCGGCCACCAGCGCGCGCATCTGTTCGACGCTATGCGGTGCTGCGCGGAAGTCGTCACGCCGGTGCAGCAGCGTCACGCGCCTGGCGATCGGATGCAGATTGAGCGTCCAGTCCAGCGCGGAGTCGCCGCCGCCGACGATCAGCAAATCCTTGTCGCGGAACTGCTCCATCTTGCGCACCGAGTAAAACACCGAGCTGCCTTCATAGGCTTCGATACCCGGCACCGGCGGACGTTTCGGCTGGAATGACCCGCCGCCGGCGGAGATGACGACCACCTTGCATTCGAATACCTGACCGGCATCGGTCGTGACGCGAAAGCCGGGATCGCCGATCTTCTCGATCGTCTCCACCATCTCGTTGAGATGGAAGTTCGGATTGAACGGCTTGATCTGCTCCATCAGCGCTTCGGTCAGGCCCTGGCCGGTGACGAACGGAATGCCCGGAATGTCGTAGATCGGCTTTTCCGGATAGAGCTCGGCACACTGGCCGCCGATCTTGTCGAGAATGTCGACAAGATGCGCCTTGATATCGAGCAGGCCCAGTTCGAAAACGGCAAACAGTCCGCATGGACCCGCGCCAATAATCAGCACATCGGTTTTGATCGCTTCGCTCATCTCAGCTTCTTTTCGGTTGAACCCGGTATCAGGCCAGGCGCCCTCGGCTGCGCCTGTCTAGCCAAGGCGGAGCAACGAGGAAAGCCATAATATGACGCCCATGACCCCGGCAACCCCTTGCCGCAATTCGACAACTGGGCTGTAACGGCGTGAAACCACGGAGATCAACCCTGTGAACGCACCAGCCCGTCTCGATTCAACGCCGCGCCTGGAGGATTTCCCCTACCGGCTGTCCGACAATGTGCGGTTTGCGGATCTCGATCCCAATCAGCACGTCAATAACGCGGTTTATGCGACCTATTTCGAAACCGGGCGCGTCACGCTGATGAAAGACCACAGCTTCGGGCTGATGCCGCCGGGCCTCGCCTGGATCATGGTCCGGCTCGACATCCATTTTCGCGCCGAGCTGCGCTGGCCGGGCACCATCGAGATGGGGCTTGGCGTCACGAAGTTCGGTCGAACCTCCGTGACATTCGATCAGGTGGTGTTTTCGGAAGGGCGATGCGTGGCATCGGCGCAATCGGTGACGGTGCTGATCGACGAGAGCACGCGTAAACCGACGCCGCTGACCGCCGAGATCATCGAGAAGCTCCAGCGCTGGCGTCGCCGCGGAATCGACCAGCAATGAAGCGCGCCGACATCGCGATATTGGCTTCGCGGGCTGTTAGGCCTGCCGCTCCGGCGTCGATACCACGAGACCGTCGAGCGCGTCGCTCACCTTGATCTGGCACGACAGCCGCGAATTCGGCCGCACATCGAAGCCGAAGTCCAGCATGTCCTCTTCCATCGGGGACGGTGCGCCGACCTTCTCGCGCCAGGCCTCATCGACGTAGACGTGGCAGGTCGCGCAGGCACAGGCGCCGCCGCATTCGGCTTCGATGCCCGGAATGGCGTTGCGGATCGCGGCTTCCATCACTGTCGCGCCGTTTTCGACGTCAATGGTACGGGTTTCGCCGCTGTGGTCGACAAAGTGAATCTTGGCCATGATTGCTCGTGCTGCCGGATGAGAG
>DATHHQ010000777.1:0-5089 GCA_035490095.1 Bradyrhizobium sp.
AACGTTGGTTACCTCATGGGCGACAATGAGATGATGCCTGGTATCGACGGCACTCTGCACATTGTAACCGACCATCCCGCTGCCTCGGCCACTCGTGGCCATCGAGCGCGCATCGGACCTTGCAGGCCGCGCTTCACACCCGTTTGGATCGTCTGGTGCCGATCTGGCAGATCATTCAGATGGCGGCGCTTTTGGGTCGGGTGTTCGATGCCGATCTCCTGATCGCGGTGACTCAGCGAGACGTTGCCGCGGTCAGCTGCCCCGTTTTGGCTTGGTCCGTTCACTATATTACCGTCGAGGCAATTGCCTTAGCAAAGAACGAGCTGTTGAGATCGGCGGATCGGCTGGTTGCGGAAAAGGCGGTGAAAACTAAGGAGTTTCAAGGCGGACAAGTTGGGTTTGTCTTGTACCTGGACCGGAAACGCGGACGTTATCCCTCAGATCAGGCCACATTCCTCCAAGAGCCGCACACCGTCGGCGGTAATCGCGACGCTCTTTGGTGGTTCACCTGCGCCTACCAACCAGCTACTTACCTCTGCGTAGTAGATTGCAGAATCGACGCCATCCGGCGCGTGGCTCAGGTTTAGCGTTGAGCGATCAACGTACCATGGCTGGGTTCGGCCCTGCGCGACTTCATACTTGAGCCACCATTGCGAGGACCAGAGCTGGAATGTCGTCGCGCTTGTGTTTTGCCACTCGTCACCAGAATTTGGGAGCGGCCTGCACGAAGGGATATTCATTGGGGCCTAACCACTTTGCGCAAGATGCGCCGGAAGTGGCTTCTGCAACCCTAGCCGGTCCAAATTTTGTCTGGCGAATGTTGATATTGTGACATTGCCAGTTGCCACTACGGTCCAGACACACGTCCTTCAATTTGGCCTTTGTCGGAAGTGATCCGGCTCTCTGTTTGCTGGGTGGGACGGAGAGGCCGCTGAAATCCGCCATCTGGGTCGACGCAGGTAGCCATTCCTGCGCTGAAGTGTTCCGCCCGACACGCCGCGGTTAGTCCTAGTCTTTGTTATTGCGGCTCCAGCTTGGCGGCGTCGATCACGCGTCTCCATTTGATCCTTTCGGCCAATATATGCCTTGCAAGATCCTCGGTGTTCCCTGGAAGCTCCGCGGCGCCAGACTCCCGGATCCTCTTAATTGCCGCCTCGGATCTGATGCCCCTTACGATTTCATCCGAAAGCTTCTTCGCAAGCTCAAGCCGCATGCCTGCGGGTGCTGCGATATACCACCAGAGCGTGGACTCAAAGCCGGGGAAACCTTGCTCGGCAATGCTCGGCACATCAGGCGCGGCGAACCATCTCCGTGCTGAACTTACGCCCAGAGCCCGCAGCACGCCTGACTGGATGTGCCGCAAGTACGGTGGCAGGTTGTCCATCGCGATCAGGATGTGGCCTGCCAGCAAATCCTTGATCATCCTTGATCGACTGACATACGGGACGTGCTTCAGCTTGATGCCGGCATGGCCCTGCAAATACTCCATCGACAGGTGGCCCGCTCCACCAACTGCCGGCGAACCGTAACTGATTTTGTCGGAGCCTCGTTTTTTGCATAAGCCGACGAACTCCCCGAGCGTGCCGGCGGGGAAGGTTGGATGGACGACGACGACGTTGGTTACCTCGCCAACGAGGGCTATGGGCGTAAAACTCCACTCGCTGTCATAGGGTACATATTTGTAAAGGTACTGGTTCGTGACGGCGGTCCCGAGCGTGCCCAGGAGAAGCGTCTGCCCGTCGGGCGCGGCCTTGGCGACGATCTCCGCGCTCACATTGCCGCCGGCGCCGGTGCGATTTTCGATGACGAAGGTCGAGCTCGTCGATTCGGCAAGAATCTGTGCGACGACGCGACCGAGGCAGTCCGCGGTACCGCCCGCCGCGAAGGGCACGACGATGCGCCTGGTCTTACTGTTTGGATAACTGTCCCCGCCCCAACCGCGCCGGGCGAGCATCGGGGCAGCAAGGGCTGCGCCTGCGATCGCTGTCGCGATAGCTGTTCGACGGCGGATTATCCTGGCCATGTCGTTCCTCCATCATTTGAAGAACCAAGATTCCACTCCAACCTCATCCCGGCGGAACTGAACTCCAGGCCGCGTTAAGCAAGCCATTGGCTGTACGCGCCTGGTCATGTCGTCCCATCGATCAGAGTTCCTCGACGCCAAGTTCGGCCTCTCGCTGTTTCAGCCGGGCCGCCTGATCGAAGTCCTGCCCGGCGCGCTCGATTTCACCTTTTCCCAAGTACATGTTGCCGCGATGGTGGTACGCCGGCGCACAAGTTGAATCGAGGCCGATCGACTCGTTGAAGTCCTCGAACGCGCGCTCGAACTGCAAAGTCCTTGCAAAACCAAGACCGCGGATAATGAACGCCATCGCCAGATCATGGCCGCTGCGATTGCCGGACTGGATAACCGCCGTGCAGCCGCTGATCAGAATTTCCGGTTCCAGATCCACCGGGACATCGGCTCTTGCGTAGCGCAAGTCGCACTGTTGGGCGGTCTGCGCCTGCACGGCCTGGTGCGAGAGCACGGCAGCGATCGGCGTTGTGCCGCCTGCTATCATGCGCAACATCGCCATTCGACTCTCCCGTAACGGAGCGGTGTCATGTCGGGCCTGGACATCAGCGGCGTAATCCGACTCCCGCCGCCGGCTCCTGCGGGCGCCACCGGCCTCCCGGGGCGCCCGCTTCGTGGCACCGGCTCGGCTGCCAACAGATGATGCTTACTTTGACTGCAGCACGGTGCACTCGATCGCCGAGCCGACCGAGACCCAACCTTGACCCTTGCAGGCATTCTGGCCCTTGCAAGCATTGGCGGCAGACTTGCAGGCACTTTGGCCCTTGCAGGCGTTGACGCCCTTGCAATCCTTGCTCGTCATACCGGAGCCACTGGGGCTCGACGACGTCTGCGCATTCGCAGCGAATGCACTGGCTGCGAACAGCGCGGCAGCGGTCGCGATGATAATCTTATTTTGCATGACTTCCTCCTGTTAGGACGATCGAAGCATGACAGGAGTCTCGGCTGCGCTTTGCGAAGTCCTTCACACAATGAAGAGAATATTTTTGAAGACGGCAGATCAGCAATTCACTGAGGTCCCCGTTGGCCGCCAGCAATGAGCTGCTCGAGCGCGCGCCCGTCGAGGACGGTCAAGCGGCGGCGTCCCACTTCAACGATGCCGGCCTCTCGCCAGACCGCAAGTTGCTTACCCACGATCTCGCGCGAGACCCCCAGCATTCGGGCCAGTTCCATTTGCGAGATATTGAGAGTAGGGGCTGCCTTGGATTTCTCGCGTGGTTGGTATCCTTGGATCAACGCGACTATCTGTTTGGCCAGCCGAGTGGGTACGCTCAGGAAAGTAGAATCTTCGAAAAGATTGGTGGACCGCCGCAAGCGGGCACAAAGAAGAGCGATGATGCGAATCATTGCTTTGGGCCGCGCCCGAAGGAAGGCCAGGAGATTATCGCGCCCGAGGAAGAGCAGCTCCGACGCCTCGTGAGCTATCGCCGCCGCACTGCGCCCTTCGCCATCCAGCAGGGCAATTTCGCCGAAGAGCTCACCGGCATCGTGCTTGTTGAGAACCAGCTCCTTGCCCTCCAGCGACTCGACGACAATAAGGACACTTCCGGTCAAAACCCCATAGAGGCCATCGCCCGGGTCGTCTTTGCGAAACACGACGTCTCCCGCCGCAACACGCTTGATGAGCGCACATTTTAGCAGCTCCCGTGTTTCACCGTCCGTAAGGGCGCCGAACAAGGGATGCAGGCGAATCAGGTCTTGTGATTCAAGAATCATGACACCCACCAGGAACCTCGTCAGCTTATCCCTTTTCGGCGATCACTTGTGTGAAGCAGTTCACAATGCCAACGCATTAAATGCAGGCGCGGCGGTTGCGGGAGTTTCGAATTGTCGTCGCAACCCAAGGCCTATTGAGTTATCCTTTGCTGCACGACCTTGTCAGCGAGCTGGCCCATCTTGGCGCCGACGTCGGCGGCGGAGGCTTCCTTGCGCACGACGTCGGCCGCGTTGGCGAGCGCACCGCGGCCGATGTCGATGGCCTTTGCGCCGGTCGATCCCATCAGGTCCTTCTCGGACTGGGACAGCGGCAACGCGGCACCGACGGCGGCGCCGAGGGCCGCCCCCAGAGCCGCCATCAGAATCGGCTGCTCCTCGATCAGGCGGGCAAAGTTCTGCCGCGCTTGCTGCGCCACGGTCTGCGCCTGGCCCGTCAAGCTATCGGCCAGTTCGCCGGCCTGCTGGCGTCGTGCATCGACCTCGGTCTTGCCCGAGTCGAGGCCCGACTGAAGCCTGTCCTTGACCGACGCCATGCCGTCGGCCGCGGTGCCCGCCGCATCCATGACGGCATTTGCCGTGCGGTCGGCGGCACCTTTCACGGCGTCCTTGGCGGCACCGGCCGTGCCCAACGCCGCCCCGGCGACATTCGAGGCTGCGCTGGAGACCGCTCCGGCGATACCCGAGGCGGCGCTGGTGGCAGCGCCGGCAACGCCCGAGGCGGCAGTGCGAGCGGCATCGGCGCCGGTGGCAGCGGCGCTCTTCAAGGTGGAGGTCGCCACGCCCATCACGTCGCTTCCCGTGGTGCGGGTGAGCAGCATGGTGAGGCCAGCGCCGATCAGCAGGGCCGGCACGGGATTGGCGCGGGCGGAATCGGCCAGGGACTTCAGGATCGACAGGCCACTGTCCTTCACGAGAGCGATGGCCTCACCGGAAAGGGCCGACGGCGCCACGCCGTCGCGCAGTTGGCCAAGCGTATCGGCAAGGCCGACGCGCGCGGCGTTGGCTTCGCGCTGCAATTGGACGCTCGATGTCATGACAGAGTCTCCTTGACCATGCGGCTGTCGCGAGACAGCGAGTTGAGGGTACGATCGGGCGAGAGTTCGGCCGGGTTGAGCCGTTTCTGGCCCATCAAGAAGAGCACCAGGCCGATCACGGCTGAGCCGCCGGCGACTAGCAGGATGGCCACGGGCGGCGAAACGCCCGAATTGATCAGGATGCTGACCAGCGCCTGCAGGATCATGCCGAGCGCCGCTATGAGGAAAATCGCGCCGATCAGGACCATGATCAGGCCGGCGCGCA
>DATHHQ010000778.1:0-7472 GCA_035490095.1 Bradyrhizobium sp.
TACCTGAAGGATACGTCCGATCCGCAGTGGAAGGACGATGCCGGCATGAAGGCCTTCGACGAGTTCCTCGCCAAGTATTTCCCCGAGGGCAACCGGATCGATGCCAATCTGATGTACGGCTACACCGTCGCGCAAGGCGTCGTCCACGTGTTGAAGAACTGTGGCGACAACCTCACCCGCGAAAACATCATGAAGCAGGCCGCGAGCATCCAGAACCTCGAACTCGGCGGCCTGTTGCCCGGCATCAAGGTCAACACGTCAGCCACCGACTTTGCGCCGCTCTCGCAACTGCAGCTCATCAAGTTCAAGGGCGAGACCTGGGAACGCTTTGGCGAGATCATCAGCGCCGATGTTGGCGGCTGACGCTTTGCCGGCCCGGATGCCTGTTCGGGCCGGCTGACGACAAAGCAAGCAGCCCCTGCCCCCTCGCCGCAGGGGCTTTTTCTTGATGGCCGCCGCCAAATGGTATTCAATCCAGTCGCTTCCCAAGAAATTTCCAATCAACAAGACAACGTGCGCACAAGCACGATCAACATGGGAGAATTCGGAATGCCTGTTGCCACCAGCAGACTCGCGATTGCCTCGGCTGCGTTCATCGTACTCGCGACGTCAAGCAGCGGCGCGCTCGCGCAAAAGAAATACGACGTCGGCGCCACCGATACCGAAATCAAGATCGGCAACATCATGCCCTACAGCGGACCCGCCTCCGCCTACGGCGTGATCGGCAAGACCGAAGAGGCCTATTTCAGGAAGATCAATGCCGAGGGCGGCATCAATGGCCGCAAGATCAACTTCGTCAGCTACGACGATGGCTACAGCCCGCCGAAAACGGTCGAGCAGGCGCGCAAGCTGGTCGAGAGCGACGAAGTGCTGCTGATCTTCAATTCGCTCGGCACCGCGATGAATTCAGCGATCCAGAAATACATGAACGCCAAGAAGATACCGCAACTGTTCGTCGCCACCGGCGCCACCAAATGGAACGATCCCAAGGAATTTCCGTGGACCATGGGCTGGCAGCCGAACTACCAGAGCGAGACGCAAATCTACGCCAAATACATCCTCAAGGAATACCCGAACGCCAAGATCGCGGTGATCTACCAGAACGACGACTACGGCAAGGACTACCTGAAAGGTTTGAAGGACGGTCTCGGCGCCAAGGCGGCCTCGATGATTGTCGCCGAGGAAAGCTACGAGACCTCGGAGCCGACCATCGACACTCACATCGTAAAGCTCAAGTCGACCAACGCCGACGTCTTCATCAACGTTGCCAGCCCTAAATTCGCAGCCCAGGCAATCAAGAAGATGGCTGAAGTGCAGTGGAAGCCGGTTCACTTCCTCAACAATGTCAGCGGTTCGATCGGCGGCGTTATCACTCCGGCGGGCCCGGAAAACGCTCAGGGCATCATCTCGTCGGCTTACCTCAAGGACCCGACCGACCCACAGTGGAAGAACGATGCCGGCATGAAGGCCTGGAACGAGTTTCTGGACAAATATTTTCCGGAGGCCAATCGCACCGACGCTTCGGTGATCTACGGCTACACCGTCACGCAGACGCTGGTCCATGTGCTGAAGCAATGCGGCGACAACCTCACCCGCGAGAACGTCATGAAGCAGGCCGCCGGCGTCACGGACCTCGAACTCGGCGGCCTGTTGCCCGGCATCAAGGTTAACACCAGCGCCACCGATTTTGCCCCGCTTTCGCAGTTGCAGCTGATGCGCTTCAAGGGCGACACATGGGAGCGCTTCGGCGACACCATCAGCGCGGACGTCGGCGGCTGACGCATTCGTTAACTGACTACTAAAGAAGCAGCCCCTTGCGTATCGCGCGGGGGGCTTTTTCTTGTGAGCGCCCCGGCAAGATGGTAATCGGGCGTCAGGGTCAACAAGAGCTTTCGATCAGGAAGGCCATGACAAGTGCCGCCCAAATCAATGAAACAGGGAGACCGTAATGCCTGCTACCATCAATAGGATTGCTATCGTTTCGGCTGCGTTCGCGGTGCTTGCCGCGTCCAGCAGCGGCGCGCTCGCGCAGAAGAAATACGACACCGGCGCCACCGACACCGAAATCAAGATCGGCAACATCATGCCCTACAGCGGGCCTGCTTCCGCCTATGGGGTGATCGGCAAGACCGAAGCCGCCTACTTCAAGAAGATCAACGATGCCGGCGGCATCAACGGCCGCAAGATCAATTTCATCAGCTATGACGACGGCTACAGCCCGCCGAAGACGGTCGAGCAGGCGCGCAAACTGGTGGAAAGCGACGAGGTTCTGTTCGTCTTCAATTCGCTCGGCACGCCGCCGAATTCCGCGATTCACAAATACATGAATTCGAAGAAGGTGCCGCAACTGTTCGTCGCCACCGGCGCCACCAAGTGGAACGACCCCAAGGACTTTCCCTGGACCATGGGCTGGCAGCCGAACTACCAGAGCGAAACGCAGATCTACGCCAAGTATATTCTCAGGGAAAAGCCCGGCACCAAAATCGCCGTGCTTTATCAGAATGACGATTACGGCAAGGACTATCTGAAGGGCCTGAAGGACGGCCTCGGCGACAAGGCCGCCTCGATGATCGTCGCCGAGGAAAGCTTCGAGACCACGGAGCCCACGGTCGACAACCATATCGTCAAGCTTAAATCGACCGGCGCCGACATCTTCGTCAACATCTCGACGCCGAAATTCGCCGCCCAGGCCATCAAGAAAATGGCCGAGATCGGCTGGAAGCCGGTGCACTTCCTCAACAACGTTTCGGCTTCGGTCGGTAGCGTGATCAAGCCGGCCGGCTACGAAAACTCGCAGGACATCATCTCCGCCGCCTATCTGAAGGACGCTTCCGATCCGCAGTGGAACAACGACCCCGGCATGAAGGAATTCTATGCCTTCCTCGAGAAGGATTTTCCGGAAGGCAACAAGCTCGACGGTTCCGTCGTCGTCGGCTACGGCGTCTCGCAGACCCTGGTGAAGGTTCTTCAGGCCTGCGGCGACAATCTCACCCGCGAAAACATCATGAAGCAGGCGGCGAGCTTGAAGGATTTCCGCACCGAAGTCCTGCTGCCCGGCATCAAGATCAACACCGGTCCCAACGATTTCGCGCCAATCAGCCAGCTTCAGCTGATGAAGTTCAAGGGCGAAAAGTGGGAGCTGTTCGGCGACATCATCAGCGCCGACGTCGGCGGCTGACGTTCGGCAGCAACGCCGCGTGTCCCGGACGCGGTGCAGCGTACTTCACGCGCTGCGCCGCAGAGCCGGGACCTGGCTACCTGAAACTCGATTACCCCCGCAGCATCGCTGCGGGGGTTTTCTTTTGCCGGAAACGGATGGATAACCGGCGTCGCATGTTTCCATCTCAAATCCCGTGAAGGCAGACGATGACCGACAGACGTCCCCTCCTCCGCGCGATCTTCGATGCCGCCGTCGCCGCCGCGCATCCCGACATCGCGCTTGCCGCGCATCTGCGCCCCGTGCCGAAAGGCCGGGTGATCTGTCTGGCCGCCGGCAAGGCTGCGGCCGCGATGGCCGCGGCCGCGGAGCGGCACTATCTCGACGAACTTGGCCTTGCGCCATCGCGGCTAACCGGCATCGCAACCACCCGCCACGGCCATGGCGTGCCGACGCGGCGGATCAGGGTGATCGAAGCCGGCCATCCGGTGCCCGATGCGGCTGGACTGAAGGGCGCGGACGACAGTTTGCAACTGGCGCAGGAAGCCGATGTCGACGATCTCCTGCTGGTGCTGCTGTCGGGCGGCGGCTCCGCGAACTGGATCGCGCCGGCCGACGGCGTATCGTTCGCGCAGAAGCAGCAGGTAACCCGGGCGCTGTTGCGTTCGGGTGCGCCGATCGGCGAGGTCAATACCGTTCGCAAGCACCTGTCACGGATCAAAGGCGGCCGGCTCGCGCGCGCCGGCCACCGCGCCGAGATCGTGACGCTGGCGATATCCGACGTTCCGCGCGACGATCCGTCCGCGATCGCATCGGGACCGACGGTGCCGGATCCGACCACGCTCGCCGACGCGCGCGCCATCGTCGCAAAATACGGCCTCCAGGTCGACGATGCCGTTCGCCGCGCGCTCGATGAGCCCGCCAACGAGAGCTGCAAGCCCGGCGATCCTGCTTTTGCGCGCGCGCATTTCGAACTGATCGCGCGGCCGAAGGCGTCGCTGGAAGCCGCGATCAAGGTGGCACGCGACGCCGGCTACGCGATCGTCGATCTCGGCGCCGACCTCGAAGGCGAGGCGCGCAGCGTCGCGGCCGATCACGCCCAACTCGCGTTGCAGGCGCGCACCGAAGGCAAGCGTGTCGCGATCCTGTCGGGCGGCGAACTCACCGTGACCGTGCGCGGCCACGGTCGCGGCGGCCCCAACCAGGAATACGCCTTGGCGCTGGCCGGCCTTCTCAAGAACGCCTCCGGCATTTCGGCATTGGCCGGTGATACCGACGGCGCCGACGGCGGCGCGGGCAGCGCGACCGATCCGGCAGGCGCGATGATCGACCAAAACACCTTCGCGAAGATGGCATCGCTCGGCCTCGACGCAGGCGCCTATCTCGACAACAACGACGCCACGGCGTTCTTCGCCGCCACCGGCGATCTGCTGCTGACCGGTCCCACCCTCACCAACGTCAACGATATCAGGGTGATACTGGTGGACGGGAAGTGATGACCCTCATGGTGAGGAGCGCGTCTTCGCGCGTCTCGAACCATGAGGCTGATCATTCCCCATCCTTCGAGACGCGACCAAGAGGCCGCTCCTCCAGCGATAACGGCGAAGCCGTTACGCAGGGATGAGGGGGCTGGATGCTTGGCGGCGAAGGGGCTTTCGTCCCGCCACCGGCCGATCCCCGATAGCCGAGAACATTAACCTTTTGTTGAGCGAATTCCGAGGAACCTGCGGGAACTACGCATGTCTCTACGATGCATTTCACCCGCTTCGGCCTCTAATGGAGCGATCCGATTGCCGGAGCGCTGCAAAACCGCGGCGGGGGAAACGCCGAATGGTGAATTCAATCGAGGGCGCCATCGATCCGGAGCCGGCTCACCCGAGCCGGCTTCTCGAGCAGGCTATCAACAATCTGTCGCTCGGACTCATTATCTTCGACAACAAGCGTGAAGTCGTATTCTGCAACACGCGGTATTTGGAAATCTATGGACTTGCATCCGAGCAAGTAAAGCCCGGGACTCCCATCAGCAATCTGATCCAGCACCGACTGAATTTGGGACTCAAGGTGCTTTCAAAGCCCGACGAATACATCCGGGAGCGCGTTGGAAATGCCGCCGTTCCAGCCACCATTGTCCAGGAATTCACGGATGGCCGGATCATTATCTATACCGTTTATCCGATGCCGGACGGCGGCGGGATGGCCACTCATGAGGACGTCACCGGGCGCGAGGAAATGAGCGCTCGTCTGAAAACGCAGTACGACCTTGGCAAAGCGCAGGAAGAAGACCTGCGGATACGAAACCTGCAATTCGACACCGCGATCAACAACATGTCGCAGGGCCTATGCTTCTTCGACGCGGCACACCGACTGATCGTGTGCAACGACCGCTACATCGAGATGTACGATCTTCCGCCCGACCGCGTTGGTCCCGGCACCTCCCTGACCGAAATTGTCGACATGCGCTTTGAGGCGGGAAGCTTTCCCGCGATGTCCAGGGACGAGTACCTCCACTGGCGCGCCAACGTTGCGATATCTGCCAAACCAACGGAGAGCATCGTCGAACTGCGCAACGGGCGCACCTTCAGGATTCGTCATCGGCCGATGCCCGACTTCGGCTGGGTTGCCACCCATGAAGACATCACCGAGCAGCGGCGATCCGAGGTCAAGATCGAATATATGGCGCACCACGACTCGCTTACCGGCCTCGCCAATCGGGTGTTGTTGAACGAGCGGCTCGAACACGCGTTAGACAAGACTGATCCCGAGCAAATGGTGGCGGTTCATCACCTTGACCTCGACCAGTTCAAGGCCGTGAACGATACGTTTGGCCATCCCGCCGGTGACAAGCTCCTGAGAATAGTCGCGGACCGGTTGCGTGGACTAGTCCGGGAGACCGATACGATCGCCCGGATGGGCGGAGATGAATTCGTGATCGTCCAGTCCGCCATCGCAGACCCCGCCGACGCAACCTGTCTTGCGCAACGCGTCATCAGGCTGATGAGCGAGCCCTACGACCTTGACGGCCAGCAGGCTGTCATCGGCGCCAGCATCGGTATTGCGGTCGGTCCCGGCGACGGATCGAGTGCGGATAAGCTGCTGCGGAATGCGGATCTCGCGCTATACCGGGCGAAAGGCGACGGACGCGGCACATTCCGCTTTTTTGAGTCCGCGATGGATTTGCAAATGCAATCCCGCCGCATCATGGAACAGGAGCTGCGCAGGGCGCTGCCCGCCGGCGAGTTCGAGCTCTACTACCAGCCGGTCGTCAATCTGGTGAACAATGAAATCAGCGGATTCGAGGCCCTGCTTCGCTGGAACCATCCAACGCAAGGAATGATCGCTCCGGTCACATTCATTCCGCTGGCGGAAGAGATCGGCTTTATTGTCCCGCTGGGGGAGTGGGTCATCCGGCAGGCATGCGCCGCCGCCGCACGATGGCCAGGAGACCTTCGGGTTGCCGTCAATATCTCGGCGGTTCAATTCCGTAACGCTGGCCTTATGCAAGTCATCGTTGGCGCACTCGCCAACTCGGGCTTGGATCCGACCCGGCTGGAGATCGAAATTACCGAAACCGTCCTGCTGGAGAACAAGGAAACGACACTCGACGTCCTTCACCAATTGCGAGCGCTCGGCGTTCGGATCGCAATGGACGATTTTGGCACCGGATATTCCTCGCTTACCTATCTTCAGTGTTTTCCGTTCGACAAGATCAAGATTGACCGGTCGTTCGTAAAGGATATTGCGGACAATACAGGCTCGCTCAATATCGTGCGGGCGGTCGCGGCGCTCGCCAACGGAATGGGCATGACGGCCACTGCCGAAGGCGTGGAAACCAGGGAACAGCTCGACAGGATTACATCCGAAGGATGTACCGAGATGCAGGGATTCCTGTTCAGTCAGCCGCTCCCCGCGCATGAAATCGAGCGATTGTTCCTTTCCGGGCGCGAGGCCCAAAAGCCTCCCGGCCGCATCGTCGCGGCCTGATCGCATTCACCCACGTCGCTGATGGCGAAGCGCATCTCAGGACGACAGCCACGATTGCGAAATCTAGAACTCCCGCGCAATCTTCGCCAGCATCGTCAGCAGCGCGGCGCGGTTGACGGGCCCCAGTAACTCGTTGAGACGTGCTTCATGCTTGGAGGCGACCAGCTTCTTGGCGCGCGCCAGCACCGCCCGTCCCTTGTCGGTCAGCATCAGGATGTGGGAGCGGCGATCGTTGGTCGACCGCATCCGCGTGCACAAATCGCGGCTCTCCAGGCCATCGAGCATCGCCACGAAATTCGGCCTGAGGATGCCGAGCGTATTGGCGATTTCGGTC
>DATHHQ010000779.1:0-10630 GCA_035490095.1 Bradyrhizobium sp.
CTCACCAGCAACAATCTGATCTCGGTCGCCATCCGCGAGCGGCGCGTCGTGCATGAGCCGGATGTGCTGGTCTCCGGCGGATACAGCGAACTGCAGCGAACATCGGGCTATCGCAGCATCCTGATCGTGCCGATGCTGCGCCCCCAGATTCCGGCCCGGGCACCAATCTACGCTGCTTCGCAGCTTCGGTTGGCAAGCCATCCCGGCGTTATCGTAACGAAGCGACGCAGGTTACCCGCCAGCAGGGATCTAGACTAGTCTGAACCAGCCCTCATCCTTTCACCGCGCCCGCGGTGAGCCCGTGGATCAAATGCCGCTGCAGGAAGCTGAACAGCACGGCCACCGGGACGGTGCTCAAGATGACGCCGGCCGATAGCGGCCCCCACTGCACCTCGTACTGCCCGACCATGTAGAGCAGCCCGGCCGACAGCGTGCGCATGCTGGTCTGTGTCGTGAACGATATCGCGAACAAAAGCTCGCTCCAGGATACGACGAAAGCAAAAATCGCGGTTGCCGCGATGCCGGGGGCCGCCAGCGGCAACACGATGCGGCACAGCGCTGTGAAATGATTGCAGCCGTCGATCATCGCGCTTTCCTCGAGGTCGCGCGGTATGGAGCTGAAATAGCCGACCATCATCCAGACCGTGAACGGCACCGTGAACGAGAAATTCGAGTAGATCAGCGCCTGGTAGGTATCGATCAGGCCGAGCGCGCGCCATTGCGTCAGCAGCGGGGCGATCAAGAGAACGCTCGGAAACATCTGGGTGGCAAGAAAGATCAGCAATAGCGCATCTCTTCCTGCGAAACGAAAGCGGGCGATGGCATAGCCGGCAAGCACCGATACCACCGTGGTTAAGACCATCGTGACCGAACACACCCACAGGCTATTGAGAAAGAAACGGCTGAATGGTGTCACCGGCGAGGTCCAGGCATCGACATAATTCTCGAAGGTGGGGTGCACCGGCAAGTACTGCAGCGGCGTCGCGTAGAGTTCCTGGCGATCCTTCAGCGATGTGAGCAACATCCAGATGAACGGCCCGAGCGCAAACGCGGCCAGCATCGCAAGGCCGATCCAGACAACGGGGCCGGCCAACAATCGCTCGGCAAGGTCGCTCGGGGCGTGGCGACGTTTCATTCAGGTTTCCTCGACGCCCTTGGTGATGCGGAGATAGAGCGCCGTGAACACCAGCATCACGACGAGCAGGACGACCGAGAGCGCGCCGGCATAACCGAAGTCGAGGCTCGAATAAGCCTGCAGCAAGGTATAGGTCGAGGTGATCTGGGTGGCGTTGGCCGGGCCGCCGCCGGTCATGACGAAAATCAAGTCGGCATAGTTGAATGTCCAGATGATCCTTGTCGCCGTCGCGACGACGATGATCGGCCGCAGCAACGGCAAGGTGATGTGCCAGAAACGGGCCAGCACGCCGGCGCCATCGACATGGGCCGCTTCGTAAAGCTCGTCCGGCACGGACTGGAGCCCCGCCAGCAGCATGATGGCGAAGAACGGGATCCCGCGCCAGACATTGGCGAAGACCACCGCCGCCATCGCGGTGTCCGGCGACGAGAGCCAGGCGAGGCGCTCATGCATCCAGCCGACGCGGATCAAGAGGTCATTGATGACGCCGTAGTTCGGTTGATAGAGCCACTGCCAGATCAGTCCCACCACGACTCCCGGGATGATCCAGGGCAGCAAAGTGAGCGTGCGCACCAAGGCGCGCCCCCTGAAGGCCTGCTGCAGCAGCAGTGCGGCTGCAAATCCGAACACGAATTGCAGGATCACCGAGCCGAACACCCAGACCACGGAATTCCACAGCGACAGCCAGAACACAGGATCCTGAACCAGGCGGACGTAGTTGCCGAGCCCGATGAAGCGGTAGTCCGCGGGCTTGTACAAGACATCCGCATAGAGGCTCATCTTGATCGCGAGGATGATCGGCACCACGACGGTCGCGAGCATGCATAGCGCGGCCGGGACCAGGTATGAATAGCCGATCAAGAGCTTGCGCACCCGCCAGCTGATCAGCCTGCGGGGCCGGGGTTTTGCGAGGGAAAGCGTGGTCATGATGGTTCCCGACTTAGATCGTGATGACTTTTCTTCGTCATCGCGCTCTGTCTTCTGTTTGAGCGTGATCTCCGCGCAAACGCTTCGCGTTTGTTGCGAGGGAAAACCGGTACCCCACCCATCGGGTCGTGGCCCGAGGGCATGCTTTTCCGGATCATGCTCTACGACATTTCCTTCTTCAGGATGTCGGCGAAGCGGTCGAGGCAATCTTTCGCGGAGATCTTTCCAAGGATCGCCTGCTGGATCAGCGGCACGCCATCGGAGTCGATCTTGCCGCCCCAGCCGGGGTAGGCGAGATACGGGCTGACGATCCCTATACCGAAGGAGTTCACGAAGCCGGCAAGCGCCGGGTCGTTGGCAAATTCCGGCTGCTTGAGGATCGACTGGCGCGCCGGCAGCAGGCCGAGCGTCGAGTTGTATTTCAGGCTCGGCTCGTCCTCGAGCATGAAGCTCATGAATTGCCAGGCGCCTTCCTTGTTCTTGGCGCCCTTGAACATGGTGAGCGTCTCGGAGAACCAGAACGAGGCGCGCTTGTTCGCCGGGCCGACCGGCAACGGCAGCGTGGCGAACTTGTCGGCGCCGACGTTCTTCTTCTGCTGGCCGCTGGAGCCGGAATTGTGCTGGTACATGCTGGTGACGCCGCGCCCGAAGGTCTCTACGATTTCGACGAAGCCGTCGGTGGCGGCACTCGGCGGCGTGACCTTGTGCTTGAGCGCGAGGTCGAGATACCAGGCAAGCGCGTCGACGGCTTCCTTCGAATTGATCACCACCTTGCCGTCCTTGAGCACTTCGGCGCCGTTGGCGTAGGCGAATTCGCTCGGATAGAGCAGCGCCCAGGTGCCGCCGCCGCGCATCCCGTAGCCGTACTGGTTCTTGTCCGCCTTGGTGAAGGCTTTCGCGATGGCAAGAAACTCGTCCCAGGTCCAGTCCGGCGTCGGCTCCTTGAGGCCGAGCTCTTTCAGACGGTCGGTGCGGTAGTAGATCCCGTCGAGCGTCACGGCGAGCGGAAGCGATATGATCTGGTTGTTGATGGTCACGGTTTGCCAAGCCGTCGGCGCCACGTCCGCGTAGTGCTTCCAGGACTTCGCGCGCGCGGTGATGTCTTCGACCGCGCCCATGCCGTTGAACTGGCCGACCCAGTTGTCCCAGACCTGGCAGAGATCGGGCGGACTTCCGCCAGTGATCGAACTGATAAGCTTCTGACGCGCCTGCGCCTGCGGCACGTATTCGATCTGCACCGCGAAATCTTTTTGCGACTGATTGAAGCGCTCGGCCAGCGAGTTCATCAGCGCGATGCGCGTCGGCTCTGGAACGCTCCACTGAAAGCGTACCGGCTCGGCGCCCCAGGCCTTGCGCGGGCCAATGTACGGAGCATCCCACCAGGCAAGGTCGGCCGCGGCGATGACGCCGGTACCGGCCAGTGCGTGCAGCAGCTTGCGTCGAGATAGCGAAGTACGCTCATCCATGTTGGACCCCTCCCCTGGCTTTAAGCCTTTCCGGCTCTTGTTTGCGCCATCATGCCACAGCATTCCCCGCGGGAAAAGCAGCAAACATGTGCGCGCCTGGCGCATTCAGCATCGAGGGCTGGGGGTTACGTCTGCGATGAACTCACAAGCGACTTCGATGGCGGCGCTGGAGGCGCCATTGGTCCGCGATGCGAACTAGCCTGACTTGGCGCCAAAGATCTTGGCGTCAAAGATCTTGGCACCAAGAATCGCGCAACTAAGGCAGTGAATGCGCGGTCGGATGGCTTGCAGAAGGCCTTATTCGTTGTTCGTGGATGTTCGATTCCGGCCAAGGCACCAACGCATCCGAGGCGCTACTGCCGTGACCCGTCAAAGCCAAGATTTTTATTCCGAACCGAACAGCCTTATCAGAGGCGTCTCGATCCTTACGGGCTCTACCGCGAACTCGCGCCTTGGCGCGGTTTCTTCCCTGACCCTGAATTCTCGCCTCGGCTCGGTTTCTTCCCTCACTCTGTCCTCGACCGCTCGCAACTCCTGGTCTTCTCTCTGTTGATAGCGGCGCCTTTCGGTCCATTGCTGGCGACGATCGACCCGCCGCTTTTCCGTGGTCCGCTTCACGTCGGCGTCCCGCGGCTTGGCCAAGGCCTCCTCTGAGGTAGCAGTTTGGGGGGCAGCAGTTTGCTCGCGCGCCGCTGCCTGGGTCGTTGCAGCAGCGGGTTGCGCAGGCGAAACTGCCGGCTTTGATCCTGCTGCGGTGTCAACCGGTGAAGCGGGTGTCGGCGCGGAATTATCAGCTTGCGTCTTCGCCTGCGTTGGAGCTGGGACTGCCGCTGTGGCGGGATTGGGTGCCGATGGCTGGGGCGCCACCAGATATGGCACGGGTTCCGACGGCCCCGCCGCGGCCTGGATCGGCTCCGGCGACATGCGCCGCTCCAGCCGGGTCAATTCAGCGGCTTGCTTGGGGGATTTGGGACTGATCATGTCCGCGATCAGAAGACCGCCGCCGACACCGCCGACGATCGCGGCGATAACGGTTCCGGCTCCTGCAAAATAAGCCATCGAAGTGCGCATATGTGGTCTCCCTTCCGGCGGGCAACGCTCAACCTGTTCTGATGTTCCGGCGCGTCCGGTATCTGTGAACATCCGGGAACCGGGCGCACCGCCGGATGGTTGCGACACCATCACGAACGGTTGCGCGCGCGTTGCCGCTGCGCAAACTATGCGAGTCTGCAAGCCTCGAAATTCAAAGGGAGCATCGTGATGCCCATTACCGGCAGTTGCCATTGCGGCGGGAACGCGTTCGAGATCGAGGGCGAGATTCCCGAAAATTTGACACGCTGCACGTGTTCGTTCTGCGCCTAACGCGGCGCGCTCCATGCGTATTTTCAGCCGCACCAATTCAAGCTGACGACGCCGGCCGGCAACGTCGTGACGTACCGCTGGAATTCAAAACTGGTGGCACATAACTTTTGTCCGAGCTGCGGATGCGCTGTCTTTTCGGACAGTCCGGCGTTTCAACCCGACGGCAAATGGGATGGAACAACCCGCAGGTACGCCGTGAATGCGCGACTGTTTGACGATTTCGATGCCGCGGAGGCACCGGTCACCGTGATCGACGGCAAGAATTTGTGGTGAGGGCGCGCGCCGCTGCCCGCGTCGATCAGGCGTCACAACGAGACGAAGCCCTGCGGCGTCCGTCTCGATTCAAATCATCGACGCTACTTTTTCCAGCCCGATCAGGCGGGCTAGCGCGCGCACTTCGCGCTTCTGGTCTTCGCGCAGCTGAAACAACAGCGGCATCGCAGCGGATTTCAGCTGCTGGACTTCCTCGGCTTCGGGATCGATCGGCGTGCCGGTCGCGTTGGGGTCGGTCTGGCGGGTTGTGTGAATCTTGCGGGCCACCGCGCGCAGCGCGTTTTCCACCGCCGGCCAATAGGATTCCTGCGACGAGGAAAGTTTCAGGCGTTCCTTGATGCCGGCGATCTGCCCGTCGCTGAGCAGCGCGTAGGATTTCTGCGCTGGCGGCTTGCTGGCAACCTTCGGCTTTGGCGGCGCAGCCGGCATCGTCGCCGGCGCTGCGATCATCTTCGGCATTTCGATATCGACCGGATCGGCGGATGCAAAGGCTTGCCGCAGCGGCTCGCTCAGGGCCGCGACGGTTTGCGGCGGTTGGTACGCTGCCAGCGCCGCCGATGCCAGCGTTGCGGTAGCGACCGCCAGCCTGTCCTTCTTGCTTTCCCTGTTCGCGACGGGGCCCTCGACAACAGGCGAAGCCATCTCCGACCGGGCCACCCACGCGCCGTCATTGCCGAGAATGCTGGTAGCGGCCGCGCCGACAACGAGGAAACAGATCAGCACGATCAGGGTAATTGCTCGGGTCAAGCCGCTCTCCGTTTTCATCGACGAACCACGATCACTTTGCCGAAAACTGGGAGCTAATTAAGGCTTAACCGTGCCGAGGCGGGGGCGACCGCCTCATCTGCAGGCAGCAAACCAGCGGCGCTGCGCGGAAAATCAAGCCGCGGCGGCGAGATCGTAGGCGTCCTGGATATCGGCGACGATATCGGACGCCTCCCACAACGCGTCGGGCGCGACCGCCTGCAAACTGATGGTCCAGTTGCCGCCCCTGCTGGTGCGGGGCATGCTGACGATGTCGAATTGCACGGTGCGGCACAGCGGGTGGCGGTCGAGCGCGTAGGCGACGCGGGCCCTGATCTCCTCGATGGTTGCCGGGGTTTTTGCAAAAAGTGCCTCGAAATTCATGTCCCATCCCTTCACGGCGGTTTCCAGCGCGGCACGCCGCACGCGCGGGGAAACGGCGCAGGAGACGATTGTTGGCGCGAGAATGGTTAACAGCTCGTTAAGGTTGCGCCCGCGGCCGCTTTGCCCCGGAGGATTTGCGTCGGACCCGCGCTCCGGCGCCGCGACGACAGCCACTTCGGACGCGGCCGGTTCAACCCGATCAGGAAGCTTGGTCGCAAGTTGGATGGGAGCTAACGGCGCTTCGTGTCTTTGCCGTCGCAATACTCCGCGAGGGTGCGCGCGACGAGATCGTCGACCGACAACACCCCGGTCACGCCCGACGTGGAATGCCCCGCGCTCCAGATATCGCGCCAGCGCGCGGGGCGCTTGTCGCGCGCGCCGACGTCGATGTCCTTGCCGATGTCGATGGCGCCGCGTTGCGGCAGGTCGTCGGGGTCGAGGCCCGCGGCGGCGATCGAAGGCCGCAGCATATTGGTCTGCAGGCCAGTGACGGCCGTGGTCAGCAGGATATCGTCGGCGCTGCTCGTGACCAGCATCTCCTTGTATCTGACATCCGCCATGCTCTCCCGGGTGGCGATGAATTTGGTGCCCATATAGGCGAGATCGCAGCCGAGCGCCTGCGCCGCGCGCAATGCGTGGCCATCGCCAATGCCTCCGGCCAGCACGACCGGCCCGTCGAAGAACGCCCGTACCGCGCGGACGAACACAAACGGGTTGAGCCAGCCGGTCTGACCACCGGCGCCGGCGGTCAGCAGTACCAGTCCGTCCGCGCCCGCTTCCACCGCGCGCTCGGCGTGGCGGATGCTGGCGACGTCGGCGAATACCAGGGAGCCAGCGTCATGCAGGGCCGCGAGCACGGGCGCGGGCGATCCGACGCTGGTGATGACGATTTCGGGTTTATGCCGCAGCAGCACCTGCAGATCCCTTGCAAGCCGCGCGTTGGAACGGTGCACGATCAGGTTCGGGCAGATCGGGGCCGCAGGTTTTCCGCTTCCGTCGGAATGACGCTGCAACTGGGTTTCGATGTCGCCGAGCCAATCATCGAGTTGTTCGGGGCTGCGGCAATTCACCGTCGGGAACGCCCCGATCACGCCGTTGCGGCAAGCGGCCACCACAAGGTCGACGCCGGAGACGAGGAACATCGGCGCCGCGATCAGCGGCAGGCTCAGGCGATCGCGAAAGCGTGCCAGCGAGTCGGCGGCCTTCTGGTCTGATGAGGTTTGCAGTTCCGCGCCCCTGTTTCGTTGTGCTAGCGTTCGGCAACATTGGCACGATCGAAGGCCCAAGACAAAACAAGCGACAAAACAAGCGCCAAAACAGGCGACAAAACCAGTTGGAGGAACCATGTCCGATCCGCTCTATGCCTTTCCGACCGTGTGCGGGCAGACGCTGCGGGCGCTGGCGCGCTATCCGTCGCGGGTCGCGTTCAGCTGGCCGGGCGGATCGATCACCTATGCCGGCGCCACCGAATTGATCGGCCGCTTCCAGAAAGTGTTCATGCAACTTGGCCTGGAGCCGGGCGCGCGCGTGGCGTTCCTCACCGCCAACCGCGCCGACACCTGGTGCGCCGGCGTCGCCGCGCAATTGTCGAGACTTGCGATCACCTGGCTGCATCCGCTGGGGTCGCTCGATGATCAGCTCTTTCAAATCGAGGATTCGGAAGCACGGATACTGGTGATTGACGCCGATACGTTCCGCGATCGCGGCGGTGACCTCGCAAGCGGGGCATCCAGCCTGAAAAACGTCTTCACGCTCGGCCCCGCCAATTACGGCGTCGATCTGCTTGCCGCGGTCGATCACGCTGGCACGGCGACGCCGCGTTGTCTTGCCGGCCCCGACGACATCGCGACGCTGAACTATACCGGCGGCACCACGGGGAAATCAAAAGGCGCGCTGCGCTATCATCGCGAGTATGGCGGCTTCGCCAACGCGATCCTGTCCGACTTCGAGATCCCGGATAACCCGCGCTATCTCACGGTGGCGCCGATCAGCCACGTCGCCGGCACCAAGGTGTTGCCGTCGCTGATCCGCGGCGGCACGGTGCACATGCTCAAAGGCTTCGATCCGGACGCCGTGTTCAAGACCATCGAGCGCGAGCGCATCAATTTCACGCTGTTCGTGCCAACCATGATCTACGTGCTGCTGGACCACCCGGCGCTCGACAAGACCGATCTCTCCTCGCTTGAACTGTTATTGTACGGCGCCTCGGCGATGTCGCCGAGCCGGCTGGTCGAGGGCATCGAACGGATCGGCCCGGTATTCTCGCAGCTTTACGGACAGACCGAGTGCTATCCGGTCTCGGTGCTGCGCAAGACGGATCATGATCCGAAGACGCCGGATCTCTTCCTGTCCTGCGGATTTCCGATCGCCGCCTGCGGCGTCAAAATTCTCGGCGACGACGACCGTGAAGTCGAAACCGGACAGGCCGGCGAGATCTGCGTGCGCGCGCCGCATGTGATGGCCGGATACTGGAAGCGGCCCGAGCAGACCGCGGAAACCCTGAAGAACGGCTGGCTGCATACCGGCGATATCGCGCGCGCGGACGAGCGCGGCTACATGTTCATCCTCGACCGCAAGAAGGACATGATCGTCTCCGGCGGCTTCAACATCTTTCCGCGCGAGGTCGAAGACGTGCTGTCCCAGCATGCCGACGTCGCGATGGTCGCCGTCGTCGGCGTGCCCGACGACAAATGGGGCGAGGCCGTCACCGCGGTGGTGGTCGTGCGCGAGGGGGCGCGGCCGAGCGCGGAGGAATTGATCAATCTTGTCAAGGCGCGCAAGGGATCGGCGCATGCGCCCAAGCACATCAAGTTCGTCACCGAGCTTCCGATGACCGGGGTCGGCAAGGTCGACAAGAAGGTGCTGAAGGCGGGCTTCTGGCTCGGGCGCGACCGGATGGTCGGATAGCGCGTATTCCGCAAAAGTGGGCACCGGTTTTGCGAATAGAATACGCGCAATTATCTGGCGTCGCTTTCAACCCAGCAATTGATCGAGCCGGTCGCGCAACTGGTCCTGATGATAGGGTTTGGCCAGCCGCGGCAGATCAAGCTGCGCCCCCTCGGGCAGTTCGGCATAACCGGTCGCGAGCAGGATCGGCAGCGACGGCCGCACCGCCCGCGACGCCGCCGCCAGTTCGATACCGGTCATGCCGGGCATCACATGATCGGTCACCATCAGGTCGATCGGCTGCTCGCTCTTGATGATGTCGAGCGCATGCAGGCCGGAACTGGCGCCAATCACGTGGTGACCGAGATCTTCCAGCATTTCGGTGGTCGACATCGCGATCAGCGGGTCGTCATCGACAAACAGGATCACCGCAGAGCGGTTAACCTTCTGCACGGCACGCACCGGGCTTTCAGCTTTCGGCGCGTTGATCGCGACCGGCAGTATCAATGTGGCGGTGGTACCTTGTCCCTCCGTGCTCGAGAGTTGCAGCGCGCCGCCGAGTTGCACCGCAAGTCCGTGCACCATCGACAGGCCAAGGCCAGTACCCTTGCCGAGCGGCTTCGATGAAAAGAACGGCTCGACCGCCCGCTTCAATATCTCCGATGTCATGCCCATGCCGGTATCGATCACCGACAGTTTCAGGTAGTCGCCAGACTTCAGCGCCGGATCGCTGGTTGCCTGGTATTGCGCGACCTTGATGTCAATCGAACCGCCGTCCGACATCGCGTCGCGCGCATTGATGGCAAGATTGAGAATGGCGAGTTCAAGCTGGTTCGCGTCGACGCGCGCCGGCGGCAGCCCTTGCGGAATATCCAGCCGCAGCACGACGCGCGGTCCCAACGACCGCTGCAGCAGATCGCTCATGCCATGGATCAGGGCGCCCAGATCGACCGGCACCGCTCGCAGGTCCTGCTGCCGCGCGAACGCCAGCAGGCGCTGGGTCAGCGACGCGCCGCGCTCGGCGCCCTGCACCGCGCCGTCGATCAGCCGGTGCAGGCGTGGATCGTCGGGAATGCGCTTGCGCAACAGATCGAGATTGCCCATCACCGCCATCAGCAGATTGTTGAAATCATGCGCGACGCCGCCGGTGAGCTGGCCGATCGTCTCCATCTTCTGTGCCTGCCGCAATTGTTCCTGCGCCTTTTCGCGCGCCGCGACTTCCTTCATCAAGTCGGCGGTGCGTTGTTCAACGCGCTGTTCGAGGGTCGCCGTCAGTTCCGCCAGCGCGGTACGCTCAGCCGCCAGCTGCGCCAGCAGATTATCGCGTTCGATCTCGGCAACCTTGCGCGCGGTGATATCGGTGGAAACACCGACCAGCGATTTGATGCGGCCATCGGGACTGCGAACGGCCCGCGCGCGGACGTCAACCCAATGCTGCGATCCGTCGGGCCAG
>DATHHQ010000780.1:0-3043 GCA_035490095.1 Bradyrhizobium sp.
TTCCAGGAGTGTTCATCACATGGCGATCAAATTCGGGCGTCCGGTCGAACTGCGCGACGCGCCACGGCGGGAGACCGCCCTCGCCGCCCCCACCCTCGATCTGGTGGTTCGCCCGCGCCGCAATCGCAAGGCGGAATGGGCACGCCGGCTGGTGCGGGAAAATGTCCTTACCACGGACGATCTGATCTGGCCGCTGTTCGTGGTCGACGGCCACAACAAGCGCGCAAGCGTGGCCTCGATGCCCGGCGTCGAGCGGCTCAGCGTCGATCAAGCGGTGCGTGAGGCCGAGCGCGCGGTAAAGCTGAACATTCCCTGCATCGCGCTGTTTCCTTACACCGAGCCTTCGCTGCGCGACGAGCACGGCTCGGAGGCGCTCAATTCGGACAATCTGGTCTGCCAATCGGTGCGGGCGATCAAGAAGGAATTTCCCGGCATCGGCGTGCTCTGTGATGTGGCGCTCGATCCCTTCACCAGCCACGGCCATGACGGCCTGATCGAGAACGGCAGGATCCTCAACGACGAGACCGTCGCGGTGCTGGTGCGCCAGGCGCTGGTGCAGGCCGAAGCCGGCTGCGACATCATCGCACCCTCGGACATGATGGACGGCCGCGTCGGCGCCATCCGCGAGGGGCTGGACGCCGCCGGATTTCTCGACGTGCAGATCATGTCCTATGCGGCAAAATATGCCTCCGCCTTCTACGGCCCGTTCCGCGACGCCATCGGCTCGGCCAAGACGCTGACCGGCGACAAGCGCACCTATCAGATGGACAGCGGCAATTCCGACGAAGCGCTACGCGAGGTCGAACTCGACATCGCCGAAGGCGCCGACATGGTGATGGTGAAGCCGGGGATGCCCTATCTCGACATCGTGCGGCGGGTCAAAGACACCTTTGCGATGCCGACCTTCGTCTATCAGGTGTCCGGCGAGTACGCGATGATCGCAGCGGCCAGCGCCAACGGCTGGATCGACGGCGAGCGGGCGATGATGGAAAGCCTCTTGGGGTTCAAGCGCGCCGGCGCCGACGGCATCCTGACTTATTTCGCACCGCAGGCGGCGGAAAAGCTGAAGATGGAGGGGTGACTTGTCGCCGCCATTGCGAGCAACTTCGTAGGGTGGGCAAAGGCGCGCTTGCGCCGTGCCCACCTTTTTAAAGAGGGTGGGCACGCTTCGCTTTGCCCACCCTACAGCTCGTCTCGCTTCTCGCAATGACGACGGCGGGTGAAGGTGTTGCCCTTGCGGCCGATGGCAGCCATTACCATTTCACCATTTCCTGCGGGGTGGCGGTACAGTCGGGAGGACTGATCATGTCTGACAGCGGTTCGGGTAACACGGGTGGCGCCTGGCGCAGCGGCGGCGCGGCCAATTTTCAGCCGCATGCCTTCGATCCCCTGCTGCAGCCGGAATTGTTTCGCGGCGTGCTGACGCGGCGGGTATTCGCGTTCCTGATCGATCTCGTCGTACTCTCGATTCCGGTCATTCTGGCCTACGTGTTCATCGCCGTGTTCGGCCTGATCACGCTTGGACTGGGCTGGCTGCTGTTCTGGCTGGTGTGGCCGGCCTCGGTGATCTGGGCGTTGATCTATTACGGCTCATCGCTCGGCGGCCCGCATTCGGCTACCATGGGGATGCGCGTGATGGATCTGGAACTGCGCACCTGGTACGGCGCGCCCAGCTATTTCGTGCTCGGCGCCATGCACGCGGTGCTGTTCTGGCTGTCGGTATCGTTCCTGACGCCGCTGGTGCTGCTGATCGGCCTGTTCAACGGCCGCCGCCGGCTGCTGCACGATATCATCCTGGGAACCGTGGTCATCAACAGTTCGGTCCGTACCCATGTGGCCCAGCCGGCGCGAACGTTCTGAGGCAGAGGTAAACCGTTTAACGGTTCTTGGGTAAACTGATTGACCGTCAGCCTCCGCGGCGCGATGCTGGCTTCTTGCGTTGCTTCCGGAGGCTGACGAGATACCGTGACCCAGCATTCGCGTGATACCCCGCAATTCTACCTGACGGCGCCCTCGCCCTGCCCCTATCTGCCGGGCCGCCACGAGCGCAAGGTGTTCACGCATCTGGTCGGCGACAAGGCCGGCGATCTCAACGACCTGTTGACCCATGGTGGTTTCAGGCGCAGCCAGTCGATCGCCTACCGCCCCGCCTGCGACCAGTGCCGCGCCTGTGTTTCGGTGCGCGTCGTCGCCAACGAATTCCGGCCCTCGCGCAATTTCCGGAAGATCCTGGCCCGCAACGCCGACATCGTCGGCGAACAGCGCAGCGCGGTGCCGACGTCGGAGCAATATTCGGTGTTCCGCGCCTATCTCGACCAGCGTCATCGCCATGGCGGCATGGCCGACATGACCGTGCTCGACTACGCGATGATGGTGGAGGACAGCCACGTCGAAACCCGCATCATCGAGTACCGGCGGCGCGGCATCGACAGCGGCATCACCGGCCGCGGCGAGGAACTGGTGGCGGTGGCGCTGACCGACGTGCTCAGCGACGGGCTGTCGATGGTGTATTCGTTCTTCGAACCGTCGGAGGAAAGCCGCTCGCTCGGCACCTTCATGATCCTCGACCACATCGCCCGCGCCAGACGCCAGGGACTGCCTTACGTCTATCTCGGCTACTGGATCGAAGGCTCCAAGAAGATGGACTACAAGGGCCGCTTCCTGCCGCAGCAGCGGCTTGCCCCCTCCGGCTGGCTGCGCATCGACGCCACGGGCGAAGCGCTGTCCGAGCCGCAGGATTAGCCTCCGTGCTCGTAGCCCGGATGCAGCGAAGCGCAATCCGGGATAGACTGCCAGAATGGTTCGCTATCGACGCAATTTCGTCCCTGGCGGGACATTTTTCTTCACGGTCACGCTGGATGATCGAAGATCATCTGCGCTGGTCGATCACGCGGCATTGCTGCGCGCTGCATTCCGGAAAACACGTACCGAACGACCCTTTGTCGTTGATGCTATCGTCGTTCTTCCCGATCATTTGCATGCCATCATGACGCTGCCGCCCGATGATTCAGATTTTTCGGACCGATGGCGGCGGATCAAGGGT
>DATHHQ010000781.1:0-7600 GCA_035490095.1 Bradyrhizobium sp.
GCGAGGATCGTTCCGCCGATGCCGCCATAGACAGCCGAGATCACGAAGGCGGCGAGCCGCATGCGAAAGATCTGCACGCCGACATAGGAGGCTTTGCCGGCGTTCTCGCGGGTCGCGCGCAAATGCAGGCCGAACGGCGACTGAGCGATACGCCACATCGTCAGGCCCAGCAGCGCGAACAGGACAAGCGCATAATAATAAAACGGGCCGGTCAGGAACGCGGTCTTGCCGCCGCGCCACTCCATGCCGAGCAACAGCGGCCGCAGTACGCGCATGCCCTGGTCGCCGCCGGTGATGCTATAGAATTTGAACAGGAAGGAGTGAAACAGCATGCCGAATGCCAGCGTCAGCATGCCGAAGAAGATTTTGGTGTAGCGAACGCACAAGGCACCCACCACCAGCGATATCAGCCCGGACGCCAGCGCCGCCGCGACCAGCAATATCTCAAAACTGAGGATGCCGAATTTGGACGTCAACACCGCGGCGGTATAGGCGCCGACACCGAGAAACAACGCGTGACCGAACGACAGCAGCCCGGTGCCGCCAAACAACAAATTGAACCCCAGCAGAGCGATACTGTAGCCGATAAACGGCAGCATCAGCAGCAATGCATAGGGAGAAGCAACCCATGGCATCAGCGCCATGATGAAAACCAGCCCAAGCAGAACCCACAATCCGTTGGGCCGCGGCGCCGCTCGCCGCGCATTCGCTGGAGAAGCGATATCGATCGAGGGCGTGCTCACGCGGTCGCCTTCCCGAACAAGCCGGCCGGCCTGACGATCAGCACCACGACAACGACGAGATATACCGACAGCATCTCTAGCTCGGGCGCCAGCGAGATTGCCGCCGCGCGCATCAAGCCGACCACGAGCGCGCCGACCAATGCGCCGCGCATGCTGCCAAGCCCGCCGATCACGACAACCGCGAAGGATTCCACCACGAGTTCGACTGCCATATCGAGCGAGGCCGCGCCGGATGGCACCACCAGCGCACCGCCGACGGTACCCAGCATGCAGCCCACGGTGAACACCACCGCAAAGATTTTCGAGGCATTGACGCCGAGGCCCTCGGCCATGTCGCGGTTTTCAGCGGTGGCATGGACGATCCGTCCGATTTTCGTTCGCTCGAGAAACAGACCGAGCCCAACCGCGATCACAAGGCTCGCGGCGATCACGAGCAGATTGTAGGTCGGCACCCGCACGCCCAGGACATGCGCGGTGCCGTAGACCATATAGACGTTGTCCATGGTGCGCGGCGTCGCACCCCACAGAAAACGGAACACGTCCTGAAACATCAGGAGAAAGCCGAAGGTGATCAGCAACTGATAGCTCTCGTCGCGGCGATAGATCGTGCGCAGCACGCGTTCGATCGGCAGCCCGACCAGGCCGATTGCAAGTCCGGCCACGATCAGGACCGGAAAGAACAGCAGCGGCGGCATGCCGAGCTTGAGTGCGATGCCGACCGCGGTGATGCCGAAATACGCTCCCAGCGCATAGAACGAACCGCAGGCAAGGTTGACGATCTTCTGCACGCCGAACACGAGCTGCAGACCGGCAGCCACGAGGAACAGCACTGCGGCGTGGAACGTCCCGCCGAGGACGACGTCCACAAGCTCAATCATGCCTCAGACCGGCATTTTCCCATTTTTGATCCACTCCCAGAAATCCACACCGGGCGGTTTCTGCAACTGCTCGGCGCTGTAGGAGTCGATCGATGCCAGCGTCGGGAAATCGTATTTGTTGTTGTTGGTCGACGGGCCCTGGTAGAAAATCTGTTCGGCGATCTTGTCCTTTCGGAAACGGCCCTTGCCGCCAAAGCTTTCGACCTCGAGACCCGGTATCGCTTCGGCGACCTGCTCCTGGGTCGGCCACTTGCCCAGAGTTTTTTGCGCGGCCTCAACGCCGGCCTTGTAGGTGACGAGCGCGAAATAAGCCCGCTCCGCTTCCCAGTGCGGCGCTTCCTTGTAGCGATCCATGTAATCCTGCACGAACGCCTTCTGCAGCGGCGAGGCCTGCGGATGATCGAAATACAAAGTGTTGTGGCCGAAGATGATGCCTTCCGGCATAAACTCCTTCTTGAGCAGGTTGATCTGCCATCCCGCCGCCGGCAGCACGAGTTTGACGCCGTCGAACAGACCCGCCGCATGGCCCTGCTTCATGAACACAGGCAGATCGGCGAACAGCATCGACGAGAAGATCAGATCGGGCTTCGACGCCTTGAGCGCTGCGATATGCGAGGTCAGGTCCATGGTCCCGACCTTGGGCCATTGTTCGGCGACGAACTCCGCCTCGACGCCGTGGCGCGCCAGAATCTGCTTGAAAGCTTCCCAGTTGTTGCGGCCGTATGAATAATCGGGATTGATGCCGGCCACCTTTTTGAATTTGCCCTTGAAATACTTGATCGCCAGCAGCGACCCCATTACCGCTTCGCATTCGTTGTCGGTAGAGCGGAAAACGTATTTCGGATTCGGCATCATCTCTTTCACGCCGTCCTGAGTGGTGCCGTCCCACATCACCAGCAGCGCCTGCTCTTCTTCGGCTACCGGAGCTACGCCAAGGCTAACGCCGGTCGACAGCAATCCGTGAACGGCCTCGACCTTTTCCTGAAGGATCAGACGGCGAAAGCGCTCAATTGTATCCTTTGGGTTCGTCTCTTCCTCGATCGCAAGTTCGATCTTGCGACCGCCAATGCCGCCATCCTTGTTCAGGCGCTCGGTTGCCCATTGCACGGCGCGGATGCCGCATTCGCCGGCGGTCCCGACGACGCCGGACCGCGGCGCGATGATTCCGATCTTGAGTGGCTTGTCCTGCGCGATGGCCGGCGAGAATACGGAAGGTGCTGCAGCGGCGAGCGCGCCGGCACCGGCGAATTTGGAAAAGTCGCGACGCGTCAACTTCATTGGAAATCCCTCCCCGGAACGATTGCGCATCTGCCGTGCGCGGTTGCCATACCATAAATATATCAGCAACTTCGCAGCAAGCGGTTTTTTCAGGCAGCCCCTGTCAACAGCGGCCAAAACGCCGTTGCCGGCCTAATAGATTGGTGATATATCAGGTTCGGCACCAGGCATTGAAATTCGGAGACGGCGCGATGGAATTGGCCACAAGTTCGATGACGGAGCGGCAGCGCAACTACCGGGCAAACTACCGTTACCGTATCGCGGGCTGGTACAACGGCTGGCTTCATGTCTTCGTCATCTACGTGATCGGCTTCACCGCGCTGTCGATTTATTTCGGCAACGTCAGCGACCTGCGCTGGTGGGAACTGGCAATCGTACCGGTGACCTTCCTGTTTGCGAATTTCTTCGAATGGTGGATCCACCGCTTCGTCATGCATCGCCCGTCGCAGATCAAGGCTTTTCGCGCGATCTACAACCGGCACACGCTGATGCACCACCAGTTCTTCACCGAGCACGAGATGCGCTTCGCCGACCATCACGACTGGCGCGTGACCTTCTTTCCCCCCTACGCGCTGGTGACCTTCACCATGATGTCGATGCCGCCGGCGCTGGTGCTGGGCTGGCTGATCTCGCCCAATGTCGGCTGGCTGCTGATCTCGACCACGACGTCGATGTACCTGATCTACGAATTCATGCACTTCTGCTGCCACGTCGACGACAACTGGTTCGTCCGTAACGCGCCCTTCGTCAACACCATTCGGCGTCATCACACCGCCCACCACAATCAGTCGATCATGATGGAGCGGAACATGAACCTGACATTCCCGGTGATGGATTGGCTGCTCGGCACCTCCGATCTCGATCGCGGACTGATCGGCCATCTGCTGAACGGCTACGACACCCGCTTCGTCAAGACCAACATGCGCAGGACCTCGCGCACGCCGAAGCCGAACATCGCAGGACATCCGACGGGTTTCGCCACGCCGGCCGAATAGCTTCGTCCGGGCTCGCGCGGGGGCAGCGGCCATGGCGGCTATCGAACCGAACTGGGTTTCGCTGATCTGGTTCGCGGCGTTCGCGACGATTTGTATGCTTGCCTTCCTCCTCGTCGCCGGCATGTTTCCGCTTCGATCGCGCCCGGAGGCGGCGCGATCGGGCGTGGCAACGCTGCTGGTGGTCGGCAACGGTGTTCTGCTGGCAGCGCTTTTCGCAGGCACGGGGCTTTACGGTTACGCCGAACTGAGGTGGACCACGTTGGTTGTCGTGACCGGTCTCGTGATGTTATTTGCGCCGGGGCTATTCGAAGTCTGGCCATCTTCGTTTCGCGATGGCAGGATTGGACTGGTTGTGTTGATCGGCGTCCAGATACTTGCGCTCGCAACCCTCGCAATGGTCGCGGGTCCGCCTTGGGCAAATATGTTGTGATTGTCAGGAGAACTCAGCGGTGCCTGTAAAAATCAAACTTGGACTTTCGCTGCTCGTCGTCCTGGTGGCGGCTATCGCGGCCTATTATCAACACACGCTTGGTCACGATCGCATTCAGTACGTCGTCGCATTCCTCGGCTTCTTCATGATTTTCGCGATGTGGCTGTTCCCGGAAGTCAAGCGCGACGAATCCGCCGGCGGCGTTCGCCGCGACCCATCGCCGCGATAGATTTTTCGCGTCGCGGCTACGCGCGATACGCCTGCTTGCCGGTGCCGCGATAAAGCACGCGCACCTGCTCTTCCGATACCATCTTGTGATGGGCCAGCGCCGCGGGTTCGAGATCGCGCTTCGGCACATATTCGGGCAGGAAGTGGCCGTAGCTATCCTTGCCGCGCACCAGCGCTGCCCAATCCCTTTGGCCGACGGCCTGCTTCAAGCGGGTCGGAATGTAGCGGATCGCGAGACCGATGCGCCGCTCATCGGAGCGGTTCGGCTCCGATCCGTGGAACAGCAGCACGTGATGCAGCGAAGCCTGGCCCGGCTTCAGTTCGACAAAGACGGCCTTTGACTCATCGACATCAACCGCGATCTCCTGGCCCCGGGTAAGCAGGTTGTTCTCGTCAAAAGTGTCTTCGTGCTGGACCTGCTGCTTGTGGGTACCTGCAATGAACTTCATGCAGCCGGACACCTTGTTGGCCGGCGACATCGCAACCCATGCGGTCGCGACATCGGGGGAGTCGAGGCCCCAATAGGTGGCGTCCTGATGCCATGACACGAAGCCGGGATCGTGGGGCTCCTTGATGAAAAAACTGGTATTCCAGCACAAGATATCCGGACCCAACAGGTCTTCCATCGCATCGAGGATTTTCGGGTGGCGGACCATCTCGTTGATCCAGGTGAAGAGCACATGGCTGCGATGGCGCATCTCGCCCTTGATCGGACCGCCGCTCGCGGCTTCATAATCTTCGAGCTGTTTGCGAAAGCCGGCCACCTCGCTCTCGCTGAGCGCCTCGATCGGAAAATGATAGCCGCGTTGGCGATAAGTCTCGACCTCGCCTTCGCTCAGAAATTTTGTCATGGTTTCCTCAGACGTTTTATTTTCATTGCAGACGGTAGCAGAAGCCTGGTCGAGGGTGATCCTGCACTTTGGTTCTGTCAAGAAGCCGCAGCTTGTGAACTCCTAGCACTCCATCAGCTCTATATTGATGCGGGGTATCGCAATGCTTTTTTACACAAGCACGGTGCGATGTCCGCTTGACGTCATTAGGCGACATCGCAGCTCGCACGCCGAATGTCTGCTTGACCGCTAGAAGCAGACATTCGGAATCGGGGTCCGCAACTTCGTCGGCATCTACATCTAGCCCGTGCTGGCGGAGACCAAAGCGCACTGCCGCATCTAGCGCGCAGTGGATTTATTCTTCCGTTTCCGAGGCGAGTCTCCAGAAAACGGGAGTTTTCTTGGATTCGGCTGGAGACTTTTGGGAATTCTCGGCCAAAAAAGTTCGAACATCGGTCTCCAGAGACTAATGGTGATGAGAAAAGCCCACGTTTGGCGGGCCTTTTTCACCCAAAGAAGGAAATTCTCTGAAACGCGGAATGCCTGGCTGGCGACGCAGTGGTGATCGCGCCCGTCTCCACGGAAATTCCCTGCTAACAGGGAATTTTACAGGGAATTTCGCGGTTTTTAGGCTTTGAGAGCCGATTACAGAGCAATGAACCGCTGTGCTGCAGCCGTATCTCAAGCAATTCCCTACGCAAATTAACAGGGAAAATATATTGAAGAAGAGGGAATGTTATTCCAGAAGCAGGGAATTATCTATGAGGACAATGCCAATGCGACGTACGTCGCGTCGCTCCATCGATTCTACCTTCTTCTATGATCCGCCTGCCCGGTCTGGGCCACGGCCGACGGCTTCAGCAATTCAGCCGATACCAGGTAAACGACAACAATGACGCCGATCCCGGCGAGCATGATCGGCGGCGGCGCCTCGAAGCCGAACCAGCTGCCGACCGGCGTGAACGGCAACACCATCGCAATAAGCAGCGCCACGAGCGATGACACCGCGAGCGCCGGTCGTGGCCAATCCTGCCATGGCCGGCCGTTGGTGCGGATGATGAAGATGACGAGGATTTGCGTCGCCATCGATTCGAGGAACCACGTCGTTCGGAATTCAACCGGCGAAGCATTGAACACGAATACCAGTGCGCCGAATGTGAGGAAGTCAAACAGCGACGAGAGCGGTCCCATGATCGCCGCAAACCTGATGAGGCCGCCCATGTCCCATACCTGCGGGCGCGCTGTCGCTTCCGGACGCACGCCATCGAACGGGATGCCGAGTTCGGACAGGTCGTAAAGCAGATTGTTTAGAAGTATCTGCGTCGGCAGCATCGGAAGGAACGGCAGGGCGATTGATGCCACGGCCATCGACAGCATATTGCCGAAATTGGAACTTGCGCCCATGCGCACATATTTGAGGATATTGGCGAAGGTTCGCCTGCCCTCTTCGACGCCGTCGGCGACCACCTCCAGATCAGATGCAAGCAGGATCATGTCGGCCGCGGCCTGTGCAACGCCGGTCGCTCCTTCAACGGACAGTCCGATATCCGCAATCTTCAGAGCCGGCGCGTCATTGATACCGTCGCCAAGAAACCCGACAATTGCACCCTTGGCTTGAAGCGCCTTCACGATACGAGACTTCTGATCCGGCGCCAGGCGGCCATAGGCGTCGACCGATTGAACCTGGACCGCTAACGCTTCGTCGCTCAATGCCGCGACGTCGGTGCCTGACAGTATCCTTTCGGCATTCAGTCCGACCAGGCCGGCGAGCCGCTTCACGACGATCGGATCGTCGCCGGACAAGATCTTGAGTCTTATGCCCGCGCTTGCGAGCCGCGCGATTGCCGCCGCGGCAGTCGGTTTGGGCGGATCGGCGAAGGCACAGATTCCCTCAAATACGAGTTCGTTCTCGTCGGCGGCTTCAACTTCGTGGCTCTTCTCAAACCCCGAGCGGGAGGCGACGGCGACTGCACGAAGCCCATCCTGGGCAAGCGTATGAACCCGGTCGATCGCCTCGGCCCACGTTTTCGCGTCCATTTGCAGAACCTGCGTGCCATTCCGCAGCTGGGTGCATCGTGCCAGTACGGCCTCCGGGGCACCTTTGACGATCAGCAGACAGCCATCCGGACCCGTCGCCAGCACCGATCCCATCCGGCGAGTGAAATCGAAGGAGTGCCGGCCGACGAATGTCCAACCCTCCGCTGCCCCGATCGAACAG
>DATHHQ010000782.1:0-3437 GCA_035490095.1 Bradyrhizobium sp.
GTCGCGTTCGGATGCTGCCGGCGGATCGGCAGTCCGACTCGCCCATTAGTCCAATGGTACTCCGACGGCGGCCCGAGGTCAGCAGGTGTTGCCGCCGGTGGTGGAAATTCCCGCAAGTTGACCGGCACAAGGCAAATTGAAGTGGAGGCTTCTGTTGCCAGGTGCCTCCGAACCCCGCCTGATGGAGCTTAACCCATCAGGACTTTAGACTTGGTCTTTCAAACCGCTTACGCGGCTTGAGCAACCGGAGCATAGTTGTCGTTTGCAACTATTGCATAGGCCGATAACGGCGGAACCATACCGGGAAAAAACACGCCCTTTACGCCCTCGTCGATCCTGTTTCGCCCCCACCGAAACCCGCGCTTGCGGGTGGGCTTGGGTGGAGGCGCCGGGTGCTGCCCGCGGGTCCGAATGGTTTATTGCGGCGGCACTTTATTTCCATAGCCGGCGAGCCGGCACCCTCAATATAGGGCGCAAAAGTTGAGAAAAACAGAGCCTGCGGAGGCCGTTTGGGTCTGGAACACCCCCCTTTGAGGTGGAATACGATGAATACCGGTTGGCCTTGCGGAGCCGCCGTTCTAAGTCTCGACCATGCCCCCGGATTCGCCCCCGGCTGCCGTTCCGGCGCCGGATATTCCAGAATCAGCCACGTCAACGCCGCCCGGCCTGATCGCGCTGTTCGTCGCGTTCGCCAAAATGTCGCTCGCGGGCTTCGGCGGCGTGCTGGTCTGGGCGCGGCGCGGCATCGTCGATCAGCACCGCTGGATGACGGCGGACGAGTTCAACGAGACCTTCGCGCTGTGCCATTTTCTGCCCGGCCCGAACATCGTCAACCTGTCGGTGGTGTTCGGATCGCGCTTTCGCGGCATCCTCGGCGGCCTCGCGGCCTTTGCCGGGCTGGTCGGGCCTCCCGTGGTGATCGTGACGGTCCTGGCGGCGTTGTATGCGCGCTACGGGGAAATCGATGCCCTGCGGCGCATTTTGGCCGGGGTCTCCTGCGCGGCGGTCGGCCTGCTGCTATCGGCCGTTTTCCGGATGATGATGCCGCTGATCAAGCGGCGCGATCTGATCGGTGTTGTGATCCTGGCTGCGGTTTTCATCGCCGTTGGGCTGCTGCGGCTGCCTTTGCCGGCGGTTTTGCTGGTGGCTAGCCCGGTCAGCATTGCCATTGCCTTTGTCCTGCGTCGGCGGGTTTGCTGATGAATTCCGACGCCAACCCGATTCTAACGCTGGCCTGGACTTTCGGGGTGATGTCGCTGTTTGCGGTTGGCGGCGCCAATGCCGCGATTCCGGAAATGCACCGCCTTGCGGTCGATGTTCAGCACTGGATGACCGACAAGCAATTCGCCGATGTGTTCGCGATATCGCAGTTGTCGCCGGGGCCGAATGTGCTGATCGTGACCCTGATCGGCTATTCCGTCGCCGGCGTTGCGGGCGCGCTGGTTGCAACCCTCGCGATGTGCGGTCCGACCGCTGTCCTTGCCTATTATGTGAGCCGTCTTCTCACCCGATCGAGCCGTTCGCGCTGGCCTGCGATTATTCAGGCAGCACTGGTGCCGCTTTCAATCGGGTTGATGGGCGCCAGCGGCCTGATCCTGGCGCTGACCGCCGATCGGACCTGGGCTGGCGCCCTGGTCACCGCCGTCGCCGCGGCGCTGGCCTTTGCCACGCGGCTCAATCCGCTCTGGCTGTTGCTGGCCGGGGGCTGTTTGGGTTTTGCTGGCGTTATCTGACGAAAATCGCTAGGCAATGCCCTCGGGAAAGCATCAGCCATATCCGAACAGAGAATGGGCGCGAAGCCCTGCGCCGGGGAGAGAGATCGATGAGTGAGACGCCGAGCCGTGGGCCGGTCAAATACATCATGCCGAAATGGATTCGCGGTCCGCAGGATTTTGTCGGCGGATTGGCCCTGATTGCAATCGCACTGTTCGCCCTGTGGGCGTCGAGCGATCTGCAGGGCATGCATGGATTTTCGTTCGGAGCCGGAACCGCGCCCCGCATGTTCGCGGTTCTCCTGCTTGGACTTGGCATCGCGGTGATGGTCGTCGGCCTTGTGGCCGACGGTGAGCATATTACGACCTATGCGTGGAGAGGCCCGCTATTCGTATCGCTGGCGATTCTTTCCTTTGCGATCACCATCCGCCCGCTCGGCCTGGTGGTTTCGGCATTCGCCAGCTTCATGATCTCCGCGCTGGGCACGCCGGAAACGAAATGGAAGGAAACCATCATTGTCGGCATTTGCCTGACGATCGGCTGCAGTCTGCTCTTTCCTTATGCGCTGGGATTGCCGTTGCAGCTTTTCCCGCGTTTCCTGATTCAGTGAGGGCGTAATGGCCGAACTCTTTTCCAATCTCGCCCTTGGTTTCGGTGTCGCCTTCACGCCGATCAATCTTCTGCTGTGCCTGGTCGGCGCCCTGGTAGGCACGCTGGTTGGCGTGCTGCCCGGCATCGGCACCATCGCCACGGTCGCGATGCTGCTGCCGATTACCTTCGGCCTGCCGCCGGTCGGCGCGCTGATCATGCTCGCTGGCATTTATTACGGCGCGCAATATGGCGGATCGACCACCTCGATCCTGGTCAATATTCCGGGCGAGGCGACGTCGGTCGTGACCACGCTCGACGGCTTCCAGATGGCCAAGCAGGGCCGCGCCGGTCCGGCGCTCGCGATCGCCGCGATCGGATCGTTCTTCGCCGGCTGCGTCGCCACCGTGCTGATCGCGGTGCTCGGTGCGCCCCTGACCAAGCTCGCGCTGGCGTTCGGGCCCGCCGAGTATTTCTCGCTGATGGTACTGGGCCTGATTTTCGCGGTGGTGCTGGCCAAAGGCTCGGTGCTCAAGGCCATTGCGATGATCGTGTTCGGGCTGCTGCTGTCGATGGTCGGCTCCGACATCGAGACCGGCGCCTCGCGCATGGCGTTCAACATTCCTGAACTCGCCGACGGTCTCGGCTTTGCCACGGTGGCGATGGGCGTGTTCGGATTTGCCGAAATCATCCGCAACCTCGATGCCGGCGCCGAGATGGACCGCGATCTCGTGCAGCAGAAGATCACCGGGCTGATGCCGACCAAAAAAGATCTGAAAGACTCGTTCCCTGCCATCCTGCGCGGCACGGCGCTCGGATCGATCCTCGGTATCCTGCCGGGCGGAGGTGCTGTGATCGCCTCGTTCGCGGCCTATACGTTGGAGAAGAAGATCGCCAAGGATCCGTCGCGGTTTGGCCGCGGCGCGATCGAAGGCGTCGCGGCGCCCGAAAGCGCCAACAACGCGGCCGCCCAGACCTCGTTCATCCCGTTGCTCACGCTCGGCATTCCGCCCAATGCGGTGATGGCGCTGATGGTCGGCGCCATGACCATTCACGGCATCGTGCCGGGACCGCAGGTGATGCAGAAGCAGCCCGAACTGGTGTGGGGCATGATCGCCTCGATGTGGATCGGCAAT
>DATHHQ010000783.1:0-4966 GCA_035490095.1 Bradyrhizobium sp.
GGCAATCGCCATCACATTCGAATTTCGGATGCCTGTCGTCCTGACCCGGTTGCGCAGGCTTGCCCAATCGAGCGTCGATGAGCGATCCATCGCAAGGCCGCCCCTCGCCTCCGCCAGGATCTCGATCGAATCGATCGGCAGAATGCCCTGGCTCCACAGCGAGCCGTTGAACGACGGATACCGGCCGCGCTCCGCGGCGAGATCGACCGACGCCGAAATCGCATGGAACGCGATGGCCTCCATGCTGGTGTCGGCGAAGGCTACCGCGGCGTCCGAGTCAAACGCGATTCCTTGCGCCTGCAGCGCATCCTGGAATCCCATCAGCCCAAGTCCCACCGGACGGTGTTGCAGGTTGGAACGACGCGCTTCGGGGATGGTGTAGAAATTGATGTCGATGACGTTGTCGAGCATCCGCATCGCCGTCGTCACGGTGCGCTTCAACCGTGCGTGGTCCAGCCCGCCATCCCGGATATGGTTGAGCAGATTGACCGATCCGAGATTGCAGACGGCCACCTCGTCGTCGGATGTGTTGAGCGTGATCTCGGTGCAGAGGTTGGAGGAGTGAATGACGCCGGCATGTTGCTGCGGCGAGCGCAGGTTGCAGGGGTCCTTGAACGTGATCCAGGGATGGCCGGTCTCGAACAGCATGGTCAGCATCTTGCGCCACAGATCCGTGGCGCGGACCTGCTTGAACACGCGGATTTCGCCGCGCACAGCCTTGGCCTCATAAAAGGCGTAGCGCTCGGTGAACGCCTTGCCGTAGAGATCGTGCAGATCGGGCGTCTCGTCCGGCGAGAACAGGGTCCACTCCCCGTCGGCTTCGACGCGCTGCATGAACAGGTCGGGCACCCAATTGGCGGTATTCATGTCGTGGGTGCGGCGGCGGTCGTCGCCGGTGTTCTTGCGCAGGTCGAGAAATTCCTCGATGTCGATATGCCAGGTCTCGAGATAGGCGCAGACCGCGCCCTTGCGCTTGCCGCCCTGATTGACGGCGATGGCGGTATCGTTGGCCACTTTGAGAAACGGCACCACGCCCTGGCTTTCGCCATTGGTGCCCTTGATGTGGGCGCCGAGGCCGCGCACGCGGCTCCAGTCATTGCCGAGTCCGCCCGAATATTTCGCCAGCAGCGCGTTGTCCTTGACCGATTTGAAAATGCCGTCGAGATCGTCCGCGACGGTAGTGAGGAAGCAGGATGACAGTTGCGGCCGCAGCGTGCCCGAATTGAACAGCGTCGGCGTCGAGGCCATGAAATCGAACGATGACAGCAGGTCGTAAAACTCGATGGCGCGGGCCTCGCGGTCGATCTCCCGGATCGCAAGCCCCATCGCGACGCGCATGAAGAACGCCTGCGGCAGTTCGATGCGGTTGCCCTTGGTGTGAAGGAAATAGCGGTCATAGAGTGTCTGCAGGCCGAGAAACTGAAACGCGAGATCGCGTTCCGGCTTGATGGCGGCAGCAAGTTTCTTCAGGTCGTAGCGGGCAAGGTCCGGATCGAGCAATTCGGCCTTGATGCCGGCTTTTACATAGAGCGGAAAGTAATCGGCATAGCGAGTCGCCATGTCGGCTTGCGAAGCGTTGGTTGGCGCGGAATGCACGAACGACAGGACTTCGGCTCGCAGCTTGTCGAGCAGCAGCCGCGCGCTGACATAGGTGTAGTTCGGCTCCTGCTCCACCAGCGTGCGCGCCGCCATGATGCCGGCCAGCGCCAGTTCGTCCTGGCTGATGCCATCATAGAGGTTGCGGTAGGTTTCGGTCAGCACCGGCCCCGCATCGACACCGTCGAGGCCGGCGCAGGCTTCCTGAACGATCAGGGTCACGCGCGCATGGTCGAGCGGAACACGCGTTCCATTGGCCAGTGTGACCTGCAGCGAAGGCTCTACGGACGGCTTTGTTGCTTTGGCGGCCTCCGCCTCGGCGCGCTGCTTTGTCCGTTCCTCCCGATAAAGCACATAGGCGCGCGCGACCTTGTGATGTTCGCTGCGCATCAGCGCCAGTTCGACCTGGTCCTGCACGTCTTCGATGTGAAATGTACGGCCATCGCCTATCCGTCGTGTCAGCGCGCCAACGACGTCTCCGGTGAGTTTTTCAACGGACTCGTGCACCCGGCGCGAAGCTGCCGCGGTGTGTCCCTCGACCGCAAGAAATGCCTTGGTCATCGCCACCGAAATCTTGCCGGAATCGAACGGAGACACCGTGCCGTTGCGCCTGATCACCTGCAGCGGGGGTTCAGCCAGCGCTGCCGCCAGGGATTCCGGACGCAGCTGAATGAAAGGCGCGGCTTTGGCGGCTTCGCGATCGAGAGAAAGTGACATCGGCAGACCCCGTGTGATGCGTGTTGCAATTTCTTGGGGGCTGGGAGGCCGGGAGGGCGCAGCAGGCCGAGCCGACGGCAAACGCCGGCACGACAATGCAAGCGACCGCCGGACACCCCGCCCGTGGACGTTTTTTCGCTGTCGCGGCAGGTCTCCTGGCTCGCAGGTCGTAACTGCTTCCGGTCTTCCCAATGCCAAGGCATCAGTGACGTAGAATCGGGAGCAACTCGCTGCTTACAGTTGCGGGGGCAGCGCCGGAATCCCACGCAAGACGCGCGAACCACCGACTTCCCTCTTAGCTACCAAATCTTGCGATCCAGCAGAACCGTGGCGCCTATATGTGGTAGTATTCGCCGCGAAGTGTCAATGGGCCGTTAAAGCCATACTCAAAAATTTTGGGTTGGCGAATCTCACTTTGCATGAGAATCAAACGCGGCAAGCGGCTGTTGCGGTATCAAGTCATGCGCCATTCCGCAAATGGCGGCTCTCTGGAGCGTCGCCCTTCGCGGATTTTTCAGATCGCATTGGCCGTTATCGACGGTCAGCTTTTCACGGTCCCGCGGCCGCGACCGCGATCCGAACACTGGCGCTGGATGGAGATTGCCGGTCGTCGATCGCAAGGCTCTTGACCGCCTGACCGCGGCGATGGACGGAGACTACCCCGCACCGGCGGAGTACCCACGCACCGCGCGCAAACGTGCAAACCTTAAAAATTTCTTACCGATGGCGCGCCGGTTGAACCTGCCGCGCATTCCAGCGACCAACGCAAATAGGAGCTGCGTTCCCGTGTACTTGTCGGCCGGCGGCGTCGTGCCACCGGCCCCGCGTTGCAGGTGGTCGGTATGAGTAGAGAGATCATCAGACTTTCGATCCCAATTGGGACCATTGCCATTTCGAGCGTGGCGGTTTTCGCGTTTAGCTGGGTCGGCTTGGCGCTTCTGGGGTATTAGAGCGTTTTCAGGCGGAAGCCTGCCCCGGACTTGGTCCCCGGTGGACGCCGGTTCGCGTCAAGAAAACGCGTCAAATCAGGAATCTGAAGCCCCGTTTCGATTCTATTGAAGCGGAAAAGGCTGTAGGCCGCTACGCGCGCCAGGCGCTATCTGCGCGTCATACTGTCGTTCGCGTCATCGCGGGCCGGCGCCGTCATGCAGTTGCTGCAAATCCTCAGCTTATTTTTCAGCCTGATCTCGTCCGCTTGATCGGCGGCCTCTTGCTGCGCCCACGATTCGCTGGCTTGAGATCTGGAATTTGGCGCCGCAGCAACGTCGCCGAGCGGTCCGACGATAATTTCTCGCCTCGGACGGGTTTTCTTTTTCTTCGGTTGATCTTCAGAAATCTCAGCCACGTCCGTCGGGGGGGAGCCGAGACCGTCCCACGCGATCGGCGCTCCCGCCCCCGCCATCGGCGCGTAGCAGCCATTTCCCGATATGCAGCAACCGCCGAGCGCGATCGCGCTGAATAGAAAGACAACAGATTTTGATATCATCGGGATGTCCGTTTGAGCTGCGGGAGAATGACGTTGATCAGGCGTCACTTCAAGCTCAACGCGATACCACGCCGCCACTAAGCTGCCATTAAAGCGTGCAGGCGCGCCGGTTCACTTTTAGGTCCAAAGAGGGCCAGCTCGGCGATCGCTCCACCATGAAAATTGCCGCCGGCATCAGCGCGCAAATATGATCAAACGCCTCCGCTGCCTTACACGCCCGCATATCGCATCCCGGCCAGATATTTCTTGCAAGACCGGCGGTAAAAAAAGCTGAGGATGAATGACAACATGACCGAACCTCGTTGTTTGATCGAGGCCTCTTATGAGGCATCTCGGTTTCAGGACGTCTTCGCCGAGCCGTGAAAATGGCTTCGCCGGACCCGCCCAATTGTTTCGTAGCGGCAGGCCGACGAAACGGATTCACGCAACCGCGATCAGCGGTCCGGACCATGAGGCCCGGTCCTGCGCCTCTCCCTAAAGGGGGCAACCGTTCTTTTGCTGCATTTGCGTGACGTTCTGGTGGTCGCTGAGCATCCGGTTCAGGAGCCGTGGCTGAATCGTCCCAGCGGCGGCTCTTTCACAGCGGGGACCTGATGAATTATCAAGCGTTCACGAACGACAGCCTCACCATGATGTATCAGGGCGTCCGTGGAGCGCTCGCGGCTGACGATGCGTTGAGCGAGCTGGGCAAGGAATCCAGGTTTCGGGTTCGGGAGACGCCTGAGTGGAAGGTGCATGCCGCCGATCTCGAAGCGGAGATGCACAGGCGCGGAATGGTTTTCGAGGTCATCGACTGGACAGAGGTTCAGCCTTCGCTACCCTTTGAAGGATAACGGGCGCGACGCAGCAAATGACGACGGGACAGCGCAAGAAGCGCGGGTCAGAATCACTCGGAATCGCGAGGGAAAAACCTAAGGGATTCAACGGCGTTTTTGGTCGGGGCAGCTGGATTCGAACCAACGACCTGCAGTACCCAAAACTGTTCTGGACGGTGGACAACTCGGCCATGGGTGGACAGCGCGACCAAATAGATATTGCAAATCACTCATTTTACTAGCAGACCATCAGTAGCGGGCGGCCATTTGCGGCCGACTTAGGCCAGCCCGCATCTTCCCATGATCTTCCCAGATCGACAAAGGGGGCTCTGATGAAGCTGACGGCGAAGGG
>DATHHQ010000784.1:0-5723 GCA_035490095.1 Bradyrhizobium sp.
CGCTAAACAGGCCGGGGACATGTGTGATCCCGGCCTGTGGAATTTTTCCAGGCCGGTTTTTTGTGACCATTTCAAAGGTGGTCACGATGGAGGTCACATGTCTGAGACTACGTCACCCGTATCGTCAACCGCCCATTATCGTCCCGAAACCCGGCTGGTCCATTCCGGCACGCTGCGCTCGCAATTCGGCGAAACGTCCGAAGCGCTGTTCCTGACCCAGGGCTTTGTCTACGACACCGCCGAACAGTGCGAAGCACGCTTCAAGGGCGAGGACCCCGGCTTTCTCTATTCGCGCTTTTCCAATCCCAACGTCTCGATGTTCGAGCGCCGCATGATCGAGCTCGAAGGCGCCGAAGCGGCGCGCGCCACCGCCACCGGCATGGCGGCGGTGACCACCGCCGTTCTGGCGCCGTTGAAGGCCGGCGACCACGTGGTGGCCGCGAAAGCGATGTTCGGCTCGTGCCGCTATGTGGTGGAAGATCTGCTGCCGCGCTACGGCATCGGGTCCACTTTGGTCGACGGCCTCGATCTCGACCAGTGGAGACGCGCGATGCGGCCGAACACGAAGAGCTGCTTTCTGGAAAGCCCGACCAACCCGACGCTCGACGTGCTCGACATTGGCGCGATTGCCGAAGTCGCCCATCGAGGCGGTGCGCGGCTGATCGTCGACAATGTGTTTGCGACGCCGATCTGGCAGAGTCCGCTTCAATTGGGCGCCGACGTCGTGGTGTATTCCGCTACCAAACACATCGACGGCCAGGGCCGCTGCCTTGGCGGAATCATTCTGTCGTCGGAAGCGTTCATTGCCGAGCACATCCACACGTTCATGCGCCAGACCGGCCCGTCGATGTCGCCGTTCAACGCCTGGGTGCTGCTCAAGGGACTGGAGACGCTGGCGATCCGCGTCCGCGCGCAGACCGAAACCGCTGGCGCCGTTGCCGAGGCGCTGGCGCAGCATCCGAAAATCTCACGGCTGATCTATCCCGGCCGCGCCGATCATCCGCAGGCCGCCCTGGTCAAGAAGCAGATGCGCGCCGGATCGACGCTGGTTGGCTTTGAGGTCAAAGGCGGCAAGGCGGCAGCGTTCCGTTGTCTCAACGCGCTGAAGCTGTCGCGGATTTCAAACAATCTCGGCGATGCCAAGAGCCTCGTGACCCATCCGTCGACCACCACCCATCAGCGGCTGACACCGGAGGCCAGAGCCGAACTCGGCATCAGCGAGGGCTTTGTCCGGTTCTCCGCCGGCCTCGAGCACCGCGACGACCTGATCGAGGATTTGCAGGCGGCGCTGGAGAAGGCGTGAGGCGATTCGAAATACCATCGTCGTCCCGGCGAACGCCGGGACCCATAACCACCGGCATTTGTTGATAGCAGAAGGCATCTGCCACACTGCCCAAACGAGAGTCCTGGGCGTATGGGTCCCGGCTCGCGCGGAGCCTGTCATCGGGCGGCGCTTTGCGCCGACCCGTTGGCTTGGCCGGGACGATGTTGAGATCGGTGTGACGCTTTATTTCAGGCGCGCAGACGGATCACATCGGCCGGTAGGTCTGCACGTTGGACGGCACGTTGACGCCGAGCTTGATCTGGCCGACCGATTTGATGATGTCGTCGCCCAGCAACTGGGCGAAGCAGGCGTAGCCCCAGTCGGTCATGTGCAGGCCGTCGGCGATGACGAAATTGTCGATCGGGATCGCCTGCTTCTCGTGCCATTCGCGCATCACCTCGAAGCGCGGAAAAAAGCCGACATGGCGGAGCTCGGCGACCCTGCCGAGCAGCTTCACCATCTGGCTTGCGCTTTCCGCGCGCTCGTTGATCCTTGGCGAATATTGCGGATCGACCAGCACGAGATCGGCGCCCGCGGCCTGAATGCGCGCGATGCCGTCCTCCACCAGCATTGCGGTCTCGGCGGGATCGAGGTTGCGCAGCACGGCGTTAGTGCCGACCTGCCAGATCACGAGATCAGGCTTCATATCGAGCACGGCTACCTGCAGCCGCTTCATCATTTCGGGCGCGTCTTCGCCGCCCTGACCGCGATTGACGACGGTAATGTCGGCACTCGGATATTGTCGATGCAGCTGCGCCGCCAGCCGGTTGGGATAGGTGAATTCGGGTGACGTCGTGCCGTAACCGACCGTCGAGGACGATCCGAATGCGACGATCATCACCGGCTCGCCAGCAGCGAGCTTGCTGGCCACATGCGGCAGCGATCCCATCGATTTGGCGCCGCCCTTCGGCGGCAGGCACGGAACGCGGTTAAAAATGTCGCCGGCCGATTTCGCGACCTGCTTCACCTTTTCGATCGCCTTGGTAGTGAGGCTCTTTTGTTGCGCTGGATTGGCCTGATCGACCGCCGCAACATTGCCCGCGCCGGTCTTCTGTGACGCAGGCGGCTTGGCGCTGTCAGATTTGGCGCTGTCAGATTTGGTGACGTCGGATAGAGTAGCCTGCTGGGCAGCCTGGGCGGCCTGGGCGCGCACCGGCACAACCTGCGCCGGCGTCAGCAGCACGAGTGCCGCGACTGCGGCTGCGGCCAGCGATGTATTTCGGCAAAAAGGGCGGTGGCAACTCATTAAGACTAATTCCTCAATTCTGCTGGGCCGGGTGAGCCGCGTCGATCACAAACTTCGACAGCGCCCGGCCGAGGCAGTCGTGGACGCGCTTGGCGAGTTCCAGGCCATGCGATGCGCTGAACAGGTCGAAATCCCCGGCCTCGTTCCAGTGGCGCATGATGGCAAACCGGTCGAACAGCGGAACGTCGTGCTGCTGCGCCACCACGCGCATATTATCTAGGTACGGAGGCGCAGAAATCATGGTTTCGGTGCGCGGGCTATATTGCAGATTCATCAAAATCACGTCGGTTCCCGCATTTTGCAGCGCAGCAACTCCTTCGTCGACTGCGCCGCGAAAATCATCGGGATCGATGGATCGCATAGCATCGTAGGTGCCGGTCTGCCAGATGACCAAAGTAGGCCTTTTTCCTTCCACCAGCTTAACGAGCCCGGCGGCTACTTCTTCGGCGGTTTTCTTAACCTGTAGTTCTACGGATACGTTCACTGCTACCGAGGGTAGCCTTTCGCGAAGCACCGCCTGCAACCGGCCAGGATAGGCGCTGCCATCCGAGGTATTGATGGTCGACGATCGGCTGCCCACCACCAGAATATCCAGCGGATGGCCTGTTTTCAGGGCGTCAGCGACCTTTGGAAGCGCGCTCTCGGTTGTCAGCAGGTAGGCCGGAACGTCGCAGGCCGGGGCAGCATCGTCGGCGCGCGCGGGCGCCGCGGCCAAAAGACCCGCCAGCAACGTCAGGCTCAGCACGGCCGCTGAGTTGGACTTCATCATCCCCCTCCCGCCATATCGGCGTTGCCGCCGGTGCTTTTGGTCCGGGATGCACTCTTGTCGGCGGAGTGTTTGTACCACGAAATGACCCACGCCATCCCGGACATAATGACGATTCCGGAAATACTGATAATGAAATGTAGCCCTGCGCCGCCGGAAATCTCGGCCAGCACGAAGTGCCCCGCGAACGCCAGGAACACGCCGAGGCAGAAAATCTCGAGCGAATGCTGCCCGCACAGAATCAGCGGCTTCAGCCAGGGCGACTTCAATCCGGGCCAGTCCTTCGGCAGGAAGCGCACGGTAATCGCCGCCAGCGCCAGAAAATGCGCGAACCTGAGCACGTCGAGATCGGTCTTGTTGATGGGATACATCCATTGCTCGACCCGCCGCGGCATCAGGTGATTCAACTGCGGGATATACCAGGTGAGCGTGACGCAGAACGCCGCGAACAGATAGGCGAACGAAATCCCCAGCGTGATCCGCGACGAGAGAATCCGCGACATTCGCCGGGCGCCCCCCAGCGCGCACCATGCGCCGAACACGAACAGCAACTGCCAGGCCAACGGATTGAACGCCCAGAAACCGTTCGGATAGGCCGACAGGTACAGATCGTATTGCCAGGTGACGGCATAGAGCGCGACCGACAGCGCCAGCGTGACATCGGCTCTCCACTTCATCAGCCACAGGATCAAAGGCAGAAAAAGCATCAGCACAATATAAAGCGGCAGCACGTCCATGTTGACGGGACGAAATCTCAGCAGCAGCGCCTGAACGATGGTGACGTCCGGCTGCTTGAGAAAATCCATGATTCCCATTTCTTCCGAATACAGCGGGTTCTCGAAACTGGTGGCGACGTAGGAAATCTCCGCGAGGAAGATCGTGAACAGAAACACGTGCGCGACATAGATCTGCCAGACCCGCCGCAGGATCCGCGCGGTCGCCACCACGAAACCGGCCTCGAGCATCGCGCGGCCGTAAACGAACGCCGCGGTATAGCCCGAGATGAAAATGAAGATCTCGGTGGCGTCGCTGAATCCGTAATTGCGGATCGTGAGCCAGGTCAGCAGATTGGGCGGCAGATGATCGATGAAGATCAGCCACAGCGCCAGACCGCGGAACAGGTCGAGCCGCAACTCGCGCTCGCCGCCGACCGGAAACGAAATAGCCGGCGCCGAGGCAGCCGCCGCCGGCGCGATCGCATCCGCGGTCCCTGCAAGGGTTGGTCCGGCAACTCGGTCGGCAATGGACGTCATCTGGCACCGTTTTGAGAATCGGCTTTAGGCGCTTGCACGACACGAAGATAGTACCGGCCCGCGGGTTGCAAACAAGATACGGGGCTGGGTGCCGAACGGGCGCGCTTTAGATCGGAACTATGTTGAAACCGCGATTGGAATAATTACGCCATCGGCCGTCCACGCCGGCTCGGCGTTTGGTTCCGCCGAATTTTTCGGTATGATGCGCGAGCCGACTTTCGGAAAGTTCGCCCGCATGTACCGCGCCGTTACCCGCCAGATCGAAGTCACCGTCGAGCCGAACTTCCTGCCGGAACGCTCGTCGGTCGAAAAACGTGAGTATTTCTGGTCCTACACCATCGTTATCACCAATACCGGCGCGGAGACGGTGCAATTGCGAACGCGGCACTGGATCATTACCGACGCCTCGGGCCGCAAGCAGGAAGTCCGCGGCGAAGGCGTGGTCGGCGAACAGCCCGTGCTCGCGCCGGGCGAGCGCTTCGAATATACCAGCGGCGTGCCGCTGCCGACCGCGTCGGGCTTCATGAGCGGCCGCTACCAGATGGTGAGCGAGAGCGGCGAGCGGTTCGAGATCGACGTGCCGACATTCTCGCTCGACAGCCCCGACAACAAGCGGGTGTTGAATTGAGGTTTGGTGCGCTGCGCTGTTCCACTTGAGGCGTCATACCCGCCACCGGGTCTCGCCTTCGGCGAGCCCGATGACAGGCTCCGCGAAGCAATCCATCATGCAACAAGAAAGTAAGAGTGGATTGCTTCGTCGCGTTGCAATGACGCATTCAAACTCCAGCGTCGTCCCGGCGAACGCCGGGACCCATACGCCGTGCCGTTTGTGTTTGGCACGTTGGTCGATACCTTCCGTAACCACAAACGCCGGTGGTCATGGGTCCCGGCGTTCGCCGGGACGACGCAAGATGATGCAAATTGTTAAACAGCAGATACACGTTCGCCCTCGCCGCGCGATGCGCCCGAGGCGTTGACGGATCTTCCGCCCATAGAGGGCGTGGGGAACGCCGGATGCCCGTGGCACCCGCAGCCTCGTGTGCACTTGGTAGTGGTAGAACGCACACGAGTAACAACGAGTACCCGGAATCACCCGGCGTCCCCGCACGCAATGGTTTTAACGGTTTCCTTCGT
>DATHHQ010000785.1:0-2927 GCA_035490095.1 Bradyrhizobium sp.
AGCCCAGACACAAAATCGCGAAAACAACCCCATGCAAAGTAGAATGGGCCCCGGCTCGCAGCGCTCGTGCGGCTTGCGTCCGGGGCACGAGAAGAAAAATGGTCCGTCGTCACGGCCCCAACCTAATCTCATCCCGCTCTATCTTTTTGTCTGAGCATGATCTCCGCGCAAACGCTTCGCGTTTGCCGCGAGGGAAAACTGGTACCCACTTTTCCGGATCGTGCTCTATGGTTCGAGACGCGCGACATCGCCGCGCTCCTCACCATGAGGACTTAAGGGACCGCGAGGCGCCGTCTCGAAGGATGAGCTGGACTCTACCGCGCCTCGTGCACGCTTTTGCGGAAGCGCTGGATCAGCCGCAGCATCCGCGACGACCAGCCGTCGCCATCGCCACGCAGGGCTTCCACGATTCGCACTTTGATCGGATTGACCAGTGCTGCCGCCTTTGCCCGCAACCCCATGATAAATTCATACAGCGTTTCGAACCACTGCATCTCCAGGAGTTTCGGCCGCGTCACGTCGAAGATGAAAGCCGCGACGCCGACGCCCAGGAATTTGGCGAAGATGATGGTTGCAATCGCGCTGAGCCAGTATTCATGGGTGAGCAGCCAGAGGCCAACCAGCTTGAGCGGAAACAGCGGAATCACCGGCACGATGAAGACGATCAGCGTCATCGCCGGCGACAGCGTATCGACGCGATCGGAGAGCCATTGCTTGAACGCGCGCAGCGGAATCAGCGCCACAACCCGCGCCACGATCGGCTCGAGGTGATCCCACAGCCACGCCTCGATCAGAAAGATGACCGCGAGCAGAACCCAGAACGGTTGAAGGAGGCGGCGCATCATGAATGTTGTCCCCGCCCGACTCTCATCGGGTGTGAATCACATATGGATCGCGCGCTTGCCGACTGCAAGCGCCGCTTCCTTGACGGCCTCGGAACGAGTCGGATGGGCATGGCAAGTACGCGCCAGATCCTCGGCGGAACCGCCAAACTCCATCAATACGGCCGCTTCGTGGATCATTTCGCCGGCCTCACGGCCGACGATATGCACGCCAAGCACGCGATCGGTCTTCGCATCTGCGAGAACCTTCACGAATCCTTCAGTGGTCTGGTTGACCTTGGAGCGGCCATTGGCGGTGAACGGGAATTTGCCTGATGTATAGGCCACGCCGGCCTGCTTCAGTTCTTCCTCGGTCTTGCCGACCGACGACACTTCCGGCGTGGTATACACAACGCCTGGAATAACGTCGTAATTCACATGTCCGGCCTGGCCGGCGAGAATTTCCGCAACTGCGACGCCTTCGTCCTCGGCCTTGTGGGCCAGCATCGGCCCCGCGACGACATCGCCGATCGCGTACACGCCCTTCACGCTGGTCGCGAAATGCGGATCGATCTGCACCCGGCCGCGATTGTCGAGCGCGATGCCAGCTTCCTTCAAACCAAGGCCTTCGGTGTAGGGCACGCGCCCGATGCAGACCAACACCACATCGGTTTCCAGCGCTTCCGATTTGCCACCCGCTGCCGGTTCGATCTGCGCGGACAGCGTCTTGCCCGAGGTATCGACGCCAGTGACCTTGGCGCCGAGCTTGAACGTAAACCCCTGCTTTTCGAGAATGCGCTGGAATTGTTTCGCCACCTCGCCGTCGGTGCCCGGCAGGATGCGATCGAGAAATTCCACCACGGTGACTTGCGCGCCGAGCCGGTGCCACACCGAGCCCAGCTCAAGCCCGATCACGCCGGCGCCGACGATCAATAATTTCTGCGGCACCTTGTCGAGCGACAGCGCGCCGGTAGACGACACGATACGCTTCTCATCGATTTCGATGCCCTTCAGCCGCGCAATATCGGAGCCGGTGGCGATGACAATGTTGCTGGTCTCGACGACTTGCATCTTGCCGTCACTGCCGGTTACCTCGACCTTGCCGGTGCCGAGGATCTTTCCCTTGCCGTTGATGACGTCGATCTTGTTTTTCTTCATCAGGAACTCGACACCCTTGACGTTGCCGTCGATGCCCTGCTGCTTGAAGTTCATCATCGCAGGAAGATCGAGTTTCGGGGCGGAGACGCTGACACCCATTTTCGCAAACGAGTGTTCGGCCTCCTCGAACATCTCGGATGCATACAACAGCGCCTTCGACGGCATGCAGCCGATGTTGAGGCAGGTGCCGCCGAGCGTTGCGTTCTTCTCGACCACGGCGACCTTCATGCCGAGCTGTGCCGCGCGGATCGCGCAGACGTAGCCACCGGGGCCGGTGCCGATGACAACGAGATCGTAAGTGGCCATGATTGGAGTCCTGTAGCTGAATGGCGTGACAGATATTAGCGCCCGCCCGATACATCGAGTATGGCACTGGTCACATAGGAAGCCTCGTCCGATATCAGCCAGACAATGGCGTTGGCGATTTCATCCGCAGTGCCGACGCGCTTCATCGGCACCATGTGGCTGAGCCGGTGGGCGCGGTCGGGCTCGCCGCCGGAGGCATGAATCTCGGTGTCGATCAGCCCGGGCCGGATCGCCGCGACGCGAATGCCCTCGCCGGCGACTTCGTGGCCCAATCCGATCGTGAAGGAATCGATGGCGCCTTTGGAGGCCGCGTAATCGACATAGGTATTGGGCGAGCCGAGCTTCGAGGCCACCGACGACAGATTGACGATGACGCCGCCCTGGCCGCCATGACGCGTCGACAGCCGCTTCACCGCTTCGCGCGCGCACAGGATGCTGCCGGTGACGTTGACCGCCATCATGCGCTGAATCCGCTCGGCGGACATTTCGTCCACGCGCGACGTCGGCCCCACGATGCCGGCGTTGTTAATGAGCGCGCCAAGCGTGCCGAATGCGTCGGCCGCCTTGAACAGCGCCAGGATATCGCTCTCGTCGCCGACATCGCATTTCACCGCGATCGCCTTGCCGTTACTGGCTTCGATC
>DATHHQ010000786.1:0-12510 GCA_035490095.1 Bradyrhizobium sp.
TAAAGCGCTTCCAGTCCGGCGCGGATGACGTTGTTGCGAAACTGCTTCATTAACAATGGCTGGCCGGTTGGGCGTGATTCCGAAGCTAGCGGGGGACCGCTGAAGAAACAGTTAGTTCGTGGGGCTAACCATCGCCGGACTATTCCGTGTTATTTCCAGTTTGACAGCCTCGCAAGGGTTTGTTTTCTCTCTGATCCAGACCCGCAGGATGTCGAATGCACGGACTTTTCAGGTGGAGCAGCAAATGGTGGCCGGGCGTGATTCCACTGGTCGTCTTTTGGGCTATCGCTGCCTGGACAACTACCCCACCGCTGGAATCCGATCTGGCTGCGCGTAGCGCCGCCGCGCTCAAGGATAGTTTACTCGACAAGACGAGGATTACGGTCGCCGGCCGCGACGTCACGTTTGCGGCCGATGCATTCTCGGAAGACGGCCGTCGCGGCGCGGTTGCGTCTGTGGCGGCTGTGCCGGGTGTGCGGCTCGTTAACGACGAAACCCAGCTTGTTCCCGAGGCCAAGCCGTTCGTCTGGTCGGCCGAGCGGGACGTCGTCAGGGTCACATTGGGCGGCAGCGCGCCGCTGCCGGCCACTAAGGGCAGGTTGCTTGAGGCCGCCCGCGCAACGCTTGGCGGTGTCGAGGTCGTCGATCAGATGAATTTGTCGCGGGGGGCGCCGCCACGCTTCGACAACGCAGCGTTGTTGATGCTGGATCAGATCTGGAAATTGAAGGACGGCAAGATCACGATTTCAGATGCCAAGGTCAGCCTTGCCGGCATGGCACGCGAACTGGGCGGCCGGGAGGCGATCGCGGCCGCCCTGAAAAATCTCCCCGAGGGGTTTTCGGTGGCCGCCAATGAGATCAAGGCGCCGCCCTATATCTTCCAGGCCTACAAGGATCCGGTCGCGGTAACGCTGACGCTGACCGGCTATGTGCCTGATAACAATGTCCATGCGGCGCTGGTGGCGGCGGCGGGGCGCAAATTCTTCAACGAAAAGGTGGTCGACAATATCAAGGCCAGCCTGGGCGCGCCTTCCGGATTTGCCAACGCGGTGGTGCCGGCACTGGGCGCGCTGTCGCGGCTTTCGACAGGTACTTTGGTAGTGTCGGACCGGGAAGTGAAACTCTCGGGCGACGCCTTCTATGACGCCGCGGCGTCTCAGATCCGTGCCGGCCTCAAGGATTTCCCGCAAGGCTGGCAGTTCAAGGCCGATATTTCGGTCAAGCCCGCGTCCGCGCCTGTAGATGGCACCGTATGTCAGCAGTTGTTTTCGGGTTTGCTGGCCAAGGGAAAAATCCGCTTCGACTCCGGGCGCGCCACCATCGATCCGGATTCCGCGGGGCTGCTCGACCGCCTGATCGAAACGGCGCTGCGCTGCCCGAGCGCCAATATCGAGATTGCCGGACACACCGACGCCGACGGCGAAGATGGTTTCAACCAGGCGCTTTCCGAAAAGCGCGCGCAGGCGGTCGCGGATTTCCTGGTGAAAGCCGGCTTGCCCGCTGAACGCTTCACGGCGATGGGCTACGGCAGCACCCAGCCGGTCGCTAGCAATGATACCGACGAAGGCAAGGCGCAGAACCGCCGCATCGATTTCGTGGTGAGGTAAGGGCGAATGGCATATCTGGTGACATTTCATTGGGGCTGGCTGCTGGCGTCGCTGCTGCTGGGTCTCGCGATGGGCTGGATCGCGGTGGTTCATCGCGCTCAAGCCGTATCGAAAACGACGTCGCGGTGGCTTGGCGTGTTGGCGGCGGCGCTGGTCGCGGCGGCGGTCGCACGGGTGATCCCCGGTCGCCCCGGCTATTGGCTCGATCTCGGTCTGATCATGTTCGCACTGTATCTGGCCGGTTGCGCGGTGGGATCGTGGCTGCGCGACTGGGTGGTTTCGCGTCACGCGCCGGCGGCTTGAGATTTCGAAAGGCTCGAACAGGAGATCAAGTCCATGACTCCGGTTGCCCATTATCGGATGTTCGGTCGCTACAACGCGTGGGCCAACAGCCGGTTGTACGATGCGACGGCGCGGCTCAGCACCGAACAATATCGCGCCGATCGCGGCGCCTTTTTCAAATCGGTCCATGGCACCCTCAATCATCTGCTCGTGACCGACCGGATCTGGATGCAGCGGTTTACCGGCGAGGGCGACGCGCCGAACCGGCTCAACGCGATCCTGTTCGAGAGCTTCGACGACCTCCGCGCCGCGCGCGCGGTGGAGGACCGGCGGATTGTCGATTTTGTCGACGGGCTTGATGATGGCCGCATCGCCGGCACGATCAAATACCGCCGCGTCTCGTCGCCGGAAGAATTCGAGCAGCAACTGGCGCCGGCGCTGGCGCACTGGTTCAACCATCAGACCCACCACCGTGGGCATGTGCACGCTTTATTAACCGGCCTTGTCGGCGAAGCGCCGGAACTCGATCTGCTGATTTTCCAGCGGCAATCGGTAAAATCCGCTGCCTGACATCACGAAAACTTCACCGCTTCGCATGCAGGGTCGCCGCCGGAGGATTTGCGGCGCCGGAACGAATGCAGCAATACTGTGCATCCGGTGTCATGAACGCCCCCTAATATGTTGAAGAAGCGTGTTTTATTCATGCCAAGCGAATTCCACTCCGGCCCAAAACGCGCTACGACATCGAGCCAGGGAGCTGGCGTGGCGGCGGCCGCGGCAAAGGTTCGCACGGCAGCCATCGCCGTGGGATCGCAATTCGAGGTGGAGATGCTGGAAGCAATACGCAGGGCGATGTCGTTTCTGCGCCAGAAGCAAATCCTGCATAAGCTAGGTGTTGTGGTCAGCATCACGGTCATCGGGATCGCGTGCTACGTGCTCTATCATATGCTGCGAGGCATCGATGTCGCAGAGGTCGTCGAAGCCATCAAGCAGACCGAGCCCAGCCAGATCGCGCTGGCGGCGGTGTTCGTGGCGGCGGGCTACTTCACACTGACATTCTATGACCTGTTCGCTGTCCGCGCGATCGGCCGCACCGATATTCCCTACCGCATCAACGCGCTCTCCGCCTTCACCAGTTATTCGATCGGGCACAATGTCGGCGCCAGCGTCTTCACCGGCGGCGCGGTGCGCTATCGCATCTATTCTGCCTGGGGGTTGAATGCGATCGACGTCGCCAAGATCTGCTTTCTGGCCGGCCTGACATTCTGGCTCGGCAACGCCGCCGTACTGGGACTGGGGATCGCCTTTCATCCCGAGGCGGCAGCCGCGATCGATCAGCTTCCGCCCTGGCTGAACCGCGTCGCCGCTTTCGCCATCATCGTCGGGCTGGTGGCATATGTCGTTTGGGTCTGGACGCAACCGAGACGGGTCGGCCGTGGGCCGTGGACCGTGGTGCTGCCGGGCGGTCCGCTGACGCTGCTGCAGATCGCGATTGGAATCGTCGATCTCAGCTTTTGCGCGCTCGCCATGTACGTGCTGGTTCCGGACGAACCCAATCTCGGTTTCGTCGTTGTCGCGGTCATTTTTGTATCGGCGACGCTGCTGGGCTTCGCCAGTCACTCCCCTGGCGGGCTCGGGGTGTTCGACGCCGCCATGCTGGTCGGCCTGTGGCAGATGGACCGGGAAGACCTGCTGGCAGGGATGCTGCTGTTTCGTGTCCTCTATTATCTTGCGCCATTCGTCATATCTGTAATCTTGCTGACGTTTCGGGAAGTCATACTCGGCGCGCGAATGAAGCGCCTGCGCCGGGCGCCGCCGGGGCTCGACGCCGCCGAGCCGAAGCGCGAAGCCGTATACGTGCGGGAGCGCGGGGACACCGGCGCCTGACGATACGGACCCCGAAGGGATGAGAGCCGGCCCGATGGCAATAGACGATTCCTCTTCCTTCTTCACGCCGTGGCCGGATCGGCTGCGGCATTCGGCCATTATCCTGCTCGCCGCCGGTATGGCCCTGACGGTGCTGGTCGCGTTCGGCGAATTGTCGCTGGTGCGCGCCGTCGCGGTTTTCATCTGCATCGGTGCGGCCGCGCTGGTGCCGTGGCGATTGCACGACGCGGCCGCGTCGCGTGAAGATGTCCGTGGCGTCAACCCGGTCGAAGCCGCCGCGGTCAGCGCAGTCGTTGCCGGCATGCCGGATCCCGCGGTGCTGCTCGACCGCGCCGGCCGCGTGATCCACCTCAATGCGGCCGCAGCCCAGCTCGCGCCGGCGCTGCGCAAGAACGAACTCGCCCAGTTCGCGTTGCGCTCGCCCGAAATCATCACCGCGCTGCGCGAAGCCATCGCCACGACGGAAACCCGGCGCGCGACCTATCTCGATCACGTGCCGGTCGATCGCTGGATGGAATTGATCGTCACCCCGGTGCCGGTGCCGACGCTGTTCGGCGGCATGGACAGATGCATGCTGATGACGTTCCACGATCAGACGCCGCTGCGCCGGGTCGAGGAAATGCGTGCCGACTTCGTCGCCAATGCCAGTCATGAATTGCGCACCCCGCTGGCCGCATTGTCGGGCTTTATCGACACGCTGCAGGGCCCGGCCAAGGATGACGCCAAGGCGCGCGAGCGCTTTCTCGGCATCATGCACACGCAGGCGACGCGAATGGCGCGGCTGATCGACGATCTGCTGTCGCTGTCGCGGGTCGAACTCTCTGCCCACGTCCGCCCCGATGCGGTGGTGGATATCGTCCCGATCATCCGCCAGGTCGCGGATGGGCTGGAGCCGCTGGCGCGCGAGCGGCAGGTCGCGATCAATATCGAATTGCCGGATGCGCCGGTCGTGATCGCGGGCGATCGCGAGGAGTTGCTGCGGCTGTTCGAGAACCTGATCGAGAACGCGCTGAAATACGGCGCCTCCGGCGGCAAGGTCGTGGTGTCGCTGACCTCGGCGATGTCGGGCGAAGGCATCCCGGAATTTCGCGTCATGGTGCGCGATTTCGGCCCCGGCATCGCGCCGGAACATCTGCCGCGTCTCACCGAACGGTTTTATCGGGTGGATGTCGGCGACAGCCGCGCACAGGGCGGCACCGGGCTCGGTTTATCGCTGGTGAAACATATTGTTAATCGGCACCGCGGCCGGCTCTTGATCGAAAGCGTGCCTAAAAAAGGGGCCACCTTTACCGCCTGTTTTCCCCAGGCGCGACCGCCGTCGGCGGTCTAAATCCGAGCGTTTTCAATTGCTTGGCGTTGTCATCCAGCTGTCATTAAACCTTCGTAAAAGCAGCATCGACCGCTCCTAAACGAGCGGCGTGAGCGCAATCGGGCGCGTCCGGCGCTTCGCTCACTGGATGGAGACCAGCAATGAATTTCATGAAAGCTCTCGTCGCGGCCGGCCTAGTCGCCGCGTCGACGTCAGCGTTCGCGGCCGACATCACCGGAGCGGGTGCGACGTTCCCGTTCCCGGTCTATTCGAAGTGGGCCGATGCCTACAAGAAGGAGACCGGCAACGGGCTGAACTATCAGTCGATCGGTTCCGGCGCCGGCATCAAGCAGATCCAGGCCAAGACCGTGACATTCGGCGCCACCGACGCGCCCTTGAAGGCCGAGCAGCTCGAGAAGGACGGCCTGGTGCAGTGGCCGATGGTGATGGGCGCGATCGTTCCAGTCGTGAACCTCGAAGGCGTCAAGCCGGGCGAATTGGTGTTTGACGGCGAGACGCTCGCCAACATCTATCTCGGCAAGATCACCAAGTGGGATGATCCGGCGATTGCCAAGCTCAATCCGAAGCTGAAGCTGCCGACCGACGCCATCACCGTGGTGCGCCGCTCCGACGGTTCGGGAACCACCTTCAACTTCACCGACTACCTGTCGAAGGCGAGCGCGGATTGGAAGACCAAGGTCGGTTCCGGCACCGCGGTCGAATGGCCGGCTGGTGTCGGCGCCAAGGGCAATGAAGGCGTTGCCGGCAACATCGGCCAGACCAAGAACTCGATCGGCTACGTCGAGTACGCCTATGCCAAGCAGAACAAGCTGACCTTCGCCGCCCTGATCAACAAGGCCGGCAAGACCGTGCAGCCGACGATCGCAGCGTTCCAGGCCGCGGCGTCCAACGCCGACTGGGCCAAGGCTCCCGGCTATTACGTGATCCTGACCGACCAGCCGGGTGAAACCTCGTGGCCGATTACGGCGGCGACCTTCATCCTGATGCACAAGGAGCCCACCGACAAGGCGGCGTCCGCCGAGGCCGTCAAGTTCTTCAAATGGGCTTTCGCCAAGGGCGACAAGATGGCGGAGGAGCTCGACTACATTCCGATGCCGGAGCCTGTGGTCAAGCTGATCGAGAAGACCTGGTCGGCCGACATCAAGAGCTGAGTGTGTTTAAGCGAAAAAACTCGCAACCTGTCATTCCGGGGCGCGAGTGAAACGAGCGAGCCCGGAATCGATAACCACGACAGGGAGTATGGATTCCGGGTCTGCGCCAAGAGGCGCATCCCGGAATGACGAAGTTAAATCGGTCCGTGAAGGTCGCTCAAACGCATGGCGACTTTTTCGTAGCTTTGAATTAGATAGGGGATTGGCGTGGCAGACATGGCCGTTCAGAGCGATGTGATGGAAGCCGCCGGACCTTACGATCGCGCCAAGGCGCTCAGCGCTTTCAAGCTCGGCGACGTTACATTTTACTGGATCACCCGCGCCTGTGCGATCTCGGTGCTGCTCATTCTCGGCGGCATCATTCTTTCGCTGATTGCGGGCGCGTGGCCGGCGATCAGGGAGTACGGCCTTTCGTTCCTGTTTACTTCCCGCTGGGCGCCGTCGGCCGATCCGCCCGTGCTTGGCGCGCTCGGTCCGATCTATGGCACGCTGGTCACCTCCGTCATCGCCATGGTGATCGCCATCCCCGTCGGGATTGGAATTGCGATCTTCCTCACCGAACTTTGCCCGATATGGCTACGCCGGCCGATCGGCATTGCGGTTGAGCTGCTCGCAGGCATCCCGTCGATCATCTACGGCATGTGGGGTTTCTTCGTGCTCGGCCCGTTCATGGCCGATACTTTTCAGCCGTTCATGATCCGGCTGTTCGATGGCGTTCCGGTCCTGGGATCGATTTTCGCCGGGCCGCCGTCCTATCTGAGCCTGTTCAACGCGGCGCTGATCCTGGCGATCATGGTGCTGCCGTTCATCACCGCGATTTCGGTCGACGTGTTCAGGACGGTGCCGCCGGTGTTGAAGGAAGCCGCCTACGGTGTCGGCTGCACCACATGGGAAGTCGTCCGCAACGTGGTGATCCCCTATACCCGCGTCGGCGTGATCGGCGGCATCATGCTGGCGCTCGGTCGTGCGCTCGGCGAAACCATGGCGGTGACCTTCATCATCGGCAACTCGTTCCGTATTTCCTCGTCCGTGTTCGCGCCGGGCACCACGATTTCGGCGGCGATCGCATCCGAATTTGCCGAGAGCGACGGGCTGCATCAATCCGGCCTGATCCTGCTCGGCCTGCTGCTGTTCGTGCTGACCTTCTTCGTTCTGGCGGCCGCGCGGCTGATGCTGATGCGGCTGGAAAAGAAGGCGGGGAATTAAGATCATGAACCCGATTTACGTGCGCCGCCGCCGCTTCGACATTATCGTCAAGTTCCTGTGCCTCGGCGCCGCGATTTTCGGCGTGACCTGGCTGGCCCTGATCTTGTTCACGCTGTTCTACAACGGCCTCGCCGGGCTTTCGCTGCAGGTCTTCACCCAGAACACTCCGCCACCGGGATCGACCGATGGCGGCTTGCTCAACGCGATCACCGGCTCGGTCATCATGACCGTGATCGGCGTCGGCATCGGCGCGCCGCTCGGCCTGTTCGCCGGCACCTATCTGGCCGAATATGGCCGGAACGACCGCCTTACCTCGGTGATCCGCTTCATCAACGATATTCTGTTGAGCGCGCCCTCGATCATCATCGGCCTGTTCATCTATGGCGCGATCGTGGTGCCGATGGGCGGGTTCTCGGCCTTTGCCGGATGTCTCGCGCTCGCCGTGATCGTCATTCCCGTGGTGGTGCGCACCACCGAGGACATGCTGCTGCTGGTGCCCAATCCGCTGCGCGAGGCGGCATCCGCGCTCGGCCTGCCGCGCTCGCTCGTCATCAAGCGAATTGCCTACCGCGCGGCGCGCGCGGGCCTGATCACCGGCGTGCTGCTGGCGACGGCGCGCGTTGCCGGCGAAACCGCACCGCTGCTGTTTACCGCGCTCTCTAACCAGTTCTTCAGCCTCGACCTGACCAAGACCATGGCCAACCTGCCGGTCACCATCAACAACTTCGTGCAAAGCCCCTATGCCTACTGGAAGCAGCTCGCCTGGAGCGGGGCCTTGCTGATCACCTTGACCGTACTTGTCTTGAATATTGGCGCACGCATTCTTGGCGCCGAGAGGACAGCAAAATGAATGATCTTTCTGTATCAATGAGTGCTGCGGGTGGACCCGTTCCCTCGGTGGTGTTGCCCGAGGCTCCGTCGAAGGTCACCGCGCGCGGCCTGAACTTTTACTACGGCGAGAACCATGCGCTGAAAAACATCAACATCACGCTCGGCACCCATCGCGTCACGGCCTTCATCGGTCCGTCCGGCTGCGGAAAGTCGACGTTGCTGCGGATTTTCAACCGGATGTACGACCTCTATCCGGGACAGCGCGCCACCGGTCAGCTGATGCTGGATCAGACCAACGTCCTCGATCCCAAGCTCGACCTCAATCTGCTGCGCGCGCGGGTCGGCATGGTGTTCCAGAAGCCGACGCCGTTTCCGATGACGATCTATGAGAACATCGCGTTCGGCATCCGGCTCTACGAGAAGATTTCCAGATCCGAGATGGACGGCCGGGTCGAGAAGGCGCTGCGCGGCGGCGCGCTGTGGAACGAGGTCAAGGACAAGCTCAACGCCTCGGGCCTCAGCCTGTCCGGCGGCCAGCAGCAGCGGCTCTGCATCGCCCGCACCGTGGCGGTGCGGCCCGAGGTCATTTTGTTCGACGAGCCGTGCTCGGCGCTTGATCCGATTTCGACCGCCAAGATCGAGGAATTGATCCAGGAACTGGCGGAGGACTACACCATCGCCATCGTCACCCACAACATGCAGCAGGCCGCGCGCGTCTCGGACAAGACCGCCTTCATGTATCTCGGGGAACTGATCGAATTCGACGAGACCAACAAGATATTCACGTCGCCGAGCGATCGACGCACCCAGGACTACATCACCGGCCGGTTCGGCTAAGGGAGACTCAAGATGGGTTCAGAACACACCGCCAAGGCGTTCGACAGCGACCTGCAGGAACTGACCCGGCTGGTCGCGGAAATGGGCGGCCTTGCCGAACGCATGATCGTCGAATCCGTCGATGCGCTGATCCGGCGCGATGTCGTGCTGAGCAAGCGCGTCGTCGCCGCCGACGCCGAAATCGACAGTTTGCAGCACGTGATCGAGGAGCGCGCGGTGCTTACCATCGCCCGGCGCCAGCCGATGGCGGTGGACCTGCGTGAAATCGTCGGCGCCATGCGGGTCGCCATCGATATCGAGCGGATCGGCGATCTCGCCAAGAACATCGGCAAGCGGGTCGCGGCGCTGGAAAGCGATTTCCAGCCGCTGAAACTGATCCGCGGCCTCGAACATATGACCGACCTCGTGCAGTCGCAGGTGAAATCGGTCCTTGATGCCTACGCGGCGCACGATTTGCCGGCGGCGATGACGGTCTGGAAGGGCGACGAGGAAGTCGACGCGATCTGCACCTCGCTGTTCCGCGAGCTGCTGACCTATATGATGGAAGACCCGCGCAACATCAGTTTCTGCATCCATCTGATGTTCTGCGCCAAGAACATCGAGCGGATCGGCGATCACGCCACTAATATCGCCGAAACCGTGTTCTATATGATCGAAGGCCAGCAGATACTCGACAAGCGCCCGAAAGGGGATATGACGACCTTTGCCACGACCGTACCCGGGAATTGAAAGCGCGTTTTCGAGCGAAAGCCTGCCCCGCACCCGTGCGGGGACCGGCTCGCGCGACGCAAACGCATCAAAGCAATTTAAAGTCAAAGCAATAGAAAAGGCTTAAGCATATGAGCGCGCGCATTCTGGTGGTGGAAGACGAGGAAGCGCTTACCACGCTGTTGCGCTACAACCTCGACGCCGAAGGCTACGATGTTGAGACGGTTGGGCGGGGCGATGACGCCGACACCCGTCTGAAGGAGCATGTTCCCGATCTGATCGTGCTCGACTGGATGCTGCCGGGCCTGTCCGGGATCGAACTCTGCCGCCGCTTGCGGGCGCGGCCGGAGACGAGATCGCTTCCGATCATCATGCTGACCGCGCGCGGCGAGGAAAGCGAACGGGTCAGGGGCCTTGCGACCGGCGCCGACGATTACATCGTCAAGCCGTTCTCGGTGCCTGAATTGCTGGCGCGGGTGAAGGGACTGTTGCGCCGCGCCAGCCCCGAGCGCCTTGCCACCGTACTCACCTATGGCGACATCGAGCTTGATCGCGAAAAGCGCCGGGTCGCCCGCTCGGGCCGCCCGATCGATCTCGGCCCGACCGAATACCGGTTGCTGGAATTTTTTCTCGAGCATCCGGGACGGGTGTTCAGCCGCGAGCAGCTGCTCGACAGCGTCTGGGGCCGCGATATCTACATCGATGAGCGCACCGTGGATGTGCATATCGGGCGGTTGCGTAAATTGCTCAACCCCGGCCGCGAGCAGGATCCGATCCGCACCGTGCGCGGCGCCGGCTACGCGCTCGACGACCGCTTCGCGAAAGTGGAATAGATAATCACGCCGGGAACACCGGCCTCATCCTGAGTGAAGCAAGCGTGCGCAATCATCACTGGCGAAAGATACTGACCTCATCCTGAGGAGCTTGCGAAGCAAGCGTCTCGAAGGATGGACGCAAAGCGCGGACTCGCGGCCATCCTTCGAGACGCGCGCAAAGGCGCGCTCCTCAGGATGAGGTCCGGGATATATTCACAACCTCGTTCGCCGGGACGACGCCATCGGAGAGCCAGTTATCTTGTCGGCTTCGGTGGCTGGCGGCGGCGATCACTGGCCGGCTGATAGGCGACCCGCGAGTGATACGCGCAATAGGGCAGGCTGGTCAGCGCCTTGCCGCCACAGAAGAAGAATTCAGAACTGGAGGGATCGCCGATCGGCCAATGGCAGGTCGCCTCATTCAGCTCCAGCAGCGACAGCCGCTGGCTCATCGGCACCACATTGTCGTAGGCGATCGGATCCGGCTCCATCTCGACTTCGAAAGCGTGGGCCAGCGCCGTGTTGCCACGCGAGACCGGGCGCGAAACCCGCATCATGTGCTGGGCCGGGCGGGCCTTGCGCTGGCGCGGCACCGCCGAGGAGGGGCTCTTGGCGCGGCCGGAAAGCCCAAGCCGGTGGACTTTGCCGATCACGGCATTTCGCGTCACATTACCGAGTTCCGCCGCGATCTGGCTGGCCGAAAGCCCGCTCTCCCAGAGTTTCTTCAGTTGCTCGACGCGATCGTCGGTCCAGGTCAATACCGTCATCGCAATTTTCCCTTCGTGTCGCGCCGGCCATTCTCAAAGCGGCGAGCGACTCCATTCCTTGAAAAATCCCTGCTCGCAGAATCCCTTAGCCCTCGCCGGGCGCACAAAGCGCGCCCGGGCGTTTACGCCGAACACTGGGACGGGTTAGGATTAGAACTGCCGCACGAGATGTCGTATCCGACAGTCCGAAGGCTACAATATGCCGTGACTCTCGCGCAAGAGTCTGGCTCAACGCGTCCACATGTTCCGTTATCTATGCATCGCAATGCGCTTTTTCAGCGACACCGGGGTTTCACGGGCAGGGCTCGTCTCCGGCTGGTAGTTGACACCCATCGCCGCGCGCATAGAATAGTTCCCACGTGCCGCCCCGAAAAGGCGGCACGTTTTGTTTTCCGGGGCTGGTTGTTGATGCGATCGCGCCAATGCGCGCATGGCGGCCAGCCGTAACATTCAGTGATAGCCATGACCAACAGCGCGACATCGCATCTGCTTCCGGTATTCGCCAGGGTTGATCTCGGATTCGAGCGCGGCGAGGGCGCGTGGCTGATAGCAACCAATGGCGAGCGTTATCTCGATTTCACCAGTGGGGTGGCGGTGAATGCGCTGGGCCATGCGCATCCGCATCTGGTCGCGGCCTTGCAGGAACAGGCGACAAAACTGTGGCACATGTCGAACCTGTTCAAGAGCCCGGATGGCGAGCGGCTCGCGGCACGGCTGTGCGAACAAAGCTTCGCCGACTTTGTGTTTTTCGCGAACTCCGGCGCCGAGGCGATGGAGTGCGCGATCAAGATCACGCGCAAATATCACGCCGCCAAAGGTCACCCGGAACGCTATCGCATCATCACCTTCGACGGCGCGTTTCACGGGCGGACGCTGGCGACGCTGGCTGCGACCGGGTCTGCCAAATATCTCGAAGGCTTCGGGCCGCCGATGGATGGCTTCGATCAGGTGACGCTTGGCGACCTGGACGCCGTCAAGAAAGCGATCGGTCCGCACACCGCGGGCATCCTGATCGAACCGCTGCAGGGCGAGGGCGGCGTGCGTGCCGCGCCGCATGCGTTCTTCAAGGCGTTGCGTCAGCTGTGCGACGAT
>DATHHQ010000787.1:0-2107 GCA_035490095.1 Bradyrhizobium sp.
CGCGGTGGCGCCGGGATGCGGCCTGAGGCGGCGCGCGTCGCGAGGATCCCCGCCGGGCACCCGGAGGGGTACCTGGAGGGTTTCGCCACGATCTACGCGGAGATCGCCCGCGCCATCGTGGCGGCACGCACCGGCGCGTCACCCCCGGTCAATGTGATGTTTCCGACAGTGGCGGATGGCGCGCTGGGAGTGCACTTCATTGCGTCATGCGTTCGATCTTCGAACGAAGGGAGCGTGTGGGTCTCCCTGAGAGGTTTGGACTGACACGACGCTCGCGGCCGATGGGGCGGCCCGATCGGCTCGCAGGTCGTCGCACGGTCCCGATGCCCTTGCTCATGAGATGGGAAACGCACCCCCGGCACACCAGGCAGCGCGGCCGGGACGACGCACCGGCGGACGAACGGCGCTTCTCGAATGGGCCTGCGAGCCGCGTAGATCCGTCGCACGGCGGGAACAGACCCGCCATACGCGAGCCGACTGGCGCGGGGCTCGAAACTCTTCGTGGCACCAAAGGCGACCGAGAATGCTCCGGCACCGTTACCAGGCGGCCGGAAAAAGCGTCGGTTATCATCAACGACGCGGAGGTAATACCAGCGCGCATATGGATTGACTTACGGCCCCCCGCCATTCGTCATAGCCCGGCTTGACCGGGCTACCTGCTGCAACATGGTGGCATTGAGTGATGGAACGCCTCGCCCGGGCCATGACGTGAATGACGAGAGTCATCGAAGCGCGGTAGTATAAGTTCCAGGATCGGCTTCGTGCCACTCCATGGCATCGGAGGCTCACCAGCCGGCCCGATCCAGATTGATCCCCGAACAGGCGTCATTCAAAATCGACCGGGTTGGTTATCCTGGGGTGGCGGATCGGCGTTTGTTGTTCGCACCCGTTCGCCAGAACGCGCATTCTTGCGTGTGCTGGCTCGCTGGCTGTCAGAAGATCACGATATTTATTTACGTTATACCCCGACTCGACGGAAATCCGGAAAAATCGGTTGCGAATCCCCCGGGGGGTCGATTCTGCTCCCCCTTATGATCCGCCCTCGCTTCCTTGACAGCGAATCGCGTCGCGACCTGATCGATCTGGCCCGCGACGGCGCCGCCGCCCACCGCCTCGCCCGCCGCGCCAACGCTCTGGTGTTGCTGGACGATGGCCTGAGTTGCGAGGCGATCGGCAAAGTGCTGTTTCTCGACGGCGACACGATCCGCGAGTGGCACAAGCTTTACCTGGAGGACGGGATCGAAGGGCTGGCGACCTTCAACCATGAAGGTGGCAGTTGCCGGCTGACGGTGGAGCAGCAGGAGACACTGAAAGCCTGGATCGCCGAGACCTTGCCCCGCACGACCCGTCAGGTTGGCGCCCGCATCGCGGTTGAATTCGGCATTGAGTATCAAACCCGGTCCGGGCTGATCGCGCTGTTGCACCGCCTGGGCATGGAACATCGCAAGCCGAAAGCGATCTCACGCAAGCTGGATCCCGTGAAGCAGGCCGCCTTTATCAAGAGTTACGAGGGCCTGCTGAACCAACTGCCCGCCGATGAAGCGGTGATCTTCGCCGATGCCGTGCATCCAACCCACGCTGTGCGCCCTGTTGGCTGCTGGGCGCCGAAACACATGCCGGTCGCCGTGGAACAAAGCAGCGGACGGAACCGTTTGAATATCCATGGCGCGGTCGATCTTGAGACCGGACAGACCATCATGAAAGATGTGCTGACAGTCGATGCCATTAGCACCATCGCGTTGCTGGCGGCGATCGAGACGGCGTATCCGACCACGCGGCGGATCCACGTCTTTCTGGACAATGCCAGATACCATCATGCGAAACTAGTGCAAGCGTGGCTGGAGCGGCCAGAATGCCGGATCGAACTCCACTTCGTTCCGGCCTACTGTCCGCACCTCAATCCGATCGAGCGGTTATGGGGCCTTATGCACAGGCACATCACCCACAACAAGTGCTACAATTCGTTCCGGGACTTCTGCAACGCCATGCTGGGCTTCCTGCGCGATGAAGTGCCAAAAAACTGGCACACCCTGTGCGATGATGTCTCGGATAACTTCCGCATCATCAACCCGAAGGATTTCCGGATTCTCGAGTGAACAGGGTATAG
>DATHHQ010000788.1:0-2076 GCA_035490095.1 Bradyrhizobium sp.
CGCCGTTCTCGATCCTCACCACGTCGGCGGCCACCCACGCCGCGGGCCCTCCGTGACCCGAAAAGCGGCCGTGGACGATGACGTAGTCGCCCTCCGCCAGAATGAGACCGTGCTCGTAGCGCAGGCTGTCGGGAAGGCTGCGGATAAGCCCGAACAGCCCTTCGCGACCGGGTTCGATGTGGGCGCTGTGCTGAATGTACTTGTCGGACCAGAAGCGGGATGCCGCATCGTAGTCACGTTTATTGAACAGCGTGTCGAATGCTTCGAGCACGAGTGCCTTGTTTTGCTCCGGTGTGGTCTTGATCATGTGTCATCCTCCCTTTTCGGTGGGTTATCGATCTGAAACGACTGGGCGCGCGTCATCGCGACCAAAGCGACTGTGATCACGCTGAACAGGGAGATCACGCCCGCGCCGAGGTTGACGGCGAAACCGAGCCCGTGCGCGGTCGCCACCGCACCGAGAAGCAGCGAGACGGCACCCAACGACACATAAGCCAGCAAATAGATTGCCGAGAGCACGCCGCCGCGGTGCTCGGCCGGCGCCGCGCTGTTGATCGTCTGCAGGCCGCCGAAAAACAGCAGACTATATCCGGCGCCGGAGATCGCCGTAGCGGCGAGGAAGACTGGCAAATGATGATGAGCGACCGCCGCTGCCAGCAGCACCATGCCTAGTGCGGATGCGGCGGCGCCACCGGTCATCGCGGCCCGAGGTTGCAGGCTCCTCGCGCCAATCCCGACCACGGCCGAGGCGATCGCGAATAGGGAAAGAGCCGCGCCGTTCACGAGCGCGTTGGGCGATCCAACGAGATCGCGGGCAACCTGACTTCCGAGCGACAGGATCAGTACGCCGTGCGTGTAGGCAGTAGTTACCGCCGCCGTCGCGACCGCGAAAACGTTGCGCAAACGTTTCGGTATGAAGGGGGTTTTGGGACGCCAGCGGCCATGGGCTTCGCTGCCGGTACGGCGCGGCAGGAACCATGCCGCGGCAAACAGCGCGGCCAGGACCGCGGACAGCACCCAAAAGTTCAGCCGCGTGGGCAGTGGGGCATATTGAATGAGGGCACCGCCGAGCAGCAGGGCCGCGGCAAAACCGACGGCTTGGGCAGCAGTTGTGATCGTGGCGGCGCGCTTTGCCGCTCCCTGGCCGCTGAATTCCACCATCGCGGCGGTCGACGGGCCCGCAGTGAGGCCGACGCCGATGCCCATGAAGGCGCGCCCCGCAAACAGCCAGAGCACATCGGGCGCCAGCGCCAAGAGCAGGGTGCCAAAGAGCGAAGCGCCGACACCCCACAGGATTGCGGCGCGACGGCCGACATAATCGGACACATCGCCGAAGCCGACCAGAACGGCGGCTACGACAATGGGATAGATGGCGAAGACCCCGGTCGTAACCGTGTGGGTGAGATGCCACTCCTCGGCAAACAGCGGATAGGTCATCGCCGGCGCAGCGCTGGTCCACAAGGTGTGGGCGACCACGCCGGCCGCAACCCAGAAGCTTGTGCGTTGCCCAAGCTCGTACGGTGCGGAGTTCGGCTGGGTACAGCAGCCGGGTTGGTGAGGCCCGCAAGCGGCTGGAGACAGAAGGGGACCCTTGATCATCGCTTTACTCCCGGCGCTCCCGGCGTTCCAACTTCAGAGGTTCGAGCCGCCATCGACGCGGATGATATCGCCGGTGATCCATCGGGCATCTTCGGATGCCAGGAAGGCAATAACGCCGCCGATGTCGTTGGGCTGCGCGAGGCGCTTCAGTGCCTGAACGCCCAGCGCGAAGTCGCGGCCCGCGCCTGTCCTGGTGAAGTTCAACATGTCCGTCTCGACGACACCGGGTGCGACGGCATTGACGCGGACACCGCGCGCGCCAAGCATCGAGGCGAAATGCTTCACCAGGGTGTCGATGGCGCCCTTGGTTGCCGCATACGCGGGTTCCGTTCCAACAACGGCGCGCGCCGCAAGCGATGAGAGGAAAATGATGCTGCTTCCCTTGCACATGATCGGAAGCAGCTGCTGCACAAGAAAGAACGGTGCGCGGACATTGACTGCGAACAGCATGTCGAAATCCTCGACCGTTGTTTCCTC
>DATHHQ010000789.1:0-3480 GCA_035490095.1 Bradyrhizobium sp.
GGCGCCACGCTGTACGAGGAAATGGTGATCGATGATGATGGCCGCGTGGTCAATCCGAAATTCCGCGACTATCACCTGCCGTCATTTGCGGACATTCCGCGCACCGAGGTGTTTTTCGCGGATACCACGGATACGCTGGGGCCGATGGGCGCCAAATCGATGAGCGAAAGTCCTTACAACCCGGTGGCCGCAGCACTCGGCAATGCGCTCGCGGATGCCACCGGCATTCGCTTTACGACGGTACCGTTCAAGCCGGATAGGTTATGGCCGCTGCTGCATGAGAAGTTTGGGAAGTAGTCCACCACTTGTCATGCGCGGGCTTGACCCGCGCATCCATCAAAAAAGAGAATTTTGCCTAACCGATGGATTGCCGGGTCAAGCCCGGCAATAACGAATGGTGTTGGGAGCGCGCCTCAGGATGACGACGGGCGTGTGCGGGGCGAGTTAGCCCCGGCCCACCGTGCATTCGATCTGACCGTGAGGCTCATCGGTCGGCAGGAAAACATTGTTGTTGTTATCGAGCCCGAACGCCGACAGGTTCATCGGGATGAAATGCATGTTCGGGCACGCCATGCTGATTTCGAAAATTTCCGGCACCGCGGCAAGGGCCGCCTCGCCCATCCTGTACAGACTGTCCTGCACACTTGCACTGTAGGTGGTGCCGAACACCTCCAGCAGCGTGTCCAGAATCTTCGCATTGGTGGCCGGATAGTTCACCGGTTTTGACGACCATTTCCAGGACGCCACCATGCTGGTCGCGCACATCCGGTCATTGGTTTCGGGGATCGTGGTATAGGGATCCTTGACGTAATTCTCCCAGCCCGACTGGGTCGACTTCATGAACGTAAAGCCATCGATACCCGAAGTGAGCGTCGATCCCTGGCGCGTTGCCGTCACTTCGACTGATGGCTTGCCGTTGCTGTCGAGCACAAAACTGTGGGGGTGCGGCTTGCCGCCGAAACTCAAGCGGCTCCATTTGGTCTCGTGCGCGGTCACGGCCACCGAGGCCACTTGCGGATAGCTGTCGAGATATTTTCTGGCCAGCACCTGACAGAAATCCTCGGTGCAAAGTCCGGTATTCTGGCGCGCGACGATGTTGACCACATTCTTGATGGTGTCGGTCGAGACCGCCGTGGAGTTGTCGGCGTGGGTGTAGGCGCGTGCAAAGTCGCCTTCGACCATCGCCTTGATGTTGAGCTGGCTGACCTCGTGCTTGTCGCCATCGCGATGAATCCGCATGACACGGACGCGGCCTTTTCCATATCTGTTGTTGATGAGCGGCATTTGAAAGCCTCCAGTTCACCCGGTAGATACGTAAGGGATCTCGTTCCACCCCCGGTCCGGCCCAATACGGAGCAACCTTCGTGCCACGGGCGTCGCGAAAGGGAATTAACTCCCCCGATAGGTCGCATAACTCCAGGGCGTGACCAATAGCGGCACATGGAGATGGCCTTCGGGATCGCTCACCGCGAACCGCAGCGGAATGGAATCGAGAAACGGCGGATCCGACAGCGGCACCTTCCGTTCGGCAAAGTAATTCCCGACGGTGAAAGTCAGTTCGTAACGGCCGATCGGTACCGGCCGGCCGTGAATCAGCGGCTGATCGGTTCGGCCATCGGCGTTGGTGATCGCACGCGTCACGACGCGGTTTGCGCCGAGGTTGGATAACTCCACCAGTTCCAGCGCTATCCCCACCGCCGGCCGGCCGCTGTGGGTATCGAGCACATGGGTCGACAGACGGCCGTGCACCTCCAGCCGATCGTCCGACGCGACCAGCTGGTCGAGGCGCAACGCCGCGATGCGGCAGATTTCCTCGATCGAGTTCTGCGCCTCGGTCGTTGCATCGTTCGGCAAGCGACGCTCGAAATCGCGCAGAATGGAATCCCTGGTGTGGCGCCGGACGCAGACGATGTACGGGAAACCGAACTTGGCGCGATAGGCATTGTTGACGCGCTCGAATGCCTCATATTCGGCGTCGGACAACCGGTCGAGGCCGACGCTATCCTGTTCGGCGCTGGATTCCGAGGTCAAGCCCGCCGCGCGTTGCGTCTTGTTGGCGAGATCGGGATGCCCCTTGATCAAGGCAAGGCGCAGTTCAGGGGCGGCGCGATCGACCGCAACCTTCATCGCCTCGAACAACGGCTTGATGCCCGCGAACGGCCGCACCGATGCCGCCTGCTCGGCGATCCACGGCGAATGCTCGAAAATATTCGAAAGCGCGGCGACGAAGTCGTCCTTGCTGCATGCGTTCAGATCGGAGAGCGCTTTTTGCGGCATGTCGCTCCTTACGATCCGATATCGAACGCGTCGGCTGAGAGATGCGAAAGGTTGGCGTGCCAATGCTGCGCGATCTGCAGCCGCGTCGGCACCCAGACCCGCTCATGATTCATGATGTAGTCGAGAAACCGCATCAGCGCGGCCGCGCGGCCCGGACGACCGACCACGCGACAGTGCAGACCCACCGACATCATCCTGGGCGACGTCTCGCCTTCGGCGTACAGCACGTCAAAGCTATCCTTGAGATAGGTGAAGAACTGATCTCCGCCACCGAACCCCTGCGCGTTGACGAAGCGCATGTCGTTGACATCGAGGCTGTAGGGAATGATCAGGTGGGGCTCCGCCGGTCCCTTGATCCAGTACGGCAGATCATCGGCATAGGAGTCGCACGAATACAGGAAGCCACCTGCTTCCATCACCAGCTTCACCGTGTTGATGGATGTTCGGCCGGTGTACCAGCCGAGCGGACGCTGCCCGGTGACCTCGGTGTGGATTCGGATCGCATCCGCAATCTCCACCCGTTCCTCCGCTTCCGACATGCCCTTGTGCTCAACCCACTTCAGACTGTGGCTGGCAATATCCCAGCCGGCTTCGTTCATGGCCGCGACAATTTCGGGATTTCGTTTCAAGGCTGTCGCAACACCGAACACCGTGGTCGGCAGCTTGCGCTCGGTGAACATCCGCCACAGCCGCCAGAATCCGGCGCGCGAGCCGTATTCGAACATCGACTCGATATTGGCGTGGCGTTGCCCGGGCCAGGGTTGGGCCCCCAACACGTCGGACAGGAACGCCTCCGACGCGCGGTCACCGTGCAGAATGTTGTTTTCGCCACCCTCCTCGAAATTCACCACGAACTGGACGGCGACCCTTGCGCCGCCCGGCCAATGCGGATCGGGCGGGTTGCGGCCGTAGCCGCGGAGATCGCGAGGATATCTTGCTTCCGCCATTTACACGGCCTCGAAGCGGACTTTCTGCGCGCCCTTCCACAACACGGTCTTTCCGAGCGCCGGCAAATTCTCAAGATTTGAGGTTAGCGTAATGAAGTGATTGCCCGCGAGTTGGCCCATCTTGCTGGCGAAGTGCACGCCGCCATAGGCCAGCAGAATCTCGGTTTCGCTGATGCCGCCTGGATAAAGGATGATCTGGCCCGGCGCGGGGTAGCTGGTGTGGTTCTCGTAAGAGACGCCGAAATCGAGATCGCCG
>DATHHQ010000790.1:0-5140 GCA_035490095.1 Bradyrhizobium sp.
TGTGGCAGATCACCGCCGAAGGCCGCTTCTCGCTCGCCCCCGGCGAATTCGCCCGCCTGATCGGCGCCCGTACCGCCGCCGCCTTCGAACGGCCGTGGAGCGAAATCGCCGAGCGGTTCGGGCTTGATCCCGACCAACGCTTCCTCAACGCGATCGCGACGCGCGCTACCTGGACCGGCGTCACCTTGAACTGGCCCGCCGATGGCGGCGGCCGATTGCCGGTGGAATTGTCGGGATTGCCGATCTGCGACCGCGCGGAGAATTTTGCCGGCTATCGAGGCTTCGGGGTTTGCAGCGATCTCGACGGCATGGCGCGGCTTGCCGCGTTGCGCCGCGACGAGTTCGTCAGCCATCCGCCGGCACCCCAAACGCTTTCGGCCGTCATCGTCCAGCCAAAATCGGCCGACATCGTTCAGACATATATTGGAGATTCGCTCGCCGCGGAGCTGCCTGCGAAGCCTGATGTTGCATCGTCCGATACGCCTGAATCGCCCGAGTCGAATGCTCTTGAGTCGAATGCTTCTGAGACATCACAACAAACCGATCTGGAAACCGCCGTGGATACGCCCAAGAACGTCCTTCCGTTTCGGCCGGTGAACGATCCGAAATCCCCTGCCCTGACACAGGTGGAAAACAGCGCCTTCAACGAACTCGCCCGGCAATTGTCGGCGCGGCTCGACAACGAAAACGGTGCTGCCGTCGCGATGCCTGTCGCGACCGCAGCCGTCGACGAGCAGCCGTCGACGCCCGAAACACCCGAACCGCCGAGCGAACCACCCGAATGGCTGGCGCCGCCCGAGGAGCCGGCGCGGGGCGAAGCCCGGCGCGACAAGGCGCTGTTCGATTTGCTGCCGGTCGGCGTGCTGATTTACCGGCTCGACCGGCTGCTCTATGCCAACCGCGCGTTTCTGGCGCAGATGGGCTACGAGAGCCTCCACGCATTGGAAGACGCCGGAGGTCTCGACGCGCTCTATGTCGAGCCCGCCGTCTCGAGCGCCAGCAGCACATCCGACGCCGGCCGGCCGGTGAAGATTTCCGGAGCGGAGGCTTCCTCTGAACATGCGCCGGCGGTGGCGACCGACGCGCGCCTGTTCACGATTTCATGGGACGGCGATCCGGCGCTGGCCCTGATTTTCTCGCGCACCCGCACCGAAGCCGCCGCGGTCGCCGCCGCGTTTTCCGAGACGATCCCTGCCGCCGCACCGTCGGCCGCCGGCCACGCCAACGCCGAGGAGCTCGGCGCCATCCTCGATACCACCGCCGAAGGCATCGTGATGTTCGACGCCGAGGGCACCATCCATTCGTGCAACCGCAGCGCCGAGGCGCTGTTCGGCTATGATGGCTCGCAGCTCGTGCAGCGCAATCTGATGCAGCTGTTCGCCCCGGAAAGCCAGCCTGCGGTGCAGGATTATCTGGAGGGCATCAAAGGCGCCAATGTCGCGAGCCTGCTCGATCATGGCCGCGACGTACTGGGCCGCGTGCGCAAGGGCGGCATCATCTCGCTGTCGATGACGATGGGACGAACCCGACCCGACGGCCCGAATTTCTTCGCGGTGTTTCGCGAGCTTTCGCAGAGCCGCGCAAGCGAGAGCGAACCGCAGCAAGCGGGGCGGCTGGCCGATCGCGTGGCGAACGCCAAGGCCGACCTGCTGGCGCGGATCAGCCACGAGGTTCGCACGCCGCTCAACGCCATCATCGGATTTTCCGAGGTGATGATCGCCGAGCGTTTCGGCGCGCTCAACGAGCGCTACATCGAATACATGAAGGACATCCGCAGCTCCGGCGAACGCGTGATCGCCATCGTCAACGATCTGCTGGATCTGTCGCGGATCGAAACCGGCAGGCTCGACCTCACCTTTGCCAGCCAGAACCTCAACGATCTGGTCGAACAATGTGTCGCGGTGATGCAGCCGCAGGCCAATCGCGAACGCATCATCATCCGGACATCGCTGGCGCCAATGCTGCCGCCGGTCATCGCCGACGCCCGCGCGCTACGTCAGATCGCGCTGAACCTGATCGGCAACTCCATCCATCTCGCCAATCCCGGCGGCCAGGTCATCGTCTCCACCGCGCTGTCGGATTTCGACGAGGTGGTGCTGCGGGTCCGAGATACCGGCCAGGGACTCAACGAGAAAGAAGTCGCCGCAGCGATGGAGCCGTTCCGGACCCAGCCGCCGTCAGATCAGGCGACCGTCAATTCCGGGATCAACCTTTCCCTGACCAAAGCCCTGGTCGAAGCCAACCGCGCGCATTTTCACATCAAGACCGCTTCGCATTCGGGCACGTTGATCGAAGTGACGTTCTCCCACGCAACCGCAAAAGCTTAAGCTCGATCACGACGAGAACGTTCGTGCGGGCATCTGTCGCATTCCAACAAGGTGGCGCGGCATAATTTTTGCTCGCTCTTGGCTGTTTGAATACAGGCTTCCCTATATCGCCTAGTTTTTAAGCATCCGGATTGAGTTGATATGCGCTGCCTTATCGTAGCCGATTTGCATTATTCATTGCCGCAATTTGACTGGCTGCTCAGCGCGGCGCCGCAGTTCGATCTTGTGATCTTTGCCGGCGACGCTCTCGACGTCGGATCCTCGGTCGATTTCCGCGCCCAGATTGTCGTCGTGAAGAAATACCTGGCGCTTCTCTCCGGCCTCACCCGGGTGATTCTTTGCTCCGGAAATCACGATCTCGACGAACGCAATCCGGAAGGCGAGAAGATCGCGCGCTGGATCGGCGACGTTCGCGAACTCGGCATCGCCTGCGACGGCGACAGCCTAACCATCGGCGACACCTTTTTTACGGTCTGTCCGTGGTGGGATGGACCGCTGGTCAAGCAGCGCATCGAGGACCAGCTTCGCGAAGCTGCCGCGGGGCGGCTCAAGCGATGGATTTGGGTCCATCACGCGCCGCCGGCCAATTCCCCGACCAGTTGGGGCGGTAAGCGCTTTTTCGGCGACGAAGAACTGGTGCAGTGGATCCGGAGCTATCAGCCTTCGATGGTGATCTCGGGCCATGTGCATCAATCGCCGTTTATCGCCGACGGCTCCTGGTTCGATCAGCTCGGCAGCACCTGGGTGTTCAACGCCGGCCTTCAACCCGGCCGCCCGCCGGTGCATATCGTGCTCGATATCGACGACGGTACCGCCTTCTGGCTGCCGCTCGGTTACGAGCAATACATCGACCTCAATGCGCCGTTGCAGCGGCCGGCTGCGGCGATCACCAATCCCCCGGCGTGGCTCACATCCTTGGGTCGGATTGCCGATCCGATTCCGCTTCGCCCGAAGAGCCTCGGAGAGGCCCGGTGAAGTTAAAGAAACCCTGGTGCCGCAGCGGTTTCTTGTTTTCTTCCTCCCGTTAATCCGCGAGAAACAACGGCGAATTCTTAGCCAAAGCGGGAGGAAAGCGGAATGGCTTTAACAGTCAAGAGGAGTGAACCGCTGGGTGAAGGTCGCTACCACGACGGCCGCGGCCTGTATTTATTGGTGACACAGACAGGCGGGGCGTCGTGGGTTTATCGCTATAAGGTTAATGGCAAAGAACGCTGGATGGGACTTGGCGGGCTCTATGACGTCAATATTGATGAGGCTCGCGAACAACGCTGGAATGCGCGACAGCTGTTGAAGAAGGATAAGGTTGCCGCTCTGGATTAAGAGAAAAGCGGAGCGTGATGCGCGTGCCTTGGCCGAGGTCTGGCGGACTGTCGTTGATTCGATGCCTGCCGATCACTTCATTCCGGCAAATTATCACTTACTCACTCAGCTTTGCCGGCACGTTCGATGCGTCTCACCCAGCAATCGAACTTCCATCAGAGCAGACGATTACCGGGACCGACTATCAGCAATCGCAATCCTTGGGATGAAAAGTGGTGACACCCAGACGAGTGTCACGACGGTCCTCGGATTCACCACTTCGGGTGTATGGACTCCTCCAGTTGCTTAATATTTGCTTAAGCTTGTGCCTGGTTTGACGTCTGAGTTCGTGGACAACCAATCCAAGCGCTGGTTCGCCCCCAAATAAAACCCGAGGTAGACGTGTCATGTTGCTGAAGTTACGCAGGATAACCGCCGTGCTCACAGCGGCCCTCACACTCGCTGCTGCCTCCATTCCCACCAACGCCGAAGCACAAGGCTTCTATGGTCCTGCCTACGCTGGTGGGGGTGGCTGGGGCGGTGGCGGTTGGGACAACGCCGGTTGGGGCGGCTGCGGCTGCTGCTGTCGTCGAGTCTGGGTTCCGCCGCCTCCGCCTCCGCCGCGGTGCTGTTGCTGCGGCGGTTATGGTTATGGTGGCGGCGGCGGTTACGGTTACGGTGGCGGCGGTTATGGTTATGGCGGCGGCGACGGTTATGGTTATGGCGGCGGCGGTTATGGTGGCGTCGGTTATGGTGGTTGGTAATTTGCGATTCAAAGGCTGGCCGCCGTAGAAATCAGTTTCTTGGCCAAGAGCCAGCACGCGAGTCGGCCGCCGGGCTGTGTCCGTGATTCCAATCGATGATATCGCCTATCAGGCCAAATTCTGTGCTCCGCCGGGCTGCAGATGGAAACCTTCGGCTTGGAGTTATACGACAGATCGAGGATGCCCACTCAGGCTGATGTCGCTTTTTGGCGCTTTTCGGAAGTGAACGGCCGTGGGGACGATGTCCGTTCATCGTTGCAAAGCAGACCTCACCATTGCGCGCATCGACTTCCGAAATTGACCCCTTAGCGCAAGTCAGCCGCCAACGAGCGTTGCCGCGCGGAGATGCTGAGGTGGCCTTCAAAAATCCTCAACCTCTGGTTATAAGCTTCGGTTTCGGGAACCCCAGAGACTAAGAAGCGAATGGCCGTCGACGCAACGATTGAGACCGCACCGAATGTCGTCGTCCTCGAGGCGTCACGCGCGCGGCGGGGATTTGCAATTTCTTGGATCGCCCAAACCCTCGTCACGACGGCGCTCATCGGAATCTGTCTCCACGCCGAAGTCGTCGCCTATGTGGCGCGATACGCCAGTCAGCAAGAGATATCCAAGCTCATCACGATCGTCTCGCCGGTCATGGCGCAACAGACGCCATTGCCGAAGGACGACGAGGCGGTGCAGCTCAAGCAGGCGGTCGACAGCGCGACGGCGGAACTGCGGCAGTCTCTGCAGCAGGAGCACGACAGGGCG
>DATHHQ010000791.1:0-5295 GCA_035490095.1 Bradyrhizobium sp.
CGTGGTGTTCCAGCAGAACATCGCATCCAACGAGGATGCCGCGGGCCTCGCCCGGCGCATCGTCGATCGCCTCAGCGAGCGCTACAAGATCGACAATCATCTGGTCGAGATCGGCGCCAGCGTCGGCATTGCAATGACTTCACCCGCGGGCATCAGCGCCGATACGCTGCTGAAGAACGCCGACATGGCGCTCTATCGCGCCAAGGCGGACGGCCGCGGCACCTTCTGCTTCTTCCGCGACGAGATGGCGCAAACCGTCGAGGCTCGCCGCATTCTGGAGCTGGATTTGCGCAAGGCGCTTGCTCACGAGGAATTCGAGTTGTTCTATCAACCGCTCGTCAATCTCAAATCCGGGCGAATAGCGACCTGCGAGGCGCTGCTGCGATGGAATCATCCGGCACGGGGCACGGTCTCTCCGATCGACATCATTCCGGTCGCCGAGGACATGGGTCTCATCGTCGATCTTGGCCGCTGGATCCTGCGCAAGGCCTGCATGGAATGCATGAAATGGCCGGAAGGCGTCAGCGTTGCGGTCAATTTTTCGCCGCAGCAGTTCCATCAGCGCGATGTGCTGAGCGAGGTGCGTTACGCGCTCGAGGTCTCCGGATTGCCCGCGCACCGCCTCGAAATCGAGATCACCGAATCATCGCTGTTGCGCAACACACAATTGACCCACGATGTACTGTCGCAGTTGCACATGATCGGTGTGCGGATATCGCTGGATGACTTCGGCACCGGCTATTCGAGCCTGAGCTATCTGCATAACTTCCCGCTGCAGAAAGTGAAGATCGATCGTTCGTTCCTGGAAGGAATCGACAGCGATCGTCCGCTGACGCTGCTGCGCGGCGTGGCGCGGCTCAGCGCCGATCTCGGAATGTCGGTTGTGGTCGAAGGCATCGAGACCAATGAGCAACTGGAACTGATCAGCGCCGATGGCACGGTGACCGAGGCGCAGGGCTATCTGTTCAGCCGGCCGGTGCCGGCGGTGCGCGTGCGCCAGTTGCTGAATGCTTCGCACGGCCGGCGCCTGCCGGACGACAAGATGCTCGCGCTGGCATCGCGATCGATCGCCTAAAAAACTCCGACAACTCGCGGGTGGATTTTTTCTCTCGCGCCGCGCGGTGCGGTGTTCGAGCTGTGTTGTCCGGATTAACTCTAATACGGCGATCCCTTTGCATCCTCGTTAAGAAGCTGTTAATCTTTTTCCTGCCCGCATAAGTTGTCCAAGCGCACAAGTTGTTGAAAAGTTGTATGGAGTATCGCATGAGGCCAGCGACCGAACCGACTACCGCGGTTCGTGGACGGAGTTCGGACCTGCTGGACCAAGTCGATTATCGTCTGGCACAGACCCCTCAGGAAAAAGAAGAGATCTATCATCTTCGCTACCGGGCCTATCTGCGCGAGGGTGCTATCCGGCCCTCGGACGACGAGCGCGTCACCGATCAATATGACGAGGCCCCGAACGCCTGGACATTCGGCGTCTATTTTCAGGATGTGCTGCACAGCTCAATACGTGTGAGCGTGCTGACGTCGGAATGGCGGATGTCGCCGTCGGTTGAACTGTTTGGCGATGTTCTTCACCCCGAGTTGGAAAAGGGGCAGGTCTTCATTGATTCAACTCGTTTCGTCGCTGACCCCGACAAGGCGAGAAATCTCCCGGAGCTTCCATATGTGACGGTTAGGCTGGGTTCGATGGCCGGCGTTCATTTCGGTGCTGACTACGGATTGGCCATTGTTCGTCCCGAGCATCAGGCGTTCTACCGCCGCGTGTTCCTGCAGGAAACCTGGTGCGAGCCTCGATTGTACCCTGGTCTCGTGAAGCCGGTTGGATTGATGGCTGCGCACTTGCCGACGGTGCGTGAAAAGGTCCTGGTCCGTTTTCCGTTTCTGCGGTCAAGCGCGTTCGAACGGCGCATGTTGTTTCAGCGCAAAGGCGAACGTCATTCGTCACCGGCCGCGATCTTGTCCCCGATCGAGCACACATCGATAGTCCCGCAGTCTTGATCCATAGCAACCTCGGGGGCGTAAGCTCCGGGGCGGGTTCCCGCATGCCGAGCACCGATTTTCACGCACCGGCCTCATGACGTGGACGAGAGCCTTTTTTCGTTTCGATCGAATCGAAACGGGGGTCTGGATTCCTGGTTTGACGCGTTTCTTGACGCGAACCGGGTCTCCATTTCGCTTGAAAGCGCTCTACCATCGGCCGAAACGGGTGGTCCCGGCTGCACAGCCGCTTGCGTTCACCGTCGCGCCACATTTACAAACCATTAACTATCGCGTTTGCTTTTCGCCGTTTGCTGGCATTTGGTCGGTTCTGGCAACACCTCATCAAGGTTGACGGAACGTTCGCTTAACCATCGCCCTGTAGACCGGAAACAGTCGAAAAACGTGAGCGTGGAGGCTCCCGAATGAAACATCAGATGCGAATCCTTCAGGGGTTGAAGCTTGCCGCGGTGCTCGCGGTGGCGCTGTCGATGGGCGCCTGCGCGAACAAGAACCTTGGTGCCGACGGCGCCATGGCAAATGCCGCGACCCCCGGCAGCCAGCAGGATTTCGTGGTCAATGTCGGCGACCGCGTGTTCTTCGAGAGCGACCAGACCGATTTGACGCCGCAGGCGATCGCGACCCTGGAAAAGCAGGCGCAATGGCTGCAGAGCTACAATCGCTATTCCTTCACCATTGAAGGTCACGCGGATGAGCGCGGTACCCGCGAATACAATATCGCGCTGGGCGCGCGCCGTGCCCAGTCGGTTCGGACCTACCTGGCATCGCGCGGTATTGATCCCGGCCGGATGCGGACGATTTCCTACGGCAAGGAACGACCGGTTGCGGTGTGCAACGACATCTCGTGCTGGTCGCAGAATCGCCGCGCCGTGACGGTCTTGAACGCCAGCTCTTAAAGCGTTCGCCCTCCGCAGAGTTCATCGCCGGCGCCTTCGGGCGCCGGTTTTGTTTTAGCGATTTGCTTGTTCGTCAGCGATGCTCGATGAAGTCCCGGATCACCGCCATGGCGCGTTCGGGTGCGTCGGGGACCACGGCGTGCCCGCAATCCGCAAACCGTTCAAACCGAACGAGATGCGCGGGCAGCGCCGCCGCAAGATCCGCCTGACATTCGATTGGGAGCATCGGATCGTCCTCTCCGCCGAGCACCAGCGTCGGACACTGGATGCGGCCAAGATCCGGGAACATGTTGAAGGTGTGGCTCTCGCCATCAGGTTTGGTGAACCAATGCTGTACCTCCGACCGGCTGACCGCGCGGCGTGCCATACCTGGATCGCGCGGAGTGCGAGTGTAGAGCGGAAAGGCCAATCGTCGCCACGCATCGAGCGAGGCCTGGTCCGGGTGACCCTGAACCTCGAGGAATCGGCGGCGCGCGAGGGCGCCGACTTCCGGGCCGCCAAAGCGTCCGAACAGCTCGACGCGCCGGTCCCGGTACGTACCGCCGGCGGCCTCGGTGCTGATGAGCACGAGCTTGGATGGATGGGCCGGATGGCGGGTGGCGTATGCCAGCGCGACCATGCCGCCGAATGACGTGCCAAGGACGATCGGATTGACGATGCCGAGGACATCGCAGAACGCGCGCACGTCGTCGCCCCATTGCGCCAGGTTCCAGGCCTCCGAGGGACCATCCTCGCTTCGACCGTTGCCCCGGTGGTCCAGAAAAATGACTTGAGCGACGTCCGCCAGGGCTGAATAGACGGGCCTGTAGATCGAGTGGTCGAAGCCGGGGCCGCCGTGGAGCAGCAGCAATGTCGGCTTTTCCCGCATGACGGGACCGTCCGGCACCAGCTTGGCGCCTTCGACGTCGAAGAACAGCCATACCCCGTTGACGCGTACATGCATTGGCCCAGTCTCCCTCGCGAACACGTCTCCGTGCGAATCGGCGCTCGATCCGGTTGACCAAGCGGCTTGATTGTTTCGGTGGGAACACTAGACCATGCGGCAGGAGACGGGCGCCGGATGTGGAAAACCAGTCACATTTTTGGCGTACTCCATCACTCAATGTGATCCGCTTTCGATGTCGCCGATTTCGTCGTCAGGGCCAAATGTCATCTAGATTTCATAGAATTACGCGCGCCGCGGCAATCTCCGCGATGCTGGCGTTGTCCTCGCAGGCATCGGCGCAATCCGATGACCCGGAAATGCGAATTCAGCAGCTTGAGAATCAGCTGCGGCAACTCACCGGCCAGAATGAGGAGTTGCAATACCGCAACCGGCAGCTCGAAGATCGCCTGAGGTCGCTGCAGGGCGGCGCGCCAGCCGCCGCCGGCGGTCAGGCCGCTGTCGCCCAGCCCAACATCGCCGCGGCTCCTCCGATGCAGCCGAACCCGGCCTATCGGCAGCCACCGGCCCAGCCGGGGTATGACCCGCAGAGCGCCGCTCAGGCGCCGATCGTCCAGGAACCATCGGGAGCGCCACAGGGAGTTCCGCCGGCGCAGGGCCGGCGCCGGGGCGATGCCTTCGATCCCAGCCAGAGTCCGACCGCGCCCGGCGCGCCACGTGCACTCGGCGGCGGTCAACTGGCGATCCCGGCCGAAGCGCCAATCGGCGCTCCGGGCGGACGCGGGGCGGGCGAACCGCTCGATCTCGCCAACACGGCTCCGCGCAATCCGGCCGCGGCACCGCCGTCATCGCCGCGAGGCCCCAGCGCAAGCGCGGCGCTTACCACGTTGCCGCCATCGGCCACGCCCAAGGATGAGTTCGATCTCGGCATCGGCTACATGCAGCGCAAGGACTACGCGCTGGCCGAAGAGACCATGCGCAACTTCGCGCAAAAATACCCGAGCGATCCCTTGACCGCGGATTCGCAATACTGGCTGGGCGAGAGTTTTTTCCAGCGTCAGCTCTATCGCGACGCCGCGGAATCCTTTCTCGCGGTGACCACCAAATTCGATAAATCGGCGAAGGCCCCGGACGCATTGCTGCGGCTCGGACAATCGCTGGCGGCGCTGAAAGAGAAGGAGGCCGCCTGTGCGGCGCTTGGCGAGGTGACGCGGAAATATCCCCGCGCCTCGGGCGGCGTCAAGGCGGCCGTGGACCGCGAGCAAAAGCGGGTCAAGTGCTAGCGCATGATCGGCCAAAGCATGCCCTCGGGCTTGACCCGCGGGTGTGAGCGGTCTTGCAATGAGAAATGCGCACCGACGACGACCATTTCCCGATCTCGGCACAAGATGCGAAACGTCTGTTCGCGGACTGGAAGGCCGCTCCCGCGATCGTCCTCGCCGTTTCGGGCGGACCGGATTCGATCGCATTGATGTGGCTTGCGGCCCGCTGGCGCAGCACGTTGGCGCGCGG
>DATHHQ010000792.1:0-15985 GCA_035490095.1 Bradyrhizobium sp.
CGAGCAGAACCTCCCGCTCGATCAACGCCTCGCGCACGAGGCGGAATTCGTAATATTCCAGGTAACGCAGCCCGCCATGCACGAGCTTTCCCGAGCGTGACGAAGTTCCCTCAGCGAGATCTCCCTTTTCGCAGAGCAGGATCTTGAGGCCGCGGCCGGCGGCGTCGCGCGCGATGCCGGCACCATTGATTCCACCGCCGATGACGGCGATGTCGACCAGCCCGTGATCCTTGCTTGCGGCCGACGCTGCACCGGTCATTTCGCCCTGCTGAGCCTCTTTTCTGTCCCGCGCGGCGCCACGGGCGTCCGAGCTGTCGCCGCCGCCGGCGAATCCTGCCGGGCGTAGCTTGCGAACCTCTTCGCCGTCATCGGCATCCGGTCTTCATAACGGACGGAGATGTTAAGGGACGCGCTTGATTGAGGCCCGAGTCGTTCATCCATCGGCATTTGGCAATGATCGCTTCGCGCAGCAGTCGCTCCCCACGGGTCATGCTTGATCCTTCTTGTTCAGCACGGATTGAGCGGCGGCTCGCCGGCAAGAAACCGGCGAACCTCTTCGGCCGCCTGTTCGGCCGCGATCGTGACGGTGCGCACGGACGCGCCGGCGATGTGGGGTGTCAGCGTGATATTCGGCAGCCGCAGCAGCGGCCAGTCAGGCGGAACGGGCTCGACCGCGAAGGTATCGAGCATTGCGCCGCCGAGTTGCCCGGACGCCAGCGCTTCGTAGAGCGCGTCATAATCGACCATCGGGCCGCGCGCCGTATTGATGAAGATGGCGCCTTTTTTGGTTCGCGCGAGCGCTTCACGCCCGATGAAGCCCGTGGTCTCGGGCGTCACCCGGGCGTGCAGCGTGATGACGTCGGCACGGGCCAGCAGTGCCTCCAGCGCGACATGTTCAACGCCGTCGCTGCGATCCTGCGCCGTGATCTGCACATAGGGGTCGGCGACCAGCAGTGTGCAGCCGAAGGCCTTCAGCAGTTTCACTACCCGGCTGCCGATCGCGCCATAGCCGATGACGCCGACCGTCATTTCGCCGAGTTCCCGGCCGGTGCGATCGGCGCGGTAGAGATCGCCTCGCCACTCGCCGGCGCGCAACGCCTCATGGCCGGCGCGAATGAGGCGCGTCTCGGCAAGGATGGCTCCGATCGTGAACTCGGCAACCGCGCTCGCGTTACGGCCCGGCGTATTGACGACCAGCACGCCCTGATCGCGCGCCGCCTGCACGTCGATGTTAACCGGCCCCCCGCGCGAGACCGCAATGAACTTGAGGTTGGGCAGCCTTTCGAGCATCGCCCGCGAGACCGGTGCCAGATGCGTGACGAACATGGCGGCGTCGCCGATGAATGCCGCGATCTCGTCCGGATCACCCATGAATTCCTTCAGCCGGTCGAGCGTTGCATCGGCGTAGCCGTGCTCCATGGGCTGATCGGGCCATGGCTGCTCCAGCGTCCGGATACTCACACCGTTGCCGCCGCAAGCAGCGCCGATGCGGTCGGCAAAAACCGAGGGCAGCATGAAGCGATCGCCGATGATTGCGATGGCGTCAGACATCGTCGCCTCCCGCGCGCAAGGCGGCGAGCCGCTTCCAGAGTGGGCGCGCGGCGAGCCGCGCCTCGACATAGGCCGGGAACATCCGCTCATAACGCGCCGCCAGGCTGGCATCCGGGGCTTTCGGCTCGCCGAGATGCGGCGTCACCCAGTCATCGGCACAGGCCGCCATGTCCGGATACCAGCCGGTAGCGACCGCGGCGATCATCGCCGCACCGGCCGCGCCGGCCTCCTCCCGGTTGCAGACGCGAACATTCGACCCGAGCGCAGCGCCAAGGATGGCACCGAGCGCACGGCTGCGCGCCGCGCCACCCGTGATTCGCACGTCCCGCGGCAAGGCTCCCATCGCGGCGTAACAGTCGCGCGCGGCGAGTGCGAGCCCCTCCATCACGGCGCGCATCAAATCCCAATAGCCGTGGCGCGAGCGCAGCCCGAGAAACTGCGCGCAGGCATCGTGCGCCACGAACGGACCGCGTTCGCCCGCATCGGAGATGAAGGGATGAAACACCACCTCACCGGGCCGCGCCTGCATCACCCGCTCGTCAAGGCGGCGGATCAGATCGGCGCGCGATCGGGTGACGCCCTCGCTGGCGAGCACGCCGAGCGCCAAATCCAGCAACCAGTCGATATTGAGCGTCGCAGCCATATTGGACTGCATCTGGGCGTAGTGGCCAGGCACCGGAAACGGCATGGTGTAGCCGGTCGCCTCGTCGTTCAGCGTCACGGCATCGGCGGTGGATGCGAGCCGCATGTGCATGCCGGTCGAGCCGATGATGGTGCAGCCGACCTCGGGGGCGGGATCGTAAAGGCCCGCTCCCAGGGCGTTGCAAACGACGTCGACGTAGCCGAGCGATACCGGAACGCCCGCCGGCAAGCCTGTCTCCGAGGCGCCAGCAGCGCCGAGCGGATGTGTCAGGGAGGCTCCGTCGACGACGCTCGGCACAAGGCGGGCGAGATCGGCTATGCCGATCAGCCGCGCCGTTTCCGGATCGTAGCGACGGGTGCGGAAATTTCCGTACGAAAATGCCACTTCCGAGGGGTCGGTCGCACGCATTCCGGTCAACCGAAAGTAAAGCCAGTCCTTGCAGTGAAACGCGGTAGCGGCACGGGATACACATTCCGGCGCGTTCGCCTGCAACCAGGCGAGCTGCGGCCCTTGCTGGCATGCATTGAGGCCGGAGCCGGTGCGCCGATAGAGCGTCGCGTTCTGCGGACCAGCCCGGATTTCCTCCACCAGGCGCGCCGCGCGCGAATCGAGCCAGAGCAGCGCCGGAGCAACAGGGCGCCCCTCATCGTCGATCAGCCATGTGCCGTCGCCCTGCCCTGTGACGGCAATCGCCGCGACACGCGTTTGCAGATCGGGCACGCGCGCCGCAAGACCGCGTAGCGCGGCCACCGTATCGTCCCAGGTGCGTGACATATCCTGCTCGACACGGTCTCCGTCTGCCGTGCGATAGACGTTGGGCAAGGAGAAGCTGCCGAGCTGCCTGCCCTCGCGCGTGAACGCCACGGTCTTGATGAGCGAGGTGCCGGCGTCGATACCGACGATGACGTCACGGGTTTGCGGAGCGGTCATCGTCAGGCAGCCTCCGCGTGGCGGAAGCCGGCTCCGTCGGCACCAAAGATATGCAGGTGACGCGGCTCCAGCGCGAACGAGACGATGTCTCCGGGCCTCGCCGAAATCCGGCCTGGCGCCACGGCGATCAGCAAGTTTCCGCCGCAGTCCCCGGCGACGTGGGACTGGTCGCCGAGCCATTGATTGGAGACGACGCGCACCCGCACATCTCCGGTTCCGATTCCGATTTTCTGCGGCCGGATGCCGATCCGCACACGCTGGGCGTTTTCGAGCGCCTTCTGAGCCGCGAGGCTGAACGTCCCGCCCGGAATCTCGAAGCACACATCAGATGTGACGGACAAGCGGAAGCCACCATCGGACCGCGCCACCGTGGCGTCGAACATATTCATCGGCGGCTCGCCGATGAAGCTTGCAACAAACAGGTTCGCGGGGCTGTCCTTCAGCTCCTTTTCGCTGGCAAATTGCTGCAGCACGCCGTCTTCCATCACCGCGATGCGGTCAGCCAGGGCGCTCGCCTCGGTCTGGTCATGCGTGACGAAGATCGCCGTCATTTCGCGCTCCGCCAGCAGGCTCTTGATCCGACCCCGCAGGACCGCACGGAGCTGCGGCTCGAGCTGCCCCATCGGCTCGTCGAGCAGATAAAGATCCGCATCCCGAACCAGTGCCCGCGCCAGCGATGCGCGCTGCTGCTGCCCTCCGGAGATCGAGCGCGGAAAGCTCTCCAGAATGTCGTCGATCTCCACGAGTTGCGCGATCGCCCCTACCCGGTGGGTGACCTCGGCTCGCGACAACTGCTGGGACTTCAGCGCGAATGCGATGTTTTCCCGCACCGTGAGCGGCGGGTAAAGCGAATAGCCCTCGAACGCCATCGCTACCTTTCGCTGTGCCGGCGCCAGTTGGTCGATGCGCCGTCCGTTGAGCGCGATCGACCCGGAGCTGACGCTCTCGAACCCGGCGATCATGCGCAGTGTTGAGGTTTTGCCGCAGCCCGACGATCCCAACAACGCTACGATCTCTCCTTTCCTGACATCCATATCGAGTGCGCGCACCGCATGGACCGCCGGCTTGCCGCGGCTGCGGTAAACTTTGTCAATACTCCGAAGCTCAAGCGTGCCCATCGTCCTACTCCCGTCAGGCTGCCTGCCGCCGATGCGACAGGCAGACACGCTGCCCGCTCGTCCGGTCGAACAGCAGCGCATCCTCCGGCGCGAACCGAATGAAAACATCCTCCGCCATGGCCCCGTCCACTGCGCGTGGCGGCAGCGCGGCAAGCCACTCGGTGTCATCAGTCAGTTTCAGCAGCAACACCGCCTTCTCATGCATGGGCGTGATCGCAAGGATTCGCGCGCGGATCGAATCCTCGCCGGCCGAGCGGGAAATCGCGAGATGTTCGGGCCGAATTCCGAGCCAGCACGGGCGATCCGGCGGCGGCCCGTCGGAAGTACCGAGCCGGATTCTTGCTCCCGAAATTATCGCGAACAACGCGCCATGCTCCTCGAAGGGCTGGATCTCGGCGAGATTGATGGTCGGATCGCCGAACAATCGCGCGACCGCAACCGAGGCAGGTGCCGTGTAGATCGCTTCCGGCGTCGCGACCTGTTCAAACCGGCCGTTGACGAGCACCGCGATACGGTCGGCGATGGCCATCGCTTCGCGGTAATCCTGGGTTACGTAGAGAGCGGCGGCCGCGCCGCGGCGGAGCAGGCTCGGCAATTCGAGGCGCATCTCGTAGCGGAGCTTGGCGTCAACGTTGCGCAGTGGATCATCCAGCAGCAGCACATCGGGGTCACCGATCAGCGCGCGGGCCAGCGCCGTGCGCTGCTTCTGGCCGTTCGACAGTTCACGCGGGACATGATCGAGCACATGCTCGATCTTCAGGAGCCGGCTGATCGCCTGCACCTTGGATGAACCGGCGCTGCCGTCTCCAGCCTTCGTCCGCAGGCCGCTCGCGATGTTCGCGCGCGCGGTCATGTGCGGGAACAGCGCGAAATTCTGGAACGCCATGCCGATGCCGCGCCGCTCCGGCGCCGCGCCGACGATCGAGCGCCCGCCGATGAGGATATCGCCCTCGTCCGGCTCGAACATGCCCGCGATCATGCGCAGCAGGACGGTCTTGCCGCTGCCGGACGGCCCGAACACCGCGACGATTTCTCCCGGCTCGACAGCCACCGAGAGGCCATTGGCCGGTCGCACCGCGCCGAATGTCTTGCCAACCGATTTGATCTCGAGCCGTGCCATCAGGTTAACCTTTCACCGCGCCGAGCGACAGGCCCTCGACCAGGTAGCGCTGTGCGTAGAGCGCGAGCAGCAGGGTCGGCGTCACGGAGAGGACGATCGCTGCGGCGATCTGGCCATATTGAATGCCGGAGGCCGTAACGAATGCGAGCGCGCCCACTGTCACCGGCTGCTTGTCGGCCGAGGCGAGAATCAACGCAAACACGAAGTTGTTCCAGCAGAAGATGAAGGAGAGAAGTCCGGCGGCAGCGATGCCCGGTCCGGCGAGTGGCACTGCGATGCGCGTGAACGTCTCTCCCCACGAATGCCCCGCCAGGCGATAAGCGTGCTCGATGTCCGGACTGATGTCCTCGAAATATCCCCGCACGATCCACAGGATCAGCGGCAGTGCGATCAACTGGTAAACCCAGACGATGCCGGCATAGGTGTCGTTCAGACCGATTTGCTGATAATAGAGCGACAGCGGCAACAGCACGAGCAGCGGCGGCGCGAAACGAAAGGACAGCAGCGTGAAGGCGATGGTCTCGCCAAGCCGAAACTTGAAGCGCGCGAAGGCATATGCCGCCGGCACGCCCAGGATCAGCGCCAGCACCACCGCAGCGCTCGACAGCACGAAGCTGTTCCACAGATTATGCATGAAGGGGATCTCGAGATTGCCTGCGGCAGTCTGCAACTGGCCCGAGATCAGCGCACGGTAATTCGCCAAAGTCGGTTCGAACAGGAGGCGCGGCGGTATGCGCAGGATCTGCTCGTTACTCTGGAACGACATCAGCAGAATCCAGAAGATCGGGAACATGAAGAACAGAAGAATCAGCGTGAGCGCCGCGCCCCTGAATATCCGACCCGTGAGGCTGACATGTTCCATCGTTCAACTCCTCAAGGACGTCACTGGTGACGGTGCGCGCGCTCGCGCAGTCTCAGCCAGTTCTTGATGAAGATATTCGACAGGATATTGGTAATGACCCAGAGGATCATCAACAGCGCCGCCGACTTGCCGACATTGGTGTACTGGAAGAACTCCAGATAGGCCTGGACCTGGAACACCATCAGACGATCGCCAGGCCCGCCTTGCGTCATCGCGTAGATGATATCGAACTGCTGAATTGAATCGAGCAGGCGAAACAGCGAGGCCGTAATGATGTAGGGCGCCAGCATCGGAAGCGTGATGCGAAAGAAGACGAAAGTAGCCGGAACGCCGTCGAGCGCGGCGGCTTCAAAGGGCTGACGGGGCAGCGACCGCAGACCCGCGAGCAGCAGGATCATGATGAAGGGCGTATAGACCCAGATGTCGACCAGCACGACGGTGAACAGCGCCGTCGCCGGATCGGAGGCCCATTTGAAATCCTGGATCCCGAGCAGGCTCACGAGATAGGAGAGGATGCCGAAACTCGGATTGGTCATGAGTTTCCACATCAAGGCCGCGATGGCCGGCGCGGTCATCAGCGGAAGCAGGAGCGCGATCGAGACGGCGTTATGGAAACGCGTCGGGCGGCGCAACAACAGCGCGATTGCGAGACCGAGCAGCAGCTCGAGCACGACGGTCAACGCGGTGTAGGTCAGCGAGACGCGGAGCGTGTTCCAGAACGCAGGATCCGAGGCGAAATCGAGGTAGTTCTGGACTCCGATGAAACCGCGCAAATACGGCAGGTTCAGTCGATACCGCTGCAGCGAATAGACCGCCGCCGTGAAGAACGGGACCAGAATCGCCACGCATATGAGCAACGCCGGCAGGCTCAGCAGATACGGCAGCACACGGCCACGCAGCCTTGCCATGCGGACCGGGCGGGCGTGCATCTGAAGAAGTTGGGTCATGCTCATTGTGGCGCGAGGAAAGAGGCGTTGCTGCGGCGAGGCTGGCTCGGAGAGATTTCGGTCCGAGCCAGCAGCCCTGCTTATGGTGCGGACAAACCCGCACCAGTTTCAAGCCCTAAGCATCAGCCGAGTCCCGCCTGCTTCAGCTGGCGATTGATGCTGTCCGCGAGCTTGTCGAGGCCTTCGTCGACGCTGACTTCCTTCGCGACCATTTTCTGTAGGGATGCCGCCCACTCAGTCGTCAGGTCGAAGAACAGCGGTTGCGCCGTGAAGTAGATCTTGGCACCGGGAGCCGAGACGTCGTGTTGCTCGAGATAACCGGGATACGACTTCGCGATCCGGTCGCGGAATTCGCTGTCCTTCCAGACCGACGCGCGCACCGGGTTGACGAAATCCATTTTGCGCGCGCCGAACAGGTCATGTTCGACCGACGTCGCCCACTGCATGAACATCCAGGCGGCGTCTTTCTGCTTCGAGAAGCTGGACATGGCGAGCGACCAGATCCAGACGTTGGGCGTCGGCGCCGTTGCGGCCGGGTTGGCGGCGAACGGCGCGTAGCCCAGATTGCCTCTTTCCTTGTTGTCGCCGCCATTCATGAAGTAACCGAGAATATCGGCGTCGAAGATCATGCCGGAGGCGCCGGCGCCAAGGTCGGTGCCGACCTGATACCAGGTATAGGTCGACCAGTTCTTCGGGCCTGAGCCCTGGATCATTTTCACCCATTTCTCGTGGAAGTCCTTCGAAGCCTTGGTGTTCATCGCGGCTTTCAATTTGCCGCCTTCCATGACGAAGTCCCTCTGGCCGAAGTTGGAATAGGCCGACAGGAAGCCTGGATGAATCGACGCCCATGAGCGCGAGCCGCGGACGCCCACCCCATAGGGGCCTCCGGCATCCTTGGTGATCTTGGCCGCAACCTCGAGCATCTCATCGAGGTTCTTCGGAGGCTTGACGCCGACCTTGTCGAAGATCTTTCGATTATAGGCGATGTTGTTCAGCTCGTAGCCCCAAGGGATGCACCACTGCTTGGCTTTGCCCGAGCCGAGCTCGGACCCGGCGACGCCATCCCACGCGGTCGACGCACGCAGACCGGGGAGCACGTCCTCCCAGTTGAAGGCGGGATTCGTCTTCGACGCGTCCTTGATGTAGGTGTTGAGGTCCTCGATCCAGCCCGCCGGGCCGTAGGTCCAGGTCATGTACGCACCGGTCATGAAGGCATCGTACTGGTCCGACTTCGAGGACAGCGCCGCCGTCACCTTGTCGAAATAGACGTCCTCCGGAAAGATGTCATAGGTGACGTTCATCCCGGTGAGCGATTTGAACGCCTCGAGGTCGCCGATCATCGCGTCGACATAGGGGTGCTTGTTCAGCAGCAGCTTGACCGTCTTGCCGGCCTGGCCTTTCCAGTTGAAATCCGCCGCCATCGCTTGCGACACGGAGGATGCAAAAGCCGCGTTGGCGGCGATGCCGGCAACACCGAGTTTTGCGGCACCGTCGAGCAAGTCGCGTCGACTGATGCGTTTGGCAGCGTAGGAGCCAAACAGATTCTTCTCTCGATCGAACATATAAACCTCCCTTTTGCGTTTTCACTTTCCCTTGCGGCTTTTGCTTCTTTCCTTGCCGGATGTCGTCTCCGGCTTATCGGTCACAAGCCCCTGAGCGGTCGCTTCGTCTGTGATCAATCCATGAAGCACACGGCTGCGCAGCACGGCGCGCAAGGCGGTGACCTTGGCTTTTCCGCCGGCTATCGCAACGATGCGGTGCTTCTTCAGGTCGGCCGCGCTCATCGAGGTCGCACGGGCCGACAAATCGGTGTCCAGCATTCGACCATCGGCGCTGAAGAAGTGCCCGAGCAGATCGGCACAGGCACCGACACGCTTCAGCTCAACCACCTCATCCGGCCTGATCATGCCGCTCGACACCAGAAACCCATCGCCGCTGACCTGGCCGATGCCGACGATCAGGAGCGAGGCCTTTCGTGCCAGGGCGGAAACATCGGCGATACCATATTGCTGCATCAGGACCGCTTTGTCGGCGACCGAATTGGCAAACACGGGCACGGGCAGCAGATAAGCCTCCGCTCCGGTGCGCTCGGCGAGCCGGTGGATGACGTCGAACGGATTTGCCGCGAATTTCCGCGTCAATCCGCCGAGCAGCGACACGAACTGCACGCCTCGCGCCGGTGTCTGGGGCATCTGCTCGACAACCGCTGCGAGCGTGCGGCCGTGGCCGACCCCGATCACCTTGTCTTCGCCGTGCTCAAGGATCTGGCGCAGGAAGGAAGCCCCTTCGAGCGCCAAGGCCTTCAGCGGCAGATTGCCCTCCCCGAGATCCGGCGCGACCCGGCAGAACGAAAGGCCAAAGCGCTCGGTGAGCGCATTTTCCAGCGCAACGCATTCGGCCACCGGACCTTCAACGAAGATGCGGACCATGCCTTCGCGGCTCGCGCGCGCGATCAGGCGATGGGCTTTGGTACTTTGAATATTGAGGCGGGTCGCAACCTCCGACTGGGTAAGGCCGGCCGCGAAATGCAACCACGCCGCGCGCGACACGAGCGACGCATCGCCATCTACCAGGGGCAGCTTCTCAGAACGCGCAGACACGATCTAAAATTCCACCTTGCAAATTTCTTCACACGCTGCAAAAAATTGCAGAGGCGGAACGAGCCGTCAAGTCATTTCCTCATGCTGCGATGCAAACAGCGGAAACGCACTGGGATCGGACCGCCGCCTGCGTAACGCCGGCCCGGCAGAAATATTAAGTGCTATTTGTGCTCTATCGACAGGAGCTGACCATGACGGACACCGAACTTCACTTGCGCGAAACGATCATTGCCAAATGCCGCTGGATGAACGCCACCGGATTAAACCAGGGCACGTCCGGAAACATCTCGGCCCGTCATGGCGACACCATGCTGATTTCGCCGTCCGCGACGCCTTACGACGCTCTGACCCCTGACATGATCGCCGCGATGCCCATCGATGGGGAATACGGATCGTGGAAGGGCCCGCTCAAGCCTTCCACCGAATGGCGTTTCCATCTCGACATCATGAAGGCACGGCCCGATGTCGGAGGCATTGTCCATACCCATGCGACCTATTCCACCGTACTGGCGATCGCGCATAAGGAAATCCCGGCGTGCCACTACATGATGGCGGCCTTCGGCGGCATGAACGTGCGCGTTGCCGACTATGCCCGGTTCGGCACCAAGGAGCTGTCGGATCATGCACTCAAGGCGCTGGAGGACCGGACCGCCTGCCTGCTTGCAAATCACGGAATGATCGCGACCGGCGCATCATTGGACAAGGCCATGTGGTTGGCAGTCGAACTCGAGACCATCGCCCGACAGTATTATCTCACCTTGGCGATTGGCGGGCCGGTGCTGCTGAGCGAGGCCGACATCAATGAAACCGCAGCCGCGTTCAGCAATTATGGCGTGCAGGATCCGCCGGCCCAAGCGGCTGCAACAACGTAACGACGATGGCAAAAACAACGTGACCGGTTTCGATGATCCCGAGATGCAGGACCTGCTTGGTCTCGCGGCACGGCTCGGACGACACCCGCTTGTGGTTCAAGGCCCCGGCGGCAACATCTCGCTGAAGCGAGACGGTGTGATGTGGGTGAAGGCGAGCGGCACCTGGATGATGGAGGCGACATCGCGATCCATCTTGATACCGGTCGATTTCGTCGCAGTACTTAACGGCCTCGCCGCGGGCGACCCCGCTTGCGAAACATGTAGCGAATTTGTCCGTCACGATCTGGTCCGCTCGCCGTTGCGGCCTTCGATCGAAACCACGCTCCACGCCGTCATGCCGCAGAGGGTGGTGGTGCACGTGCATTGTGTCGAGACGATTTCGATCGCGTGCCTCTCGGACGCGACCGAACGGCTCGCGGCGTCGTTGACCGGTCTGAATTGGACATTCGTGCCGTACGTCCGCCCGGGAGCATCGCTGGGGCGGACGATGGTCGAACATCTCCGTGCCGGGACGAATATCGTGGTGCTCGGAAAGCATGGCCTCGTCGTAGCCGCCGATAGCGTGGTCGAGGCGGAACGGCTCCGCGCCGAAGTTTCGCGACGGCTGGCCCGCGCGGTCCGCACAGCGCCCAATGTCGATCGGGAGGCGCTGCGCAGGGCTCAGAGCGGCGGTTACGCCGCGGCGGAAGACGACGAACTGCACGCTATAGCGACCGATCCGATCAGTCTCGCCGCCGCGCGACGCGGATCGCTGTATCCGGACCACGTGGTTTTTCTCGGGCCCGGCATTATCGAAACCGAGGGGACGGAGACCGCGGCGGATGCCGCACGGCGTGCGGGGCGTCCCGACGCGCCAATGGTTGTCGTCCCCGGTGCCGGTGTCCTGTTGCACAGCACGGCAACGTCGAGCGCCCGCGCGCTCGCACGCTGCCTCGCCGACGTCGCTTGCCGCCTGGCCAGCGACGATCCCGTCAATCCCTTGAGCCCGGCGGACGAAGCTCAGCTGCTCAATTGGGACGCGGAGAAATACCGGCAGTCGCTTGACCAGAGGGTGCCATGAGCGATCTCGTGCTGGGTATCGATGTCGGCACCTCGGCCGTGCGGGTGGCGGCGATCGATCAGGCCGGGCGTGTCGCGGCGTTCGCCGCATCGGCCATGCCGGCGCCGCTTCGCGATGGTACGCGGATCACGCAGGACCCGGCGGTGTGGCTGCGTGGACTCGATGATGCGATGGCACGGCTTGCCTCGGCCGTTGATCTTGCGCGCATCGGCGCTCTCGCAGTGGATGGTACGTCAGGCACGCTTGTCGCAGTCGACGAGTTGGGACGCCCCGTCGCTACGGGAAGTCTCTACAACGATCGGGCCGATGACGCTGCTGTCGCGGCGGTCGGCCGGGTGGCGTCGGCGCGCGCCGCCGTTCACGGCGCAACGTCGCCGCTCGCGCGGGCCGCGTGCTTGCGGCGGACGGCGGGCGTTGCACGGATTATCCACCAGGCCGACTGGATCGCAGGACAGTTTTCCGGACGGTTCGATATCAGTGACGAAAGCAACGCGCTGAAGACCGGGTATGACCCGGTCGCCCAGGCATGGCCGGACTGGATCGCGGCCGCGGGCGTCGAGCGCGGCAAGCTGCCCGCGGTCGTTCCGGCCGGCACAGCCATTGGAGAAGTCACTGCCGAGGCCGCGTGCCGTTTCGGCGTGCCGGCCCGAGCGGTCGTCGTCGCGGGCGCGACAGACGGATGCGCGGCCTTTCTCGCGACCGGCGCCGACAAGCCGGGAGAAGCCGTCACCTCGCTAGGCTCGACGCTGGTCCTGAAACTGGCGAGCGAACAACCGTTGTTTGCTCCCGAATATGGCCTTTACAGCCATCGGATCGGGGATATGTGGCTGGCTGGCGGCGCCTCGAACACGGGAGGCGCGGTGCTGGCGCAGTTCTTCACGCCAGAAGCCATCCGCCAGATCAGCCGCCGAATTGATCCCAGCGTTACCACCGGCCTCGACTATTACCCGCTTCCAGCGCCGGGCGAACGCTTCCCCATCAACGATCCGGCATTGCCACCACGGATAACGCCGCGGCCGGCCGACGATGCGGTGTATCTGCATGCACTGTTGGAAGGCATAGCGAACATTGAAGCGCTCGGCTACCGGCGTCTGGCCGAACTTGGCGGTCCACAACTGACCAGCGTCGCGACCGTCGGTGGCGGCGCTGCGAATGAGCGCTGGGGCCGCATCCGCGCAACGGCGCTCGGGGTGCCGCTGCGAAACCCTGAGAGCGACGAAGCTGCCGTCGGCATCGCGCGGCTCGCGCTGCGCTCCATCGAAGTGCGATCCCAGCCATGAAACGTATCGCCGGTTTGCGCGAGATCGCGGATCAGTTTGACCTCTTCCTCGTGGATCAATACGGGGTGCTGCATGACGGTGTCGCAGCCTATCCGGGCGCCATCGACGGACTGGCCAGAATCAGGTCCCGCGGGAGAAAGGTCATCGTGCTGACGAACTCCGGCAAGGACGCGGCGGCGAACCTGTCGCGGCTCGGCGCACTCGGTTTTGCAGACTCAGGTTTCGATGCTGTCGTCAGCTCCGGCGATGTGGCCTTGCAATGCGTCACGAACGGCCCACTCGGCCCGCCGTTTGCGAGGGGCGCGGATATCTGTGTGATCGGACGCCGCGGCGATACCTACGCCTTTTCATCGGACGACTTCCGGCTGGTAAACCGGCCGCAGGATGCCGCCTTCCTGGTCTTTGCCGGTTCGGACGCGCCGTGGACCTCGCTGGACACCTACCGCTCGGTGTTGACCGCCGCCGCACAGGCGCATGTGCCTGCGATTTGCATCAACCCGGACGTCACCATGATCCGGGACGGCGAGCTGGTCCCGGCTCCCGGTACCATCGCGCGGATCTACGAAAGTCTCCGTGGGCGGGTTGAATATGTCGGGAAACCTTATTCCGCAATCTTCAACCACGCCGTCGCGACCGCCGCGGTGGGTCCAGGCGCTCGCGTCGTCATGATCGGCGACAGTCCGGAACACGACGTGGCCGGCGCCAAGGCGATGGGGCTGTCAACGCTGCTCGTGCAGACCGGCATTCATCATCATCTGCCCGAGCAGAAGCTGTTGCGATTCTGCGACGGATGTGGCGGCGTTCCGGATTTCCTTATGACGGCCTTCGAATGGTGACCCTCGATCAGCCGGCGCCCGCGAGAAGAGCGGACGTTTGAACATTTGGACCTGCACTGAAAAGCTTCGTAAGCTGAAGTCGAATTGGGGACCGGTCGTTGCATCGAGTGCGGTCGCCGGTCGGGCCGAACGATAATCAACAAGCCGGGAGGACACGATGGTGCGATTTCAGACCGGTCTGCGTGTGTGGCTCGCAAGCATGCTTGCGGGGCTGACAACCATCAGTGGCGCGCCCGCGGCGACGATGGTCGAAGATGCCGCTTTGGCCTGCGGCGGCCTTGCCGGATCTTTGGACGCCGTGCGCATCGATTCCGCGACGCTGCAAACGCCTTCTCAGCTTGCAGCGTCCGAGCGCGCGCCCACGCCGGCAGCACGCATCGCGCCCGCCAACCCGGCGTTCTGCAAGGTGCTCGGCCATATCGAGCCGACAGATCCCAAGGCGCCACCGATCAAGTTTGAGGTAAACCTGCCGGTCGAATGGAACGGGCGCTCCGTACAATACGGCGGAGGCGGCTTCAACGGCACTCTCATCACCGGGCTCGGCCTGCCGCCGGCTTATCCTTTCGATAAGCCGTCGCCGCTCGCACGCGGCTTCGTCACCTACGGCACGGATTCCGGCCACGAGAGCAAGCCCGGCGAGCCGCCGCAGGTCTTTGCGCTCAACGACGAGGCCTTCGAGAATTTCGCGTACCGGTCGTACCAGAAGGTGCGCGATGCCGCCGTTGCCTTGATGGTGCGCGCCTATGGCAAGTCGCCGCAGAAAATCTATTTCATGGGACCATCCGAAGGCGGTCGCGAGGCGCTGACCATGGCGCAACGCTACCCGGATGATTTTGACGGCATCTTTGCGCGCGTACCCGTCATCAACTGGGTTGGACTGCAGCATGCCGGCATGCGTTCGGGAATCGTAACGATGGGCGAAGGCTGGATTCGTTCGGCCCAAGTGAAGTATGTCGCCGACGCCGTGCGGCAGGCCTGCGGCAAGGCCGACGGCTCGGGTGATTCGCTGGTTCAAAATCCTGTTGGCTGCAAGGCGACATTCAAGGCGGGTTCCCTGCGTTGCGGCGGCGGCCAGAGTGGCGATCTGTGCCTGACGGACGCGCAGATCAAGGCCATCGACACGCTGCATGCGGCCTATAAATTCCCGTTCCCGCTCGCCAACGGCCTCGATGATTATCCGGGCTGGGGCGTGTCGGGCGAAGACACGCCGTCTTCCGGTCCGACCGGCGGATGGATCGCCTGGTGGCTGGGCACGGCGGCGCCCGCGCAACCGCCGACGCCGAACAACGGCATCGCCTGGGTCTACGGCGCCGGCGGCATTCAATATGTCTTCGCGCGCGATCCCAAGCTTGATGTCACGACCTATAGGCCCGAGGAGCACCAGCAGCGGCTGCTCGAAGTCTCGCAGCTCATGGATTCGACCAATCCCGATCTCGGCCGTTTCCGCGCCCGGGGCGGCAAGCTGATCATGCTCGAACATCTGGCCGACTATGCGCAGAGCCCGTATGCCGGCACCCGCTATTTCGAAAACGTCGAGCGCAAGCTGGGCAAGGCGGAGACGACGGAGTTCGCAAGGCTGTACACCGCGCCCGGCGTCGACCATGTCGGTTCTGGCGCGCCGGCGAATGTGGACATGCTGAGCGTGCTGGTCGATTGGGTTGAGAAGGGCCAGGCGCCGGGCGATCTCGAAGTCGTCGAGCAGAAGGTGGAAGCGCCAGCGTTTGCCGTCCTCCGCGCGTTGCCGCTGTGCCGATGGCCGGCTTGGCCACATTACAGGGGCGGCGATTCCAGGAGCTCGTCGAGCTTCCTGTGCGCGGAATGATGCAGCCGAGTTGTCCGATCTTCCTCTGCCGAAAACAAATGAGGAGGCGCCACGCGCCTCCCCCTTTCCTTGATGCAAACCCGCGACCGCGTTCGCCCCCTGAACGGGATGGGCGGCTATTTCTGGATGCAGGTATCGGCGGTCTCCCTGGTGCATTCGTCGAGGCCGGTAAATACCGGGTCATCCACCTTCTTGCCTTCGATCAGATCGATCATGACCGACGGCGCCTTGTAACCCATCTCAAACGGCCGCTGACCGACCAGCGCTTCGACGCGACCTTCCTTGGCGATCGCGACTTCATCGCCGATGGTATCGGCTGCGACGATCACCAGCGCCTTGCTGGC
>DATHHQ010000793.1:0-8396 GCA_035490095.1 Bradyrhizobium sp.
CCGATTACGATCGATTAGTCGGCTAAGAGTCCCTCACGCCTCCGCGAGCTTCTTCAGTACCGCGCTGAAGCGAATGCTGCGCTTGCCGGCCAGTGCGGTGGCTTCCGCGACCGCGCCCTCATCCGTGTAAGTGCCGGAAAAGCCGATGCCGACCTCGTAGCCGCCGAACACCGGCCGTTCGCCCTGGTTCGGGGTGTGTTCGTGGTTGACGAGTTCCCCCTTCCACCTGCCGTTCGCGCTGCTGTAGGAACCGATATAATCGAAGAAGGCATCGCCACCGTGGATCCGGCCGTCGTGCAGCACCATGACACCGGTATTGCCGCCGTCGATGCCGTCGAGCATCCGGATGTGAATGGAATAAAGCCCGTTCCCGATCCCGCCTTTTTCGACCGAAGGTGCTGATGGCGCCGCCTCTTCGCTGATGGGGGTCATCACCGAGTTGAAGGCAACGCCAGGCAACTGCGGCGTGCCGCCTTCGAAGAAATATTGTTCGCCCCGCTGCTTGCCTTTGAGCGCGAGGGTGATCTTGTCGGTCTTGAGCAGGGGCTGGAATTTCGGATCTTCGTTGTGGCGCAACGTCGATATGTCGACTGATACGTCGCCATCGGCATCCTGGTAGGTGCCGATGAATGCGAAAGCCGAATTGCCGCCCATCATCTTGCCGTCATATACATAGAGCACGCCGCGGCGCGAACCATGCACCGTATGCATCTCAACCTTGTAAAGTCCGTGCAGCACCTGAAACCGCCCAATGTCGAGGAATACTGCGCGACCCGCGAATCCCTGGATTCGCAAGCAGCCAGTCCGACGCTATTCGCCTTGTCCCGGGACCATGGTAGCCGCTCCCCTGCCCCTTGATCAAATCCTCTCATGGGATTCAGGCTACACTTTCACAATTGAGTCGCATTTTCGGCGGCTCTGGAGCCTCGATCGTTGGAAACCGCGCTTTATCTACCCGTCAAACGCTTCCTGGAAAACCTCGGCTTCACGGTCAAGGGCGAGGTCGGCGGCTGCGACCTGGTGGCGCTTAGCGCCGGCGATCCCCCGATCGTGGTGATCGGCGAACTGAAACTTACATTCAATCTTGAACTGATCCTGCAGGCGGTCGATCGCGCCGGCGCCTGTGACGAGATCTGGCTTGCCGCCAAAATGTCCGCACGCGGCAAGGGACGCGAGAGTGATGCGCGCTATCGTAATCTCTGCCGACGGCTGGGCTTCGGCATGCTCGCGGTGACCAATACCGGCGACGTCGAGGTACTCGTCAAACCGCCCACGACCAGCCCGCGCCGCAACCCCAAGAAGCGCTCGCGCCTGATCGCGGAGCACCGGCGCCGCAAGGGCGACCCGGCGCTGGGCGGGAGCACGCGCGCGCCGATCATGACGGCCTATCGCCAGCAGGCGCTGGCCTGCGCGTCGGCGCTGTCGCGAGGGCCGCGGCGTGTGCGCGACCTCAAGCCTGAGATTCCCGACGCGCCGAAGATCCTGCAGCACAACGTCTATGGCTGGTTCGATCGCGCCGAGCGCGGCATCTACATGCTGACCGATGCCGGCCATGCCGCGCTGAAGCGCTGGCCGCAGCAGCCGATAGACTTTGCAAACGCCGGCGATTCAATCCCTTGACGATAACGGAAACGAGAACGGGTGACACGATGATCGTAGTGACCGGCAGTGTGACGGCCCGGGAAGACACCCTCGGTGCGGTTCGCGAATTGAGCCCCGAGCATGTCCATCGCTCGCGCAAGGAGCCTGGATGCATCTCTCACGCCGTGCATGTCGATTGCGAGAATCCGCTGCGGCTGGTGTTCATCGAGCAGTGGGCCGATCGTGCCGCGTTACAGGCACATTTCGCAGTGCCGGCTTCACGTAATTTTGTCCGCGCGCTGCAGCCGCTTGCCGCTGCCACCACCACAATCCAAATTTACGACGCCACCAGGCTGGAAAACCTTTGAATCAATCCAGTGCATAGCTGGATTGCCACATCAATTTCATATTGCAATGCAACAAGCTGCGCCTTAGGTATTTCTGATCAGACAAGAGGATCTTATGAGCGAAGATTGGAATACCAAATATGGATCGCGACGCGTCCGGCGCGATCCGCCGACGCTGGATGAAGCTATCTTCGCAGCGATCGGCATCACCGATGATCAGCAGGCTCAGGCTGAAATCGCAGCGTCCCTGATGGGACTGCCGATCGAATCCGTTCAGGCCGAAGTGAGGAAAGCCGGCCGCACCGCGGCGCGGTCTTCGACGCGGGTGATCGCGGGCGAGCAAGGCGCGCAGCGCTCTGTGGTGGTGGAACGCCGCGTGATCAGGAAATTCGGCAACGACAAGCGCACCGGCACCTAGCGCGCTTTCGGTGCGCGCTGCTGTCCGGCCATTTCACTTGATCCGAGATCAGTGAATTGCCGTATGCAGGCGCCGCCGGTCAGGCCGTTCGGCCCCAACCATACATTCGCAGAAACAGCTTCCAGTACGCGCGATTGAACTCAACGATCGCGCGTGCGGCTTCGGCCGGCGTCGCGATCGCATATCTTGCAAGTCCGGGCTGCGGATGCTGCTTCAGATCGATGCTTCCGGTCGACTCGCCGTGGCGGAATGTCAGATGCGCACCGAACTTGTTGGCGAGCGCCCGCATCGCCTGGTTCTGCGCGCCGGTGGTGATCCGCAAGGAGTGGTAACCCTTCGAGCGCGCTTCGGCGATCAGCTTTCTGAACAGGACGCTGCCGACCCCCTGGCGTCGCACGCACGCCTCGACGCTGAACGCGATCTCAGGCAGTGAATCCGGGGACTGATCGGGCGGATGGAGCTCCGCCGCGCCGCGTACCACGCCGTTCTCGATATACGCAATGATGACGGTGCCGTCGTCAGCGCATTTCGCGGCATAGCGTTCGATGAAATCGTCATCCATGAAGCCGTGAAAGCGATCATGCCGGCTCTCCCGATCGAGTCGCAAAAGGTGATCGCGGAGTAGCGGTAATTCTTCCTGCTGACGCAGCGTCCGAACGTAGCCCCTAGCCAGCGTCGAACCGGTAATGTTTTCGTGGCGCACTTCATAACTCCTCTTGGATGGCCCTCGAGGAGGCGTCGAATCCCTAGATCCCGAATATTGTGCATCGCAATATAAAATTCAAGGTTACTTGCCGCCTCAAATAACGGCAGCAATTCCAAAATATTAGCGCCACGCAGGTTTTGTTATTGTTAACATTTCCTTAATGTTTGCGGCGGTCGGCAAGCCAATTGCAAACACTGGATTTGAGCCAGGCTCTGGCCCACTATCTGGCGGTTTCCTGGAGGCGTACCGTGGCTGTCGTGCTCGACACCAGTTCTTCGGTTCCGGATCGACGACTTGCAGTCTGGCAGGACATCGTCTGCGATACGTTTGTCGGGCTCGATTGCCAGTCGGACATGCACGACGCGTTCTGGGGTTCGGTTTCGCAATCGGCGGTCGGACCTGCGACGTTTACACGCGTCGATTCCTGCGCCCAGCGGGTGTTCCGCACGCCGTCGCGGATCGCGCGCGCCAGCGAGGATTTCGTGCTGGTGGCGTTGGGAAACAGCGGCGTGAACGGCGTGTATCAGGACGGCCGCGAAGCCGTCGTATCCGCGGGCCAGTTCACCATTTACGACACCACCCGTCCCTACGAGCTGCGCTTCGACGACAGCTTTTCGCAGACCATCCTTCAGATGCCTCGAAAACTTCTGCAACAGCGCATCGGCGCGTTCGACATGCTGACTGCGACCACTTTCTCCAGCGATCGTCCCCTCGAAAGCCTGGTCTACGAATTCCTGGTCAGCATGAGCAAGACGATCGACCACGTCGATTCCGCCACCGCAGCCCGACTGCTGGACCAGGCGCTGGATCTGGTCGCGATGGCCTTCGCCGACAGAATGCATCAGCGTTCGCCGGACCAGTCGTCGCACCGATCCGCACTGCTTTATCGTCTCAAGAACTACATCCTGACACATCTGCGCGACCCCGAACTGTCGATGCCGCGTGCGGCGGCGGCTATCGGAATCTCGCCGCGCTATGCCAGCGATTTGATGGCCGCCGAACAAGCTTCGTTCCGCAGCTATGTGCAGGTACAACGTCTGGAGCGATGCAGGCGCGATCTGTCGGACCCCGCCCATGCCGCCCGGCATATCAGCGACATCGCATTCGCATGGGGCTTCAACGACCTCGCCCATTTCAGCCGGATCTTCAAGCAGAGGTTCGGCGCCTCGCCGCGTGAATGGCGCGAGCACCCGGCGCAGTAACCCATCTTCCGATCGGGCCCGCTTGCTGTCGCGGCACCTACGCCGCGCCTCGCGTGCGGCAACGCGGCCGAAGCGGTCGCTTGGACACCAATTCGCCAGTTAAGACAAGTTTTTGTTCTGCCACGGACAAGCGGCGCGCCCAAGCATGGCTGTAAGCTTCGGACCCATGATTGTCTGCCTCCCAATGCGAAAGGATGACGTCGATGGGTCTCGTTCATCAGAAATACAGGGTTGCGGTGGTTCAGGCGGCGCCGGTTTTTCTCGATCTTGATGCGACGGTGGACAAGACGATCGCGCTGATCGAGCAGGCCGCCGCGCAGGACGCGAAGCTGATCGCGTTTCCCGAAACCTTCATTCCCGGATATCCGTGGCAGATCTGGCTTGGCGCTCCCGCCTGGGCGATCGGCCGTGGCTTCGTGCAGCGCTATTTCGATAACTCGCTGTCCTATGACAGTCCGCAGGCCGAAAAAATTCGCAAGGCCGTGAAGCGCGCCAAGCTGACCGCGGTTGTCGGCGTGTCCGAACGCAACGGTGGCAGCCTCTATATGGGGCAATGGCTGATCGGTCCCGACGGCGAGACCATCGCCAAGCGCCGCAAGCTCCGGCCGACCCATGCCGAACGCACCGTGTTCGGCGAGGGCGACGGCAGCGACCTTGCCGTCCACGATCGCGCCGACGTCGGACGGCTCGGCGCATTGTGCTGCTGGGAGCATCTGCAACCGCTGTCGAAATACGCGATGTACGCCCAGAACGAGCAGGTTCACGTCGGCGCCTGGCCGAGTTTTTCGCTGTATGATCCGTTCGCGCATGCGCTCGGCTGGGAGGTCAACAACGCCGCGAGCAAGGTCTACGCCGTCGAGGGCTCATGTTTCTTCCTCGGCCCCTGCGCGGTGGTCTCGCAGGCCATGATCGATGAGCTCTGCGACTCGCCCGAGAAACACGCGTTCCTGCACGCCGGCGGCGGCCATGCGGTGATCTATGGGCCGGATGGCAGTTCGCTTGCCGAGAAACTTCCGCCCGATCAGGAAGGCATTCTGTATGCGGATATCGATCTCGGCATGATCGGCGTGGCGAAGAACGCCGCCGATCCCGCGGGCCACTATTCCAGGCCCGACGTCACGCGGCTGCTGCTCAATAGCTCCCGCGCCAACCGGGTCGAGCATTTCACCCTTCCGGTCGATGCCGAGGTCATGAGCGAAATCAAGCTTCAGGCCTGAATAAACTTCAAGAGGAGTCCGCCATGGAATCCGCAATCCCCGAGCATCTCCAAACCGCCCGTACGCGTCACCGGCGCGTTCCCGACGACTATGCGCCGCCCTACCCATCGTTCGTGGCACGCCACAAGCCGGGCGTGGAACGGGTGGTGATGGCCTATTTCGGCGTACAGACCCGTGGTGCTCCCTCAAAAGCCGCGGAGCAGGCGATGACACGGATCGCGTCCTGTTTCGAAGCGAACGGCGGCCCGGCGCATTGGGACCGGGCACGCTATATCGACGAAGCCGGTTTCACCAACGTCGTGACGGTGGCCTATTGGGACGATCGCGCCAAGTTCGATGGCTGGTTTCCGGCGGCGCGCGACGGCTGGACCGGCGACCAGCGCGACATCGATGGGATCGGCACATTCATCGAGGTGCTTTATCCTGCCGTGGAGGGCTACGAAACCCTGTTCTCTTCCCTGGGGCGGCCGGAGGGCGTCGCCGTCCTCGCCGACGCCATGAGCGGCGAGGTTCGGGAACATGCCTATTGGGGCGGCATGCGCGACCGCATTCCGAAGTCCCAGACCAGCGAGATGGCGCCCGCCGGTACCGCCCAAACCATTTGTGACGGCTCGCGCATTCGGGTCATTCCACACGACAATTTGTGCCTGATCCGGTCGGGTCAGGATTGGGGCGACACCGAAACCGCCGAACGCAAGATGTACCTCGATGATGTCGAGCCGATCTTAAGGGAAGGCATGGACTTCCTGCGCGACAACGGCCGTTCGATCGGCTGTTACGCCAACCGCTACATGACCGTCGTTGCCGCCGATGGCACGCCGACCGAAAAATCCTATGGCATGAGCTGGTGGAAGAGTCTGGCGGCACTGGAGCGATGGGCGGAATCGCATCCGACCCATGTCAGGATCTTCGGCGCCGCCATGAAATATCTGTCGACATTGGGACCTGCGGCGAAGCTGCGGCTCTATCACGAGGTTACCGTGGCTCGGGCCGACGAACAGTTTTTCGAGTATGTGGACTGTCATCCGCAAACCGGCATGTTGAACGCCGTGCAGACGGTTGACGCCACATAAGGTTGCGGCCGCGCGCCGACCGCTCCCCTACAGCACCATCTGCGTCTGGGTCACCAGCGCGACCAGCTTGCCTTCCTCGGTCTCCAGCCGCGTCTGCCAGACCTGGGTGCGCCGGCCGCGATGCACCGGGGTTGCGGTGGCGATGACGGTCATCCCCTCTTTCGCGCCGCCGATGAAATTGGTCTTGCTCTCGATCGTGGTGGTGCCTTTCGCATCCTCGGGCAAATTGATCACGGTCGCCGCGGCGCCGACCGAATCCGCGAACGCCATGATGGCGCCGCCGTGAATCGTATGATTGAGGGTGCAGAGATCCGGCCGAACCAGCATGCGCGCCACCACGCGATCCTTCCCGGCTTCGGTGAATGTCACCCCCTTCAACTCCGCAAAAGGCATCTTCATCGAATTGACTTTTTCAAGCGGCGTCATGATCGGCTGTCCCATATTTATTGGTTTCGTCATTCCGGGATGGTCCGAAGGACCAGACCTAAGATGTGCAATTGCACATCGGGGAATCTCGAGATTCCGGGTTCATGCTTCGCATGCCCCGGAATGACGGTTCTATCTTCGTCAAAGACGTTCTTGAAAGAATTACTTGCCGGGTCAAGCCTGGCAATGACGTCTAAGGTAATGGCATCCGTGACAACCGTGCCATTATTCGCCATATCGTCAGCCATGCACCAATTCCCTCCCCGCCGGATCGTCTGTCTCACCGAGGAAACCGTGGAGACGCTGTATCTGCTCGGCGAGCAGGACCGGATCGTCGGCGTTTCCGGCTACGCGGTGCGGCCGCCGCAGGTCCGGCGCGAGAAGCCGCGGGTGTCGGCGTTCATTTCGGCGGACATTCCGAAGATTCTCGCGCTCGAGCCGGACCTCGTGCTCGCCTTCTCCGATCTGCAGGCTGACATTGTGGCGGATCTGGTCCGCGCCGGCGTGGCCATTCATGTCTTCAACCAGCGCGACGTCGCCGGCATCCTGGCGATGATCCGCACGCTGGGCGCGCTGGTCGATGCGGCCGAGCGCGCCGATCAACTCGCCGCCAGCTATGAGGCGCGCCTCGCAAGCATAGCGTCCGCTGCCCGGCCCTCGCCCAAGCCAAAAGTCTATTTCGAGGAATGGGACGATCCCCTGATCAGCGGCATCGGCTGGGTTTCCGAATTGATCGAGATCGCCGGCGGCGAAGACATCCTGCCGAAATTGCGGTTTCAACAAGCGGCGAAGGACCGGATCATTTCGCCTGATGTCGTGCGCGCCGCCGCGCCGGATGTGATCCTGGCGTCCTGGTGCGGCAAGAAGGTCGTTGCGGACAAAATCAGAGCACGGCCGGGCTGGAACGAGATTCCGGCCGTCCGTGACGACCGCATTGTCGAGATCAAGTCGCCGCTGATCCTGCAGCCCGGCCCGGCGGCGTTGACCGACGGGCTGGATGCGATCGTCGCGGCGCTGTGGCCTGCACTACCCGGCTCCTGAAACCAGGGCTTGCACGACCTCTGCCACAACAAGACTGTCGTCGCCCGGCTTGACCGGGCGATCCAGTACGCCGCAGCTTCTCGGTTGGACACGACCGTCTCTGGAATACTGGGCGGCCGGTCAAGCCGGGCGATGACCGCGGTGTTTGTTTCGTCCACCGGCGTCGGCCCCGCGGTCGGTACCCAACGAACTCGCAATGACGGATCGGAGTTTCGATTCAAATTTCAAACAGCGGATACACGTCCGCATTCTCGCGGCGGGAGGCGCCCGAGGTTTGCGTGTCGTCCTCCCTCAAAAGAGGGAGCAGGGAATGCCGGATGCGCGCTGCACCCGCGGTCTCGTGTGCAAAAGGCAGAACGAAAATCGCACACGAGCATACAGGGCA
>DATHHQ010000794.1:0-4297 GCA_035490095.1 Bradyrhizobium sp.
ACCAGCTGCTGTGCCTTGTCCGGATCGGTGCCCAGTCGGAACGTGACGTTGAGCGTCATCAGTCCGTCGGTGGTGGCCTGGCTGCTCATGTAGAGCATGCCCTCGACCCCGTTGATCTGCTCTTCGATGGGTGTCGAGACCGTTTCGGCGATGACCTTGGGATTGGCTCCCGGATATTGCGCGCGCACCACGACCGTTGGCGGCGCCACTTCCGGGTATTCGGAGATCGGCAGCGCCGGCAGCGATAGCAATCCCGCCACGAAGATCAGGGTCGACAGCACGCCCGCGAAGATCGGCCTATCGATGAAAAAACTGGAGAAGTTCATGACCTGTCTCGTCGGTTTTCCGGGTTACAGAGCGCAATCGTCCCGGCGCGGTCGATCGTGATCGACTTCGCTGATCCATTGCCGTGGTTTAGAACCGTATTGGCGGATCCTTTTCCGCAGGCTTTGCGGAAAAGGATCATGATTGGGGTGCTCTAGCGCTGCGCCACCTCGGTTGCGGTCTGGGCCGCAGAAACGGAATCCATTGCAACCTCCTGGGGCGCAACGACTGCTCCGGGCCGAACGCGCTGCAATCCCTTGACGACGATCCGCTCGCCGGGATGGAGACCGCTGGTCACCACGCGCATTCCGTCGATCGATACGCCGAGCGCCACCTCCCGGTATTCAGCCTTGCTGTCCTTGTCGACGACCATCACGAATTTCTTGTTTTGGTCGGTGCCAACAGCGCGTTCGCTGATCAACAGCGCCGGCTCGGCTTTGGGCTGCCCCATCAACAGCCGGGCAAACTGGCCGGGCATCAGGCGGCCGTCGGCGTTATCGAACACCGCCCGCACCCGCACCGTGCCGCTGCGCGCATCGACCTGGTTATCGATCAACTGCATATGTCCCCTGTAGGGCGTGCCCTCCGACGTGCCCGTGCCCATCTGCACCGGGATGCGTCCGATTTCCGAAGGCGTCGATTCGTCCGCGAGCGTCTTCAACGCGCGTGTCACCACCTGCTCGTCGGCATTGAAGCTGGCATAGATCGGATTGATCGACACCAGCGTCGTCAGCACCGGCGTACCGGGTCCTGCGGCGATCAGATTGCCCACGGTGATTTCAAGCTTACCCACCCGGCCTGCGACCGGCGCGCGCACTTCGGTGTAACCGAGATTGAGCCGCGCGGTCTGGAGGGTGGCTTCTGCCGCCTTCAGATTGGCTTCCGCTTCGCTGTAGGCGTTGACGCGACCGTCGAAGTCCCGCTGCGAAATCGTGCGCGAATCCGACAGCTGCTGGCCGCGTTCGAAATCACTCTTGGTCAGAACGAGGCGGGCTTTGGCCGCGGCCACCTGGCCCTCGGCGCGCGCAACGTCCGCAGCGTAAAGGGACGGGTCGATCAGGATCAACAGGTCGCCCTGTTTGACCAGCGCACCTTCACGAAAATGAATTTCCTGAACGGCGCCCGCGACGCGGGAGCGGATTTCTACCCGCTCGACCGCCTCCAGGCGGCCGGAAAACTCGTCCCACGGCACGGTCTCGCGGGGCACGACCACCGACACCGAAACCGGCAGAGCCGCCGGCGTCGCAGCGGCTGTCTCGGCCTGGGCGCTTCCGCTTCGATCGCTCAGGAAGCTCACCCCGCCGACCATGGCCAATACCGCGAGCGCGACCCCTGCCCCAGCCAAGCGTCTGTTTTGAATGATATTTTTCATGGATACCCCAATCCGGAAGGAAGTTCGAGGGTGCGAAACCCCGACTTGAACAGGCTGGATCGGCCGAATACGCCAACCCACCCTTTACGCTGCATCGCACACATTCGTAACGTCCGGTATAGATGGGCCATCGACATCGGCTGTCAAGCCACTTATCTAACGAAAGGTAGGAAACTAAAGGAGGACCCATTATGGCCATGGGACGTCCCCGTGAATTTGACGTCGACAAGGCCCTCGACCTCGCGCTTCAGGTGTTCTGGCGCAAAGGCTACGAAGGCGCGTCGATGGCGGACCTGACCGAGACCATGGGGATCACCAAACCCAGCCTTTATTCTGCGTTCGGCAACAAGGAAGAGCTGTTTCGCAAGGCGCTGGATCGATATGTCGACGGACCCGGCGGTTACGTACAGGTGGCGCTGGGAAAGCCGACCGCACGCGCCGTCGTTGAACACCTGCTTTATGGCGCTGCGGACGCCGTCACCGATCCGGATCATCCGCCGGGATGCCTTGCGGTGCAGGGCGCGCTATCCTGCGGCGATGCCGCCGAATCCATCAAACAGGAATTGATGTCGCGACGCGCCAACGGCGAGGAAGATTTACGCAAACGCTTCGACCGCGCCATCGCCGAGGGCGATTTGCGGGCAGGATCGGACGCGGCTGATCTCGCGCGCTATATCTCCGCGATTTTGCAAGGCATGGCGGTTCAGGCGGCAGGCGGGACCAGCCGCGAACAATTGCGCAAGATCGCCGAGATGGCGTTGCGAACATGGCCGCCGACAGCGAGCGCGGCGTCCGACCGGCCGGCGTGATCTAAGTGCTTTTGCGGGGATTTGCACGAGCCGGTCTCAGAGACCCGGCGGCTTTGCCGATGGCATCGGAAAACGAGCGATCCACGATATCGGCGGCGTTGAGCTTCTGCTTGATCAAGCCGGACCGAAAATACAGGTCGATGGTCTTTTGCTCGTCGGCCACAACATCGTCATCGATCGGCACGATGCGGATTTTGGCCCGGCTCAGCCAATTGAGCGGCACGGCGGGCGGGATGCTCATCAGTCTGCCCCAGGTCTCGGCGTAAGCATTGACGTTGGTCAGCGACCAGGCCCGTGCGGCTGTGAGCCGGCGAAGGAAATCTTCCAGTTCCGGCCGCTTGTCGCGAATGGCATTGGGCGACGCAACCTGGAATCCAATTCCAGGCGTCAATCCCTCTGCCGTGATCACGCGTCGCGACTGGAACAACACCTCTTCCTGACTGACGTAAGGCTCCCATGTCGACCAGGCGTCCACGGATCCCTGCGTGTACGCAACCTTGGCGTCCGACGGTGCCAGGAACACGATCTGCACATCGCCCGGAGACCATCCCCTGGATTCAAGCGCGGCAAGAATGAGCTGATGCCCGATCGAGCCCCGGCCGGTCGCGATTTTCTTTCCCCTCAGGTCCTCGAAGCTGTGAATGGGAGATTGGCGCGGCACAAGGACCGCCAAGCCCTCCCGGCTCTGCCGGATGACGCCGATCGCCTTCATAGGCACATTGGCGGCCGCGGCGAACGTAAACGGCGCGTCGCCGACCAGCCCGGTTTCGATCGCGCCCGCGCCGAGCGCTTCCAGCAAAGGTGCTGCGGCAGGAAACTCTTTCCATTCGATCTTGTATGGCACGTCCTTGAGGACGCCGGCCGCTTCCATCACGGCCTGCGAGTTTCCCTTTTGATCGCCGACCCGCAAGGTCGTCTGGGCCGTCGCGGAGGCAATGGCGCTCAGCAACAGGCCCGCGGCGAAGATAATGCGCTTCATGCTGCCGCAACTCCTTTGGCGGCACCGCGCTCGGCGATCAGCTTGCGTGTCAACGGAATCAGTTCGCGGCCATATTCGATGGCATCGATCAGCGGATCGAAGCCGCGGATCAGGAAATGGCTGACCCCCAGGTCGTAATAGTCGCCGAAGACTTCGGCGACCTGCTCGGGCGTTCCGACCAGTGCGGTGGTGTTGCTGTTGGCGCCGGTGAGTTTCGCCATTTCGGTCCAGAGGCGCTTGTCGATGCGGGTGCCCTGCTCGGCGAGTTCAAGCAGCCGTCGCGCGCCCGCGGTCGCGTGACCGTCCGCCGGCCTGCGATAGCCGGTCTTGTCCTGCAGGGCCGTTGCCCGCGCCAGAATCTCCTCGGCCTTGGCCCAGGCCTTTTCCTCGGTGTCGGCCAGAATGGGACGAACCGACAGGCTGAATCGCGGGGTCGGCCGGCCGTGCTTGGCGGCCGCCACCCGAACCCGCGACGTTACATCGCGAACCTGCGCATAGGATTCGCCCCATAGCGCGAAGGTGTCGGCATGCTTGCCCGCCACCTCGATCGCAGCATCGGAGCCACCGCCGACGAAGGTATAGATGCCGCCCGCTTGATAGGGCTTGATCTGGGAAAAGCCTTTCTCGACCTTGTAGTATTTGCCGTTGTAGTCGAACGGTTTTTCACTGGTCCATTCGGCGCGGACAATATCGAGGAATTCGTCGGTGCGTGCGTAACGCTCGTCCTTGTCATCGAGCGTGTTACCGTCCTGGCGCAACTCCGTGGCGTTGCCCCCGGTAATGACGTGCAGCGAGACGCGGCCGCCTGAAAGC
>DATHHQ010000795.1:0-2281 GCA_035490095.1 Bradyrhizobium sp.
GGGATCAAGCCGAATTCGTTCGCCCGGACGAGGAGCGGTAGGCCGGCTTACTCACAGTCAGTTTACCGCGAGCGCGTTGTTGGGTTTGCGCGCTAGTCGAAACCGCGCGTAGAATTCCGGTACCTTGCAACGGAGAATTCCTATGGCCACACAAATCGTGATGGATCGCACCGGCGATACCCGGCACAATTTCGATGCAAAGAACACGGACGCGCTCTTGAAGGCCGAGAAGCGCTTCAGGGAGTTGACAGGCGTAGGCTTTACCGCGGCGGTCCGTACCGCGTCCGGAGAGGCGGTCGTGAAGCGCACGTTTGATCCTAACGCCGAAGAGACGCTGTTTTTTCCGCGGCTCGTCGGCGGCTAACCTCGACTATGTTTAGACAACCATTGCGCAACGCGAAGGAGCGTCTCCGACTATTTCTGTCGGAACGCGGGCGCCGGGCGCGAGTTCTGCGCGACAGATTGCGGCGGCAGCCAGATCGCATTGACCCGTCCTCGCGATTTGTCTCGGGCTTTTGTTACGGATACGGAAAAGGGAAGCACGCGGCCTCGAGCTGTTGAAGGAATGGCTATCTCCCGAGCAGTTCGCGCAATATGACGCGAAAAGCTATTTTGAGGTCACCGGCTGCCACCGCGGAAAGCGATACCGGATTAGCCACGGCACGTCGATGAACATCAACGAGCTCGACGGCGCCGGCTGTCCAGTGTTGGTTGGTGCTTTGCGCCGAAAGGTTAACTCTGCGACGTTGGTCTGCTTTGTGCCAACAGCGGAACTTCCGCGCGGACACCGATTTAGCCTGCCTCCATTCGCTGGTAACCCAACGGTGTGGTCGTATATCCGCCGTACTTGATGAACCAATATTGCGGAAGGCTGTTGCGTATCTAGGCCATGGACGCGATGAAGGAACAGTCATGATCGATATGATCGAGACCGGCGGCTACCGTTCGGTGCCACGAAAGATCTCGCAACTGACATCTTTCGTGACGCCGGAGCCCGACATCTTCGTGTTGGCGCATCTCGGCATCCTGTCCCTGTCCCGCGACGACTGGAGCCTTTCAGTCACGGGAATGACGGCCACGCCGCTCGTTCTGAGGTTTGATGACCTCGCCAGTTTCCAAGACCATCGAATCACAGCCTTCCACAAATGTGCCGGCAATCCGATGAAGCCTGCTGAGCCGACGCCGGACCGTATCAGCAACGTAGTCTGGCGTGGGATCAGGTTGCGCGACGTACTGGCGCGCGCCGGATACGATCCCCGCGCCACGCATGTATGGGCCGACGGCTACGACAGCGGATCGTTCGACGGCGTTGCGGTCGCCAAATATCAGAAGGACCTGCCGATCGCGAAAGCCCTGCAGGATGAGGTCCTGCTCGCCTTTGAGATCAACGGCGAGCCGCTGAGCGCCTATCGTGGCGGGCCGGTGCGGCTCGTGGTGCCCGGCTGGTACGGGACCAATTCCGTCAAATGGCTGCGGGCGCTGCATCTCGCAGACCGCCGCGCAGACGGGCCTTTCACCACCACCTGGTACAACGATACGGATGCAGCTGGCGCACGCCGCCCGGTCTGGGCGGTCGCCCCGGACTCGGCGATCGTCACGCCCGCTGCCGGCGAGAAGATCAACGCGGGCACGCTGACCGTCAACGGCTGGAGCTGGGGCGAGCACGACATCGCGCGCGTCGAACTCAGCATCGATGACAGCGCGACCTGGACACCGACCATCTTGTCGCCCCGGACTGATAAGTCCTGGCAGGGATTCTCGGCGCAACTGCGCATCAACAGTAGCGGCCCGGTCCGGATCATCTCCCGCGCGACCGACGTGCGGGGCGACGTTCAGCCAAAGTCAGGCGCGCGCAACGCAAGCGTCGCGGTCGAGGTGCAAATTTAGGCTCATGCTGCAGGGCATCAGCCCTTGCGGACCGGGAGCGGGGGGATGATCCTCACCGTCATGTCGGAGCAGCGATGGCTCTGTGTTCTCACCACCTTTTCAAGTTGATGGGTAGAAGCGTCTAAGCAAAATTAAGCCTCACTCCGTGCGCCATAAGAGAGCCTGCCAAGTTTCGCCTCGCCGCAGCTGCAGCGTCGTGTATTGACGCTTACGATCAGGCAGTCCTTAGTTTTTGAGCAACCATTAACGCCGTAAGTCCGTTAATGGGATGGTCCGGCCGTGCTCCTGCCCCGCCAGCAATCGAAGCTGGCCAGGGGCGCCAAGACAAGGAGCACGCCATGTCTCAGACAGCCAATACCGCAATCGCCGTGATCGGCATCGATATCGGCAAGAA
>DATHHQ010000796.1:0-2222 GCA_035490095.1 Bradyrhizobium sp.
CCACAACTGGGACCCCTACTGGTCGAGCAGCATCTACGGTGCCTATGGCGCGTTGCAATACGGCGGTCTTGCCAAGACAGCGATCTGCGGCGTCGGCGGCGTCGGCGGCACCGCCCGGACGTTCCTTAACCTCACCGGCAACTGCAACCCCGACTTCAACATCGCAGTGATCGGTGGCAACATCGTCTGGACCCCGGTGAAGAACCTCGCCTTCACCCTCGACGTCAACTGGACGCAGTTGGACCAGAAGTACTCGGGTACTGTCGCTATCGCCCCTCCTGCCTCGGTTGCCAAGCCGGCAACCACGTATGAGCTGAAGGACCAGAACAGCGTCACCATGCTGCTCCGCGCTCAGCGCAACTTCTAACCCGGATTTCTCACGCCATTTGATCGAGTGCTGCGGCAAGTTGACGTCGGCGATACCACAACCGTCGGCGGTCATTTGGGCATGACTTCTCGCCCGCTGCGGCGGGTTGGTCAGCGTGTTTCATGGTCATAGGGTGTGGATGTTCTCCTGTGGGCCGAGGGTTCAGAGAGCCGCGCTGTCGAGCGCGGCCCATGCGGTTCGAAAGACATCGGTGTAGGGAAACGCCGATGCCATCGAGAACTTGATCCTGCGGACGCTGATGCGGACATGGGCGCCAATTTTGAACAGCTTCAGGCGGATGGTGCCGCATGTAGCGTCGGCGAATCTGGTCGTGGCCAGGGCGATGCGGCGCAACGCGCTGATCAGGACATAGGCCATCGAGGACAGCCAAAGCCGCAACTGGTTGGCGCGCATGGTGTGGGTGGAGGTTCTGTCGGCGAACAGATCGAGCTGACATTCTTTGATACGGTTTTCCATCTCGCCGCGGGCGCAATAGAGCTTCTCGTAGAGCGCGCGGGCCTGATGCTGGTCAGCCTGCAGCGAGGTAACGACGAAGCGTGGATTGGCCCGGCCTTCCAGTGTTGCCAGGTCGATGTCGCCGACCTTGATGGATTTCTTCTTGCGCCGGGGCTTTGTCGCGCTCTCGCTCTCGGCGACGGATGGGATCATCCACTCGGCCTTGCCGACGACACGGCGCTGCCGGCTCCAACTCTTGCGCGTCCTGTATTGGAAGTCCCTGAAGCGCCGGGCTGGCTTGCCGCTCTGGCGGTTCTCCTCGGCGGCCTCGGCAAGCTCGGCCGCGATCTCTGCGATCAGCCGGTCATTCTTGGCCAAACCGAACAGATAGTCGACGTCGTTCAGTTCGCACCACGTCATCAGATCGTCGCGTGTGAACCCCGAATCCGCCCGCAGCAGAATGCGTACCTTGGGCCAGCGCCCGCGGATCTGCGCAACGATCCGCGCCACCTCTTCAACAGAGCCCGCGCTGGCGTCGATATCGGACCGGCGCAGCTTGGCGCAAAGCAGGTGCCGCCCGCAAAAAATATACAGCGGCAGGTAACAATAGGATTTGTAGTAGCCATGAAAGAAGCGCCCTTCCTGCTCACCATGCAACGGATCATCGGTGGCGTCGAGATCGAGGGTGATCTGGCTCGGCGCCGTCCGATGCGCCTCGAGAAACAGATCGACGAATAGTCGGTCCACCGCCTCCGCATCGTAGCTGATCTTGTGGTAGCGCGATGGTTCCGGCTTCGACAATTCCAGCCGGTTCAGCGTCGACTTGCCGGCCACTGCGGCGCAGTCCGCGCGCCGTGCCTCAAGCTTTCCCGCCAGCACCGCCATCAATGCATCGTGGCGCAGCGTCTCATGGTCGTTGAGGTCCTCGTAGCCGAGCGCGATGGCGAATATCCGCTGTCCAACCAGCGTTGCAACCGAATGCTCGACCTGCGCCTGGGATCGCCGATCGACAAAGCACGATGCCAGCCGATCCACCATCCTGATCACCCGATCCGTCGCCCCCAGCAGCAGCGCGCCCGCGTTCGACGTGATCGCGCCACCGTCAAACGCCGCCACCACCTGGCGGCCTTCGACGGCTTCAAATCCAAACATATCCGGGATACACTCTGTCTGCATCGGCTCTCCTCGAATCATCAAGAAGTCGTTCTCGCAAAACAACTTTCGCTGATTCGGAGCCCCGATGCGCTTAACTCTGTGAGAAATCCGGGCTAAGCTCGGTCTAACGACCTGACAGAGCCCCCCAGCGGGAAACCGCCGGGGGTTTTTCGTTATGTGCAATGCTGCGGCGACGTGCGGCTGTTGTCCTCGCGGGTGTTGTGGGTCGGTCACAGCAATTCAA
>DATHHQ010000797.1:0-16741 GCA_035490095.1 Bradyrhizobium sp.
CTGGCGGACAAAGTCCCGCAGGATTTTATCGCCGACCGCGAAAAGCTGCGCGGCGCCAAGTTCGATGTCGCGGCAATGACGGCGTCCATCCCACAGATGCGCGATCAGTTTCGCGCGCATCTGCAATGGGTCGAGACTCAGTTCGGCGACGGCCGGGCGTGGATGAGCGGCGACAAGCCCGGTCTCTGCGACGTCAACGCCTACATGAACGTCTGGTATGTGCGCGCGCATCTTCCCAATACCGACCAGATGCTCGCGGAGTTCGGCAACACGCGGGCATGGGAGGCGCGAATGCGCGGCGTCGGCCACGGCCGCAGCACAGAACTATCTACCTCCGCCGCGCTCGACATCGCGGCAAGCGCGACGCCGCAGACCGCGGAATTGTCCGATCCCAGCGATCCCAATGGCCGCAAGCCCGGTGACCGGGTCGAGGTGATGCCCGACGACTATGGCAAGATCAAAGTGAGCGGCGAAATCGTCGCGCTCTCGTCGCAGCACATCGCCATCCGCAGACATGACCCCCGCGCCGGCGAGGTCGTCGTGCACTTTCCGCGCGCTGGATTCCTTGTGCTTCCTGGCTAGCCCGGACGGCCTTATGCAGCCCGCCGCGGATTCTCCGTCGCCGCCGCCTTTTGCTTGCGGAACGCGCCGGGCGCCATGCCGACGACGCGATGGAAGGCCTTGCTCAGCGCCGCATCGCTTTCGTAGCCCACCTCGTTTGCAATCTCGGCCAATGAACGCTCCGTGCTTCGCAGCAGCACGCCGGCGCGGAACATGCGCCAACGCGTCAGATATTCCAGCGGCGCTTCGCCCAGCCTTGCCTTGAAGCGCGCCGCGAAGGCCGAGCGCGACATGCTCGCCAGCGATGCCAATTTTTCTACCGTCCAGGCCTCGGCCGGTTTGCTGTGCAGTGCGCGCATCGCAAGCCCAATGCGCTTGTCGGACAGCGCCGCGAGCCAGCCGACATCATTTTCGCTGGTGTTGTTGAGGTGACTGCGGATCGCCTGCACGAACAGGATGTCCGCCAATCCGCTGACGACGACACCGGAGCCGACGCCGGGATGCTCGGTTTCCTTCGCCAGCAGTTCGAGCGTTGCTTTCAAGATATCGGTCCGGTAACCGTCGACGCTGGTGAGAAGCACACGCGGCAGCAGCGCCGTCAGCGGACGCGCGCCCAGTTCGTCATAGACGAACCATCCGGTCACGACCGTCGCCGCGTTACCGCCGCCGCCGAGGCTGACGGCGCCGTCGACAAGCTTTGGGACCACATCGAAGCAATTCAGCGCGGGCGAGCGCGGATCGTCGCCAAGCGTGTAGGTCGATCCGTCCAGGATCACGTAACAATCGCCGGTCGCAAGCGGCACCGATTGCGCGGGTTGTTCGGTGGTGATCCAGCATGAGCCGGCAACCACGAGCCCGAACCTTGCTGCTTTGCCCTCCCTGAACCTGATCGCCCATGGCGCACTGGCGTTGACCCGTGCGTAGAGCGATTCACGCACCCGCATGACTGAAAACGCGTCGTCCAACGGGTCCATGTGCCCTTCCCTCATCGGCTGTGATCTGGACGTTCAGACAATAATCTAGACCAAACAGCCATTCATCGTCCAGATATGAACCCTTACTCTTTTCCGCACAGCCCGGCGAAGCGGGCCGCAGGAATCCAAAGGGTGAACCTCGTCATGTCCCACGCAGCAGATCTCGCCCAACGCTATGTCCACATCTGGAACGAAACCGATCCGGCCGGCCGCCGCGCCCAGGTCGCCGAACTCTGGATCGAGAACGGCACGCACTATGTCCGAACCCATGAAGTGCACGGCCACGCCGAGCTCGAAACACGGGTCTCGACGTCGCATCAAACCAATGTCGCCGAGCGGCATTACAGGTTCGAGCTCGCCGGCGGCGTCGAACAGTTGCGCGACATGGTCAAGTTCAACTGGCGCATGGTCCCGGACGGTGGCGGCGCGATCGCTGCGACCGGCTTGATCGTGTTGCTGCTGGCCGACGACGGCCGCATTCGGATCGATTATCAGTTTATCGATCCGGATTGATCGCACCCGTTTGCCGCAGATCCTTCCGTCATCCGGGCGCGCGCTCACGCGCGCGTCTCGAAGGATGGACCCCACACGCTGGTCTCTCGAGGCTCGTCGAAAACGGCTCACGCCTACCGCGACGAGCGCGATTGCGCTCGCGTCCGGCTCGGAACCACACGGAACCTTTTGATTTTCTTGGCGTTGCCGGGCATGTCGAAACCCGCCGCGAAACCGAAGCGTCCCGCGAAAAAATCCCCCTTTGTCGAAGTCATCGCCGAAGCCGGCGAACAAATCGAGCCGCCGCCGCCCGAAATCCTCGAAACCGACCTCGATCTGTCGCCGGAAGAGGCCGAGCAGGCCCGCAAGGATTATCTGCTGACGCGATTCTGGATCAGCGCCAAGGGATTTTGGGGCAAAGGCGGCGACCGGCTGGCGTGGATGTTTTCCATCGGCCTCGTGATCCTGATCGTCGCCAATATCGGTTTCCAGTACGGCATCAATGTCTGGAATCGGGCGATCTTCGACGCCATCGAGAAACGCGATTCCGCGACCGTGTTTCATCTGACCGCGGTGTTCTTTCCGCTCGCGATCGGCAGCGTGCTGCTCGGCGTGACTCAGGTATTCACGCGGATGGGCATCCAGCGCCGCTGGCGCGCCTGGCTGACCAATTCGGTGGTGACGCGCTGGCTCACCAACGGCCGCTACTACCAGCTCAACCTCGTCAGCGGCGACCACCAAAACCCAGAGTATCGTATCGCCGAGGATTTGCGGGTCGCTACCGACTCGCCGGTGGATTTCGCCGCCGGCGTCACCTCGGCTTTCCTGTCCGCGACGACTTTCATCGCGGTGCTTTGGACCATCGGCGGCGCACTCACGGTCACGGTCGCGGGATCGAGCATCACCATTCCCGGATTCCTCGTGATCGCAGCCGTGCTCTACGCCGCGATCGCCTCGGGCTCGATCATGACGATCGGTCGCGGCTTCGTGCAGGTCTCGGAAGACAAGAATCAGGCGGAGGCCGAGTATCGCTACACGCTGACCCGCGTGCGCGAGAACGGCGAAAGTATCGCGCTGTTGGGAGGCGAGGAAGAAGAGCGCGACGGCATCGACAAGACCTTCACCAAAGTGTTGCGGCAATGGGCGCGGCTGGCGGGCCAGCACATGCGTACCACGCTGGTGTCGCAGGGATCGAGCCTGATCGCGCCTGTCGTGCCATTGCTGTTGTGCGCGCCGAAATTTCTCGACGGCAGCATGACGCTCGGACAGGTGATGCAGGCGGCATCCGCCTTCACCATCGTGCAAAGCGCGTTCGGCTGGCTGGTGGACAATTATCCGCGGCTCGCCGACTGGAACGCCTGCGCGCGTCGGATCGCCTCACTGATGATGTCGCTGGACGGGCTGGAGCGCGCCGAGCGCGGCGACGGCGTCGGCCGCATCAAGCGCGGCGAGACCGCAGGCGACGCCATTCTCAGCCTGCACGACCTGTCCGTGACGCTCGACGACGGCACCGCCGTGGTCGGCGAAGCGGAAGTGGTGATCGAGGCAGGCGAACGGTTGCTGGTGGCCGGCGAATCCGGCACCGGCAAGAGCACATTGGTGCGCGCCATCGCCGGGCTGTGGCCGTGGGGCGGCGGCAGCGTCAATTTCCATCCCGACCGGCGGTTGTTCATGCTGCCGCAAAGGCCCTACGTGCCGTCGGGCACGCTGCGCCGCGCGGTCGCCTATCCGGGCGCCGCCGAGGACTGGACGATAGAGCAGATCGGCGAAGCGCTTGACAAGGTCGGCCTCGGTCATCTCAAGGACAAGATCGAGGAAGACGCACCGTGGGACCAGACGTTGTCGGGAGGCGAGAAGCAGCGGCTCGCGTTCGCGCGGCTGTTCCTGCACAACCCCGACATCATCGTGCTCGATGAGGCCACCTCGGCGCTGGACGCGAAGAGCCAGGACAAGATGATGGAGCTGATGACGAAGGAATTGCCCAAGGCCACCGTCGTCAGCGTCGCCCATCGCGCCGAGCTCGAGGTCTTTCACAGCCGCAAGATCGTGCTGGAACGGCGCAAGGGCGGTGCGAAGCTCGTCAGCGACATCGATCTCATCCCGCGCAAAGGCAAGCGCCGGCTGCTCGGACGCTTCCTGCGCCATCGCAAGCCGGCGCCGACGAAGGCGGCGTGAAAGATCTTCCTCGCCGCAAGGGGGAGGGACAAGAAATGCAGGCCAGGACCCAAGCGTCGTTGGAACAGCGCGCAAAACCGGCTATGGATGCCGCCGCGTTCGCAAGCTCTCCGCGAGGATTTTTTTGAAAATATCGACACTGCCACCTGGCCTCGCCGCGGCCAATGACCCGACGCCTCTGCCTTTCGGCGCGTTCGCGCCGACATCAGCGCAAGCTGCCATCATCTCGCTCGCGCAAGGTTCACGGCTGAAACGCGGTGCGTTCCGCCCGATGCTGTCGCGGCTGGTCAATCTGCTGCGCGCCGGCCCGGTCGATGTCCAGTATCAAGGCGCGGCGTTTCGCTTCTATCATCAGGCCAGCGCCACCGAGCGCGGCGCCTTGTTCAATCCCGATTACAATCGCGAAGAGCTGGATTTTCTGCGCGCGCACACACCCGCCGGCGGCGTGTTCGTCGACGTCGGCGCCAATGTCGGAACCTACACCATGGTGCTGGCGCATCACGTCGGCGCAAGCGGAGAAGTGATCGCGATCGAGCCGCATCCCATCACCCATGCGCGGCTTGCGTTCAACCGTGCCGCGTCCGGCTTCACGCAGGTTTCGCTGGTGGCCGCCGCCGCCGGCCCCTCCGACGGCGAATTGATGATCGAGACCGACGGCGACAATCTCGGCGCCAGCCACATTGTCAGCGGCGAACCCGGGGGCAATGCCATCAGGGTGCCGTCGCTGCGGCTGCAGCGTATTCTCGACGATGCCGGCGTGGGCCGGGTCGATACGCTGAAGATCGACGTCGAGGGCTATGAAGACCGAGTTCTGACCGGGTTCTTCAAAGAAGCGCCGCAAGCGCTGTGGCCGCGCGCGGTGGTGATCGAACATCTGTCGCGCAACGAATGGCTCGACGACTGCATTGCCGGCATGCTCGCGCGCGGCTACGCCGCGGCCGGCAAGACCCGCAGCAACACGCTATTGGTGCGCGGCTGAACCAGTCCTCAAACCGCAGGAGATTTTGATGATCGACCACATCGGTTTTCCGGTTTCCAAATATGAGCGCGCGAAAGCTTTCTACACAAAGGCGCTGGCGCCGCTTGGCTACAGCCTCGTCATGGAAGTGACGCAGGAACAGACCGGACATGATCCCGCGGCCGGTTTTGGCGCCAATGGCAAGCCGGATTTCTGGATCGGCGGCGAAGGCGGATTGAACAAGCCCCTGCATGTCGCCATCGTTGCGAAGGACCGCGCTACCGTTGACGCTTTCTACCAGGCGGCCATGGCCGCGGGCGGACGCGATAACGGGGCGCCCGGCATCCGCGCCCATTATCACCCGAATTATTACGGCGCCTTCGTGCTCGATCCCGACGGCCATAACATCGAAGCCGTGTGCCACGCGCCTGAGTGACCGGTCCCACCGTCCTGACGCGGGAACATCATCCTATCGGCGCCGTTATTGTTCCAGCACCATGGAGACAGGCGATGGCGAACGCCAACACCACAGGCGATGCCGCCGAATTCTGGGATTCGCCGGATTCCGTCATCAGTTATATGAAGTTGGCAGCGGCGGCCGTGACCGGCGCGCGCCCCGATCTCGGCGACAACCGCAAGGTCGCGCTGTAGTGCCGATCGAACCGCAAGAGGATCCGCCGATCAAGCCAGGGCAACCATCAGAGCCGCCGCAGGAGAGCCCGCCGGGAAGTCCACGGCCCGAGGTGCCGCCGCCGATGCAGGATCCTGGCGAACCGCCGCGGCCGGAAGAGTTGCCGGGGAAAACGCCGGATGAGCTGCCGGTACGCGGACCGGACGCACCGCGCGGACCCTCTCCCGCCACCGATACCGGGATCGCCGATTTGCCGGGTTCGGAACCGGATCTGAATCCGGGCGCACCCGAGATGCCGCGGGGGACAATGTAAAACTTCGATTTGAAATGATCGCCTGAATGCGCAATGAACAGGGGCAGTAGAACCCTTACTTGTTCATAAATAAAAACAAGATCCGCCTTCTAAGACGCCACATTCCGGCCTAACGCTTGTTAGTTGATCGTCAGGACCGACTGCGTTTTTCTCACAAGGACTGCGTTGTTGCCAGAAATTTTCCGGGGACCCAGACCATCATGACACATCTTCGTCTCGTGTTGCTTGCCACGACTGCGCTTACGGCGATGCAATTCACAGCCTCTTCATCGCACGCGCAAACCGCGCCGCTGGTTATGGCGCAAGCCGCACCCGAAGCCGGCAAGGAAGCTCCGCCGCCGAAGGGAGCGCCTGCGCGCCCCGCGCCGCCAGCCGCAGCACCGCCGCCGCGTCCCGCGCCACCGGCTGCCGCGCCACCTCCGCCACCCCGGCCTGCGCCGCCGCCTCCGGCCGCAGCACCGCCGCCACGTCCCGCGCCTCCGCCTCCTGCCGCGGCGCCTCCGCCACGTCCCGCGCCGCCGCCTGCGGCGCCACCTCCGCATGCGCCTCCGCCCGCAGCAGCACCACCACCGCATCCGACGCCGCCGGCAGCACCACCGCCGCCTGCGCCGCCGAAGGCTCCGACTCCGCCAAGCGCCGCGCCTGCCGCGCCCGCGATCCAGCCTCAGCAAAGGACCGCGCCGACTCCGGTACCGCCGCCGCCCGGCGCTGTAAGGCCATCATCGCCTCCGGCATCGAGCCCGCCACCCGCGGCTGCTCCGCCGACTCAAACGCCGCCGCCGCCTCCACCCGCGGGTGCAAGGCCGTTGCCTTCGGCACCGGGCGCACCGCCCGCCGCCGCTCCGCAGACTCAAACTCCGCCGCCACCACCCGCGAGCCCCGGGACAGGTGCGCCACCCGCACCGCGTGGCGGACCGCCCCCGGGCGGTGCGACTCCGAACGCCGCTCCGGGAGCGCCAAGTGCGGCTCCGGGAGCGCCAAGTGCGGCTCCGGGAGCGCCGAGTGCCGCTCCGGGAACGCCGAATGCCGCTCCTCCGGGTGCGCCGAGCACGGCTCCGGGAGCGCCGAATGCAGCTCCCGCACCGGGCGCCGGGGGCCAGACCGCGCTGCCGCCAGGAGCGGCTCCGCAAGTGCGTCGTCCGCCGCCTACGGTCAGCGCGCCGATTCCGGCAGCACCTCCGCCGGCTCAAGCGTTGGCACCGATTGCGCCGGGCGCTGCGGCACCGGGGCCGCGCCGCATGGATGAGTTCAAGGGCGCGCGACGGGAAACCCAGGAAGGTGGCCGCACGGTCATTACCGAGCCCGGCCGGATCATCATCCGCGATCCGGGCGGCCAGGCGTTCATCCGTCACAACGAGGTGGATCGATTCCGCTATGGCGCGCGCGACATCAGGACCCAGCAGGTCGGCAACGACACGCGCACCATCGTGGTCCGTCCCGATGGTACGCAAATCATTACCGAGAACGATCGCGACGGTCAGTTGCTGCGCCGAATTCGCAGGGATGAGCGGGGCCGCGAGATCATCATTATCGACAACAGCTATCGCGGCCCGCGCGGGGTCGGCGGCTTCTATGTCGACCTGCCGCCTCCGGTGCTCCGGATTCCGTACGATCGCTATATCGTCGAGGCCGAGGGCGCGCCGCCGGAATTGATCTACGACACCATGATGGCGCCGCCGGTGGAGCGGATCGAACGGCGTTATTCGCTCGACGAAATCCGTTACAGCGGCTCGGTGCGCCAGCGCATGCCGAGCATCGACATCGACAGCATCACCTTCGAAACCGGATCGTGGGAAATTCCACCTGATCAGGCGGCGAAGCTGCAGGGCATTGCGGACGGCCTCAATCGCGCGATTGCCGCCAATCCGCGCGCGGTATTCCTGATCGAAGGTCATACCGACGCGGTGGGATCGGATGTCGACAATCTGTCGCTGTCGGACCGCCGCGCCGAATCCGCCGCCGCACTGCTGACCCAGCAATTCCAGGTGCCGGCGGAAAACCTGACCTCGCAGGGTTACGGTGAGCAGTACCTGAAAGAACAGACCGACGGACCAAGCCGTATCAATCGCCGCGTCACGGTCCGCAACATCACGCCTCTCCTGAATGGGGGAACGGCGGCGCTGCCGCCGCCTCCGCCCGGCACCGCGCCGCCGAGGTGAGGCGAAGCATCTGCTGAATAAAATGGCCGGGAGAAATCCCGGCCATTTTTGTTGGAATTCGAGATAGCTCCACGAGTCGTCCCGGCGTTCGCCAAGACGATGCAAAGAGAAACCACGCCGCAGCGTATCGCTACAGCCCCAGCTTCTTCTTGCGCTGGCCGAGCGTGCGCAGCCGCAAGGCGTTGAGCTTGATAAAGCCCGCGGCGTCACGATGATCGTAGGCGACCGCACCTTCCTCGAAGGTGACGAGATCCTGATCGTACAGCGAATACTTGCTCTCGCGCCCGATCACGATGACGTTGCCCTTGTAGAGCTTGAGGCGCACGCGGCCGGTGACATAGGCCTGGCTGTGATCGATCGCCGCCTGCAACATCTCGCGCTCCGGCGCGAACCAGAAGCCGTTGTAGACGAGCTCGGCATATTTCGGCATCAGCTCATCCTTGAGATGCGCCGCGCCGCGATCGAGCGTGATCGATTCGATGCCGCGATGGGCTGCCAGCAGAATGGTGCCGCCCGGCGTTTCGTACATGCCCCGCGACTTCATGCCGACGAAACGATTTTCGACGAGATCGAGCCGCCCGATGCCGTTGGCGTGGCCGAGTTCGTTCAGCTTCGCCAGCAGCGTCGCGGGCGACAATTTCTTGCCGTCGATCGCGGTCGCATCGCCCTGCTCGAAATCGACAGTGATGATGGTCGCCCTGTCCGGCGCCTTTTCCGGATCGATGGTGCGCGAATAGACATAGTCGGGCACTTCCAGGGCGGGATCCTCAAGTACCTTGCCTTCGCTCGAGGCGTGCAACAGATTGGCGTCGACCGAGAAAGGCGCCTCGCCGCGCTTGTCCTTGGCGATCGGAATCTGATGCGCTTCGGCAAATGCGATCAGCTGCTCGCGCGAACGCAGGTCCCATTCGCGCCACGGCGCGATGATAGTGATGTCAGGCTTCAGCGCATAATAGGCGAGCTCGTAGCGAACCTGGTCGTTGCCCTTGCCGGTGGCGCCGTGGGACACCGCGTCGGCCCCGAGCTTCTCGGCGAGCTCGATCTGCTTCTTTGCAATCAGCGGCCGCGCGATCGACGTGCCGAGCAGATACTGCCCTTCATACACCGCGTTGGCACGGAACATCGGAAACACGTAATCGCGGACGAATTCCTCGCGTACATCCTCGATGAAGATATTTTCCGGCTTGATGCCGAGCAGCAGCGCTTTCTGGCGCGCCGGCTCAAGCTCCTCGCCCTGGCCGAGATCGGCGGTGAAGGTCACGACCTCGCAGCGGTAGGTGGTCTGCAGCCACTTCAGGATGATCGAGGTGTCGAGGCCGCCCGAATAGGCAAGCACCACCTTCTTGACGTCCTTGCTCATGAAAATCTCGTTGAATTGGATACCGAATTTACCGGATGCGCGCAGATGATTACAGGCAGAAAGGTCTCTTGCGCAAGCGTTCACACCGACGGGGCGGGTCCCACATCGCGACCGCGCCATTTCTGAAAGAGGCGGTACCCCGGCCAGCCAAGCCGCGTCAGCGCGGCGTCGATGCGCTCGTCAGACAGCCGGGTCCGCGGCCAGCGGTAAATGTAGCCGTGCGCCAGCCAGATCACCAGGAATGTCACCAGCCCCGCGGCTGCGACGTCGGTAAAGAAGTGCCCGCCAAACGCCATCCGCAGCACGCTGGTCGTCACGCCAAACAGGGTGGCCGCGACATAAGCCAGCGGCCGCCATGCCGGCGGGGTCAGCGCCGCCGGCGCATAGGACCAGAATGCGGTAGCGCCCTCGCCGGAGAAGAACGAACAGTTGCGGCCGCAGCCGCCGCGCGGATCCCACCACGGCACGAACGGCAGATCGCCGTTGAACTGCGTCACGACCACCGGGCGCGGCCGGCCCCAATAGCTCTTGAAGGTGAGATTGGTGAGAATGCCCGCGGCAAGCGTGAGCGTAACCAGCAGGAAGATGATCGCACGGCTTGATATCAGCAGCGGCCGATCCGGCCGCGCCAGCTTCACCACCAACGCGACAATCGCCGGCAGCGCGAGGCCCCACGCGATCCACATCGCGCCGTCGCGTGCCAACGCGGCCATCGCATTGAGCTTCAGCGGAAATGATCTGGTCGACGTATCGTAGAACAGCGCGGCGAGTTTGAGATCGAGTTCGGGATAAAGCCCGAACAGCAATCCGACGACAAGCGCAAGCCCAAGCGCGATGAAAAGTCCGGTCCGGTTCATGGCGCGGGGTTTAGCCGACGAGGTTCGGTATGAAAAGGCGTCGCTGCCGCTTCTTTACGGCGGCGGCGGTGAATGTGACGGCAGCGGCGGCAAAGGCGGCAGCGGGCGCGGCGGTTCGCGCCATGAGCCAGCATTGCGGCCCGCGATCACCCAGTAGACCAGGCCCGCGACGATCCCAGCGCCGGTCATGATTTCGAGATGACGCCGGACAATGCCATCGAAGGAAAGTGTCGCCGGATCGAACGGAATCAGGCCGAGATAGCACGCCAGACCGACCAGGCCGCCGCCGACCGCATAGGTCAGCACACCCCTGACATAAAAGGCTTCGGTGATCGCGACCACAATCATCGCCGGCAGCAGCGCGAAGCCGCTGATAAAGATGAAACCAAACCCGAGCACGATGTTCGCCGCGCTCTGATCGATCGGGCCAAGGTCGCTGAATTCCGGAAACAGCACCGCCCCGACCACGATCATCCCCGCCACCAGACACGCAGCGAGGAACCCGAACAGAATCACGAACAAGCGGCCGATCAATGCCATCAGAATCTTCTCATTGTGGAGTCCCGCACCAAGAGCACCTCTCGGGATCCCCATCCTGAGGAGCGGCCCCTTGGCCGCGTCTCGAAGGATGAGGCATCCGTTGGGCCCTCATGGTTCGAGACGGCGCTACGCGCCTCCTCACCATGAGGAGCGCAAAGCCTAATCCGTCATCGCCATGGCGCGCAGCGCCTGCCGCTCGCGCACCGACAATTTCTCGGTCTCGGATTTAAGCTGGCCACAGGCGGCGAGGATATCGCGGCCGCGCGGCGTGCGCACCGGCGAGGAGTAGCCGGCATTGAAGATATATTCGGAAAATTTCTCGATCTGGTCCCAGTCCGAGCACTCGTAGCGCGTGCCCGGCCACGGATTGAACGGAATGAGATTGATCTTGGCCGGTATGCCCTTCAGCATTTTCACCAGCAGCTTGGCATCATCCAGCGAATCGTTGACGCCTTTCAGCATCACATATTCAAAGGTGATGCGCCGCGCGTTGGACGAGCCAGGATAATCGCGGCAGGCCTGCAGCAACTCGGCAATCGGATATTTCCGGTTCAGCGGCACCAGCTCGTTGCGCAAATCATCGCGCACCGCGTGCAGCGAGATCGCCAGCATGACCCCGATTTCATCGCCGGTCCGGATGATGTTCGGCACCACGCCCGAGGTCGACAGCGTGATGCGGCGACGGGAAATGCCGATGCCTTCATTGTCGGCGACGATCAGCAGCGCATCGCGCACCGCCTCGAAATTATACAAGGGCTCGCCCATGCCCATCATCACCACATTGGTGACGAGACGGCTGCCGGTCGGGGTGACGCGGTCGGCCCAGTCATGGAGGCGATCGCGCGCCACCATGATCTGGCCGACGATTTCACCCGCGGTCAGGTTACGCACCAGCCGCTGCGTGCCGGTATGACAGAACGAGCAATTCAGTGTGCAGCCGACCTGCGAGGAAACGCACAGCGTGCCGCGGTCGGTTTCCGGAATGTAGACGCACTCGACTTCATGCGCCTTCTCAATGCTGTCGCCGCTCGGCAACCGCAGCAGCCACTTGCGGGTGCCGTCGTTGGAAACCTGCTCGGCGACCACCTCCGGGCGTGCGACGGTCAGATGCTGGTCGAGCTGCGCCCGCATTTCCTTGGAAATGCTGGTCATCTCCTCAAAGCTCTTGGCACCGCGGACGTAGATCCAGTGCCACAGCTGCTGCACGCGCATCTTGCGCTGCGCCGGCGCGACACCGATGGCGCCGAGCTGTTCGGCGATCTCGGCACGCGACAACCCGACCAGCGAGGGTTTTGCCGGCGGCACGTAGGTTTCGAGCGCGATCTTTTCCAGGGGCGCGCTTGCGCCCGCGGCCACATGCGCGCGCGCTGTCTCCGACGTTGAATTGGTCTCGGCTGAAACAGGGTTCATTGCGTCACTGTTTAGAGGTGATTCGTCCTCATCCTAGAGCAGCGGCGCCTTCGCCGCGTCACGCGGGATGAGGAATGGGCCTCATGGTTCGAGAAGGCGCAATGGCGCCTCCTCGCCAAGAGGAGAGATCGCCATCAGATAGGCTTTCTGCGGCCCTCAAACAACGCCGTTTTAACGTGGAAAGCCGCTTAACGCTTGCAATCCTGCGCTAGCTTGTCGAGCGCCTGGGAAAGCCCCTTCAGCGAGAAGGTGTCCGTGGTCTCGGTGCCCTTGGCGGAAACGCCCTTGACCGTCGCATCGGCGGCCTTGCGCATGGCATCCACCATCCGCTCTTCCTCGGCGGCGTTCTTGATCCAGATGCCGTCGCCCCGGGTGTACATCGAGTAAGCGGCGCCGCCGACCTCCAGCGTCGATTCCGAGCCCGGCTTCAGCGCATAACCGATCATGACGGAAACTTCGTTGACAACCTTCTCGGCCGGGCGGGTGGAGACGAACGCGTAGGCCGGGTCGCGCGGGCGATTCGGCGGATTGGTTTTCGACGACGAGGGTTTGGCGAGTGCGAAGCACACCTTCTTGCCGTTCGGCATCGCGGTATAGGCGCCCCAGGTGCCGAACTGGCCGATCAGCGTCGGCTCGGCATTGCCTGCAACGGCAGCGGCGGGCTTGGCTTCCGGCTTGGCAACCGCAGGCTTGGCTTCCGGCTTGGCAGCCGCGGGCTTGGCCGCGCTTTTCGACGAAACACCTTGCGCCTGCGCGGGGATCGCGGCCCCGCACACCAGCACACTTGCCGCCAAAGCTGTCAGCATTCGCCGCACGGACATGATTAAATCTGGCTCCATCATCATTGTGACTGGAAGATGGCCCGACACCCTCTTGCCACGTGGCCGATGGGGATAGCCGGGAAATATCTTTTTGGAAAGGCGGTTACGAAGCTCGCCATCGCGACATTTGGAACTCGAACGCATGCGCCACGCGCCGCTGATTCGCTAGCTCTTCGACCGCGCCGTCCGCTGCTGTTCCCACTGCGCGTCGCTCCATTGCAGCAGATCCTCGGCGCCGGACCCGCGCAGATGCGCGCCGCCGTCCTGCACCACCATCTCGCCATTAATATAGCCGGCCGAATCGGAAATCAGGAAACTCGCAAGATTTGCAAGCTCACCGTGTTCGCCGACGCGACCGAGCGGATTTCGGGAGGCCCAGCCTTCGTCGCGGCCTTCTGGCCGAAGCTGGCCCGATGCGCCCGGGGTCGGAAACGCTCCGGGCGCAATCGCGACCGTGCGGATGCCCTTGGGGCCCCACTCCACCGCGAGACTCCTGGTCATCGCAAGGATGGCGGACTTCGCCATCGCCGAGGGCACCGTGAAGGCGCGGCCGGTAATCGTCGAAGTCGAAAGAATGCTCAGCACCACGCCCTTGTGTCCTGCCTCGATCCAGCGCTTGCCCGCACCGAGCGTGCAATACATCGCGCCGTGCAGCGTCGGCGCGAGAATGGCGTCGGCGGCGCGAAACGACAGTTGCTCGGTCTGCGCAATGAAGGTCGCGGCGGCATTATTGACCAGCACGTCAAGCGGAGCATCGCGCCAGATCGCGTCCAGCATGGCATCGACTGCCGCGCCGTCGCGAATATCGCACCTGATGGCGTTAACCTTGCCGGCGAAATTGCCACGCAGCTGCGCCGCGGTCGCCTCGAGCAATCCAAACCGGCGGCCGCAGATGATCAGTTCGGCGCCGAGTTCGACGAAGCGGCGCCCCATCGCGGCACCGAGTCCGGAGCCGCCGCCGGTGACCAGTATCCGCTTTCCCGCCAGCAGGCCTTTTTCAAACATCGGTAAATCCTCGTTTCGTTGTGCGGCCGTCATTCCGGACCGGCGCGTGGCGCCGGATCCGGAATCCAGAGATTGTTGATCCCATAATCTCGAGATTCCGGGTTCGCGCGATGCGCGCCCGGGAATGACGCCCACCTCCCACCGTTCCAACCCGAATCAGATTGTAGCCCGGCTTCAAATCCGGCATGAAGCACCCAGCGGTCCTTGTGCGTCCGAAAGTCAGGTGTGTCCATGAAAGCCATTCTCTGCTCGCAATATTGCGGTCCCGACGATCTCGTGCTGGCCGATGTGCCCGATCCCGTGGCCGAAGCCGGCCAGGCCGTGATCGCGATCAAGTCGGCGGCGCTGAATTTCTTCGACCTGCTGATGATCCAGGGCAAGTACCAGATCAAGCCGCCGTTTCCGTTTTCGCCGGCGGCGGAAGTCGCGGGCGTGATTGAAAGCGTGGGCGCTGGGGTCACCGATCTAAAGGTCGGCGACCGCGTGGTGGCGTCCTGCGGCTACAACGGCGCGCGCGAAAAGATCGCGCTGCCGGCAAATTCCATCGTCAAGATTCCCGATAATCTGGATTTCGATCGTGCCGCCGGCATCATCATCATCTACGGCACCGCGCTGCATGCGCTGGAAGATCGCGCCAGCCTGAAGGCGGGCGAGACCATGGCCGTACTCGGCGCGGCCGGCGGCACAGGTTTGGCGGCATGTGAACTCGGCAAGCTGATGGGCCTCAAGGTGATCGCCTGCGCGTCGTCAGACGAAAAGCTCGATTTCGCCAAAGCGCACGGCGCCGAGCTTGGCCTGAATTACGCCAAGGAAGATCTCAAGGAGGGCTTGCGGCGGCTGACGAACGGCAAGGGCGTCGATATCATTTTCGATCCGGTTGGCGGCACTTACGCGGAGGCCGCGCTGCGTTCGATCGCATGGGAAGGCCGCTTTCTCGTGATTGGATTCGCCGCCGGCGACATTCCGAAGATGCCGCTCAACCTCGCGCTCTTGAAAGGCTGCGATATCCGCGGCGTGTTCTGGGGCGCATGGACGCGGCTCAATGCGGAGAAGAACCGCGCCAATCTGGAAAAACTTGTGAAGTGGACCGCCGAGGGCAAGATTTCATCGCATGTCGACCGCATCTTCCCGCTAGCGCAAACCGCCGATGCCTTGAAGGTGCTCGCCGGTCGCAAGGCGATGGGCAAGGTGATCCTGCATCCGTGAGTTGAGCCTTTCGGCCCCTGCCCGCCGTTGGACCAAAAAAGATATGTATAATTTTGAGCAATGCACGCTTCCGCCCAGATAAAATCAAATTAAATTCTACTTCGGGCGGGCGATGGTCTCCTTTTGGACGGATTCACAATGCGTGCTAAAGGGGAGCGGTAGCGGGCCGGCTGATCAACCACATCAAGCAAAAAGCAAGTTGATCGAAGGCGACCGGTTGTTGGGTTGTAGCGTGGAGGCATCATTATCATGGGGCGAAATACGAGACTTTCTCCATACGCCAAAGGGAGCGGCGAGGAGTTTGACGAAGACGCGAGCGTTATCGAATTCATGTCGTACCGCTCCGCGCCATCGGCTTCGAAGGGGAACTTGCCTCCCGACGATTCCGTGCCCCTTTTTCTCTCCGATCATGACGAAGAACCACCCAGACGGCCGAGTTTTGGAAGAGTCCGCAGCGAGGACTCCGACTCGCAGCGAATCCTGAGAGAACCGGTCTCGCCGCGGATCATCAAGGCGAGTATTTTGGCGGCCTCGGTGGTCGCAATCGTTGTCGCGATTTTCGCCGTGGGGAACCCGCTGGCGCTGTTTGCAAACGCCAAAGCTTCGCTCGCCGGTACAGCGGCCGGACTGTCTGGCGCTCCAAATCAGGTTGCGGCCATACAGAGAGTTCCGGAACCTGTGCGAGCAGCGCCGGAACCGGTCGTCGCGGTACGAACGGCAAGCGCCGACCCGACGGCACAAGAAGCTCAACCGAACCTGGGCGCTCGGGCTGTGTCGCCGACCGCAAGAGGCGGGCCGACGCGCGACGAAATCGCTTCCGCTTTCAAGACCGCTCGCCAGGGCCAGCCGGAAGCCGCTCTACCCCCTGCCGCTGTTCCTGTCGTGACCGTTCCTGTTGCTGCCGCTCCCCCCGCTGCCGTTCCAGCCATCGCTCCGCCAGGAGCAAGACGGATCGATGCCGAAGAACTCGCGACGCTGCTGAAGCGGGCAAGGAGTTTGATCTCGATAGGCGACTTCGCGCCTGCGCGATTGTTGCTGAAACGGGCAGCGGACGCACAAGAGGCCAGCGCCGCCCTCCTGCTCGCTCAAACCTACGATCCAGCCGTGCTTGGGAAGCAGGATATGCGAAGCATCGCTCCCGATCCGGCGTTGGCGCGTGAATGGTACCAGAAGGCGGCGCGGTACGGTTCGGTGGATGCGCAGCAGCGCCTCAGCCAAATGCAGAATTAGCTTTCAAGAAATCGGGGAACACCATGCAGCGCGTACTTGGACTGGCGAT
>DATHHQ010000798.1:0-9671 GCA_035490095.1 Bradyrhizobium sp.
AGACGTGAAGGTGCTGGAAGACAACGCCACGAAGCTGATCGCGGCGTTGAAGGGCGCATGAAGGTGCCCTCACTCCGTCTCGAAATCCCCGGCCTGCGGCGGCGCCAGCGGGGTGAATTCGCAGCGGTCGGGCTTGATATCCAGCAGCGGCGTCTCGTCGAGGCAATCGAGGCCGCGCACCAGCACCACATTCCCCTCGATACCGACCAGCTTGACGGTCGAGGTGCCGATCGGATTCGGCCGCACCGGCGAGCGCAGCGAAAACGTGCCGCGGGTCGATTTGTTGTTCTTCGGGCTTTGCAGCACCAGATCGCGGCGCGACAGATGCAGCCAATAGATCACTTCGAGATTGCTGTAGAAATCGACCCCCTTCAGCGCCGGCACCCAGGGCTCGAAAATCTCGAGCCGGCAGACCGGGCCATCGTGACGTCCCTGACGCGGCGTCTCGAGACGCGAAGTCCAGGGCGTGCGGATGCGGCCGATGAAGACCAGCCCGGCATTGGTCGTCTTGGGCATCTCGACCGCGAGTTCGCCTTCGCGGATTTCACTCTCTCGAACCATGTTCTCAATCCAATGAAATGTTCTGTGCTCTTAGCACGGCTGACCAGCGTGCACGATCGGCATCGATGAATTCGGTGATCGCGGCGGCGCTGCGCGGGCGGAACACCGGAAAGCCGATCTTCTCCAGCGAGGTCCGGAACGTATCGTCGTTGAGCGCCCGATCGAGGCTCGCACTGATCTTCTGCGCGATCTCGTCCGGCAGCTTTGACGGCGCGACAATGCCATACCAGACACTGACGGCATAATCAGGATAGCCGCTCTCGGCGATGGTCGGAACGTCAGGCAGATCGGGGCTTCGCCGCGTCGAACTCACGCCCAGCGGGCGCAACAATCCGGCTTTTACCGGCGGCAACGCCGTGCCCATCGAATCGAACATCACCTGGATGTTGCCGGACAACAGATCGGTCAATGCCGGACCAGCGCCCTTATAGGGTACATGGGTCATCTCGATGCCGGCCATCTGTTTGAACATTTCGCCCGCGAGGTGAATGGTGCCGCCGGTGCCGGCCGATCCGAAATTGAGCTTGCCGGGATTTTGTTTGGCGTAGGCGACAAACTCCGCCACCGTCTTGGCGGGCACGGAAGGATGGACCTCCATGACAACAGGCAGATCGGTGACCAACGCCAGCATCCGAAAATCCTTCACCGGATCATAGGACAATTTCTTGTACAGCATCGGATTGAGCACGATGATCGAACCCGCCGCCACGAACAGCGTGTAGCCGTCGGGATCGGCGCGCGCCACCGCCTCGGCCCCGATCGCGCCCTGCGCGCCCAGCTTGTTCTCGACGATGACAGCCTGCTTGAGGTCCCGGCCGAGATAATCGGCCACCAGCCGGCCGAGCACGTCGGTCGGACCGCCGGCTGCATAGGGGACAACGAGTTTGATCGGACGTACCGGATAATCCACAGCGCTCGCGTTCGGCGTGGCGGCAAATGCCGCGATGACAAGACAGGAGATCAAGGCCGGCCTGGCGAGCAGCTTCATACGTTTCCCCGTCGTTTTTGAGTTGCCGGACCCTAACGGAATATGGCTTGGCCGCAAAGCCGACCGTCGCGCTCGCGTGCGCCTCAGCCGAGCCACCACTTGCCGGTCAGCATGATGACCTCACCGCATACGACGCCGGCAAAAATCGAACGCCGGGTCGCGATGAAGCCTGCGAATCCGCCCGCCACCGCGCCGTAGCGCAGCCAGTCCGGCACACTTGCCAGCGCGCCGGGTGGAGACACCAGAATTTGCGCAATGACGCCGGCGAGGATTGCGGTCGCCACCGCCCTCACCCACACCAGCAGTTCGGAGCCCTCGTCGACGCCGCCGCCGAGCCAAAGTCCGAGCATCCGCCAGATCTCGTTGGGCAGGAAACCGGCGATCAGCAGCACCAGCAGCGCATTCCAGTCGCCGACAAAATCGCTCATTCGCGCTCCCGCCACCAGTGAACGCCATAGGCGATGGTGCCGGCCGACACACCGCTGATCAGGATATCGACGCCGGTGTGCAACGTGGATGCGAGCGGAAACAGCGCCAGCCCCAGCACCAGCGCCAGCACGTCGGCAAGTTGGCGGCAGTTGCGCGCGGTGGAGAGCAGGAACGCCAGCGGTGTCAGCAGCAGGATCGCGGCACCAAACATTTCCGGCAGATTGGCTGCGAGGCCGTAGCCGAGCGTGGTCGCGACCAGGCAGACCACGCAGAGACCGACGCCGAGACCATGCGTGAAGGCGATCCGGCGCTGGCGCGGCACCTGTGGCAGCAGGCGAAAGCATTCGACCCACAAGGTGACCGCGATGAAATGAGCCGCCAGCACCAGATGACGGCGTTTTGTCCGTGGCGTGCGCATCGTCGGGAGCACGGATACCACCATCGGAAACAGCCTGATCGCGCTGACGGTCACGGCGATGGCCGCCTGCACCACCGTCGCGCCGGAACCGAGCGTCGAGATCAGGATGATCTGCGCAGGGCCGGCCCAAACCAAAGCGGTGCTCGCCAGCGCCCATCCCAGGCTGAAATGCGTGTCATGCGCGAGCGCGCCGATGCCGAGATAGGTCGCAAACAGTACCAGCGTGAGAACCGTCGAGGCGACCGACCGCATTCCGAATGCGAACGCCCGCACTGGACTTTGCCATCTCGGTGAATCCAGAGCAGGAAGCGGCACGGGCAACCGGACAATTGAGTCGTGTCTGAGTCGTGTCCGGCATAACGCTGGCGAAACCAGCGGGCGTCAAGCGAGCCGCAGGCAGACCTGCCATCCAATCCCGGTTCAAACTTGCTAAACGGCGTCGTCGAATCCAGGCGGCGCAACTCCTGAGAAAAATGAAGCAAGAAACATCTTGCCCAGGATGTGCTTGGTCCCCGGCGCGCCGGGCTTGAGCCGCCCTTCGTGGATCGCGAGCCGGAACTGCTGCAGAGTCGGGGCCGAAAAATCAGTATCGCCCGTCACCCACGAGGCCGCCGCGGAAGCGCTGAGCAGGACACCCGCATAATAGAGGCGCGTGAGCGCATGTATCGGTTCGAGCCGGGCGCGAACGGCCTCGTCCGGCGCTCGGCCGAGCCATGCCCGCAACAACACATTCGCCAATTCCGGCGAAAGCGCGAGACTGTCGAGGACGATCGCCACGTCGACCAGTGGATCGTTGCGATAAGCCGATTCCCAGTCGATCAGCCAGAGGCGTTTGCCATCGAACAGGATGTTGCTCGGGATGGGATCGTTGTGGCTGGAGACAAGATTTGTCAGACCCGCATCATAAGCTTGATGGAGCCGCTCAAGGCGTTCCACATGCGCATCAAGCAGGCCGGCCGCAAAAAGACCGGTTCGGCGCACATGCGCGAACAGGCGCGCGACGATGTCCGGATAGTTGACGAAGGTGGGGAAGACCGGCGTGGACTGAACGCGCGAAAGCAACTCTCCCAGCGCTTGTGCCAGCGCGCGCGGCCCGCCCGGATAGGTTTTCAGCGGTTGCTGGTCGATGAAGTCGATCACCGCGACGCGGGCGACCTCATCGATATAATGGATATCAGGTGCAATCCCGGCCTCCGCCGCGATACGCATCGAGGCATATTGGTGCGGATTGCGCAGCGGACTTGGCTTTCCCTCCACGCGTAACAAATAGCGCCGGCCGCCGGCATCGAGGCGAAAGGTCGATGCCGTCGAAGCTCCGCCCGTGATCGGCGTGATCGCATCGATCGCAGCGGAGCCAAAGGCGGCAGCGAGCGCCGAGCGGACGTTTTCGCGCTGTTCAGGGGAGAGAGTGTCGAAAGGGACTTTGCTCACGACTGTTCCTTACACCAGCACAGCGCTATCGCAGAGTTTTTTCCAACGAGCAATGATCGGCGGGCGAACCCTCCGCTCAGCCCCTGAGGTACATGTTGCGCAATACGAAACAGGCGCCGCCCGCGCGCCGGATGCGGTTGCAGAGATCGTCGGCAGCGGGACGCGTGTCGGCGCCGATACGCACCTGATAGAACAAGCGACTGCCACGGCTGCGCATCACCGAGCTCAAGAGGCTGGGGTCCTGGTCGCCGATGACAGCGCTCAAGCGATTCATCGCGCGCGCATACATCGCGAGTGCCTTGTCGCGGCTGAAGCCGGCGGCCAACTGCACGCCCCACAGCCTGGCGGCGGCGAGCGTCACATGCTGCTCAAGCTGGGTGACGAAGGGATTGGGCGCGCGTCTCAGGAGCGCCATCAACACGCGGCAATTTGAGTTTGGCGCGCGGTCCGGCATCCTGGCATTGCTGTTGCCATTCTTGCTGGCGGTGGCCCAGTCATCGACCGATGCGCCGGTAATGGCGATGACGTAGTTGCGGGTTTCCTGCGGCATCGAGCCAGACCCGGCGAGCCATTCCTGCACCCGCCGCGGTCCGGCATTGTAGGCCGCAGCGGCAAGGCCGAGATTGCCGAATTGATTGCGCAATTCATTCAAGAACTCCGCGGATTTCGGCAGCGCCTGCACCGGATCAAAGGGATCAAGCAGGCGGCGCTCATTGGCGGTCCCAGGCATGAACTGCGCGATACCGAGTGCGCGCTGGCCGTTGCGGGTGACGGGTCCCACGGCATCGGATTGAAAGCGGCTTTCCTGCCAGATCACACGCGCGAAAAATTCGAGCGGCAAGCCTTGCGCCTTCGCTGCCGATTCGATCATCAGGCACATCGCCTCACGGGTGTCGGTCTCCCGGGCGGTGTCGGCAGGCTTTTGCACCTCAGCCTTGTTTTCATCCTGGCTGTCATCCTTGGGAAGGGCGAGTTCTTCGACGCTTGGTCGTGCGACCTCGCCGGCCGTGACACGCGCAGCGTCTTCGGCGATGGCCCGCGCCGCCGGCAACGCGAGCGCCAGCAACATGATGCCGAGGGCAGCAGGGCGACGAATGACAGTTGGCATTGCCGTTCTGTTTTACGTGAGACCGTGCTTGACACGGGGAGCCGACCGGTTAGCAATCCAAGAAATGATAGCGCGCGAGCCGGAGCGCAAGACATGACAGCAACGCCTGAAGGCCAGCTCGGTTTCACGCCCGACGACGATGCGCCGATCCCTTACATGGCGCGGACCCGCGAATATTATCAGGCGATCGGCTACACCACGCCCTATCGCTGGGCACATTATGTCGGTGCGCCATTCCAGCCCTTGCGCAGGCCCCTCGCCCGGTCCCGCGTTGCCATCATCACGACAGCGGCGCCGTTCGATCCCGCCAGGGGCGACCAAGGCCCGGGCGCCAAATACAATGGCGGCGCCAAGTTCTGTTCTGTCTATGACGGCGATACCTCGAAGCCGCATGACTTGCGGATTTCCCATATCGCCTATGATCGCGTGCACACCTCGGCCGACGACAGCGGGACCTGGTTCCCGTTGCCGCAAATACAGCGGCTCGCGCAAGAGGGACGGATCGGCGAAGTTGCGCCGCGCTTCTTCGGCGCACCGACCAACCGCAGCCATCGCGTCACCATCGAAACCGACGCACCCGAAATCCTCGCGCGCTGCCTGCAAGATAAGGTGGATGCCGCGGTGCTGGTGCCGAACTGCCCGGTGTGCCACCAGACCATCAGTCTGGTCGCCCGGCATCTGGAGGCCAACGGCATTTCCACGGTCGTGATGGGGTGCGCCAAGGACATCGTCGAGCACGCCGCCGTGCCGCGGTTTCTGTTCAGCGATTTTCCGCTGGGCAACTCGGCCGGCAAGCCTCACGACGCCCGCTCGCAAGGCTTCACGCTGGAGCTGGCGCTGCGCCTGCTGGAAACAGCGCCGGGTTCGCAGACCACCATTCAATCGCCGCTGCGCTGGAGCGCGGATGCCTCCTGGAAGCGTGACTACAACAATGTGGCAATGCTCAGCGCCGAGGAACTGGCGCGACGCCGGCGCGAGTTCGACGCGCAGAAGGAAATCGCGCGCGGATTGCGCGAGAGCGCGGCGTAAGATTCCACCGCGCCCTGCCCCGGAATTCGGTCGATTTCCCCCGAAATCGGTTTACGTTAATGCCGCTTTTTGCCGGTTGCGGCCTTTCGCAAGCGGCGAGGCGGCGTAAGGTCCCCTCCTTATTGGGGAGTGCATTCGATGTTGGATCGACGCCAGAGCGCGCGCGACAAGGTTATCTATGGCGGGGTCGCCGAGATCGGCGACGATGGCGCGACCAGGGATTGCGTCGTCCGCAACATCTCCGAACAAGGCGCCAAGATCGAATTCAGCACTGCTGTTAAGCTCCATAAAGAGCAAATGTCGGTGGCCTTCGCGCGCAAAGGCCGCTCCTTCCTCGCCAGGGTCGTCTGGTGGCGCGACAACTTTGTCGGCGTTGCGTTCAGTTCGGAATCCGAGTTACCGGCCTCCGACCTCGATGAGCGGCTGCGCCAGAGCGAACAGAAAAAACGGCAGCTTCAGCGTCGCATCAAAGAGCTTATCGGCGAAGACTGAACGCGCGACGTCTGGTTAAAGTATGCACGCACAATCCATGAGCAGCGCTTGGCCAGCTTCCACCTATGGCGCATGACGGACGCGATTCAGAGACCGCGGTGACGTGATACGCTTCCCCCTCACAATCAAAGCGGGTAAAATTTCCCTCCACGCCCGGTGTTAATGTAGTATTGGGAGCCAACCCGCCCGGAGGACGCCATGAAACACGCCGGCTACATGATTGCAGCAATTGCATTCCTTTTCGGTGCCCCGAACGGCATTCCGGCTGCGCAGGCCGAAACAATCCAGCTGAAGGCAGACCTGAAGGGCGCCAACGAAATTCCACCTAATGCCAGCCCGGCTTCGGGCAAGGCCGTGGCGACGCTGGATACCCAAACAAAACTCCTAACCTGGACCGTTACTTACGCCGATCTCACCGGGCCCGCTCTCGGTGCTCACTTTCATGGTCCCAGCGAACCTGGCAAGAACGCTGGTATCGTGTTGCCGTTCAAGACTGTGCAAAGTCCGATCGAAGGAACGGCAACGCTTTCGGAGAACCAAGCGGCCCACCTGCTCTCGGGTAAATGGTACGCAAACATTCACACCGCCGCCAATCCTGGGGGCGAGCTTCGCGGCCAAATGATGAAGTGATGGACTATGCGAACAGCGCGGCCTGCAAAACCGTGGCCTCGGCCAGCGCTCTTGATCGGCGAATTTCCAACAATTCATCGAATTTCGCAAACGGCAGCGGCGGCGAGACGATATAGCCTTGCCCCTCTTCAACGCCACAGGCCATGAGCGCCTGAACTTGCTCGTCGGTTTCGACCCCCTCCGCGATAACCGTCATGTTCAAATCGCGCGCGAGGCGAACAAGCATCTCTACGATGGTTTTTGCAGCTGAGCCGTCTTCTGCAATGGTGTCGATAAAAAATTTGTCGATCTTGATCGTGTCGGCACCAAGTCCCTTCATCTGAGAAAGGCCGCTATGTCCAACGCCGACGTCATCCATCGCCACTTTAAAGCCGAGATCACGTAATTCCCTCACCCTCGCCGCAGCTCTCTTGAGGTCCGGCAGTTCGTTGCGTTCGGTGACCTCAAGCACAATCTGGCGCGTCGACACTTTAGCGTCGCCGACGACGCGACGGAGCGTCTCGACGAAGCCGTCGCTGAGCAGGTGGCGCGGCGCAACGTTGACCGACAATTTGAAGCTCTTGTCTTCGCGAAGCCGAGGATGCAGTTCCTTCAGGGCAGTCGACAGAATCTGCCATGTCATTGGCCCGATGCGCCCACTGGATTCCGCAAGTGGGATAAAGCTCATGGGGAGAATGATAGTGCCGTCCTCTCGTATCCATCGAGTCAAGATTTCACAACCCCGAATGGCGCCAGTCCGCAGATCAAAGGTCGGTTGAAAGAACGGCGTGAACTCCCGGCGCACCAGCGCCCGATCGATATCAGCGATCGGCCCCTCCAGCCTGGCTGTTGCCCTTGTCAGCAGCAAACCAAAAACCAGTCCCAACCCGAAAGCGATCAGCATTGTCGGCCAGTAAGCCTCGTTGTCCCATCGCTGCAAAGCGCTGCGTTCAACGCGGATCGTCGCGTGAAGCGGGTAGCGCCTAGAGACGTTACTGAAGCTGACCAGGTGCGAGAACTCGCTGTGGCGTTTCAGAGAAAACCGGCCAACGTCGGAGCCATTGTTCAGCTCCAGCGATACCTCGCTGTCGGTGCGCAACTCGGCCGGCATGATGTCGAACAGGTAAGAGTTGATCCCAAGAATCGCGACGAGGGACTTTCTCTCATCAATGTCCCTGAGAACACCAAGGGCTATTCCGCTGAACTGATCGACGCGAAAAAGCAGCAGGTGCCTGTCGTCGGAATGCAACATGTCCGGACGCCCGACCCATCCGTTATCAAATTCCAGCGTCTCGGAATAAGCTGAGCAGATAACCGAGCCATCGCGATTGACCAGGCGTATGTCCTTGACCGCGGACCGTTGGTAAACTTGAAGGCGAACGGCCTGGAGCGAAGCCGGATCGCAATTCAGCGGTCCGCGCCTGGCAAGCTCATCGAGAGTTGCCGCACCAAAATCGATCGCGGCCTCCGAGCGCCGCAGGGCGACGTCGGTCAGTTCCTGGAGTTGCCTCGATTGCTGCCCCTCAATAACCGCCTTCGCAGCGAAATGCCCGGCGGTCGCGAAGGCGACCAGACTTGAAGCGATCATCGCCAGTTGGGTAACGCTCGGCCACCGCAGTTTCATCGGACACACGGGTTTGAGACGAAAATCACCCCGACGTTAGGCGAGAGCTTCTAACGCCGAGTTTAGAAGGCTTTGCGCCCCACGTGGTACTATGGAGAAAGCGCCACTACGCGCTCGTGCGCACAATGGTTATCGGATCGTAAACCCCTCAAATCTTACAAGTCTTGGTGCCGCGAGACATATCTGCGGCGTGCCGATCGCTGCCGCGACGTCGGGCTCGCGGCCGACACCTCTTGGGCGCGTCATCATGAAGTCAAGTGGGGCAATAATTGCCGCGCGCTGCGCGAAAGCCTCGTGCTAACGTCGACGGTGCCGGAACTCGTCGGGCCGCGTTGCCGCCCGGGATGGTTCCTGCATTCGCCGACGTCCCCTTGCCGCCAAATCGATCCGCAGCTACCAAAGATTCGAGGTTGGTCAAGAATTGACTGAATCGTATGACCATGCATCCTGCTGATAACCGGAAATGCGAATGCTGCCTTACGCCAAAAACTATTTCAGGAATTGCCGTGTTGCGCGGATGAGCAATGGCGAATATTGCCTGATACGCGATCAGGGGCTGGTGAAGGGTGGTCGCGGCCTGAAACATCATGAAACGCTGATCGTGTTCAGCGTTCGGGGTGTTGCAGCGAAGATCGTCAATTCCCGAAAGCCCAAAAAAACCGCCGGCGCGATTTCCTTCTTCGGCAACGCGTTGCGCCGCCTCGTCACGGGCTAGCGCGCCCGTCGCACGAGTTCATGCCTTGGCCCGGATACCGTCCATCAAAAAAGCCGGCGGTCTTGCGACATGCCGGCTCTCTTATTCGCAACAGGCTGTAATCACACCTTGACCAGCGGACCTCGTGAGGCCGGCCCCTTGGGGCCGCCGCTGGGACCGCCGGATTTCGGCTTGCGCGGCGTGGTGCGCTTGCGCGTGCCGGGCAGTTTTTCCGGCTTCGGCGTGACCGGACCTTCGACATATTCGAAGCCGATTTTTTCCTGAGTG
>DATHHQ010000799.1:0-9233 GCA_035490095.1 Bradyrhizobium sp.
CCGGCCCGACACCACCATGGAGGGCCTCGCCAAGCTCGAGCCGGTGAAGGGTCCCGGCAAATACGTCACCGCCGGCAACGCCAGCCAGCTGTCGGATGGCGCGGCAGCCGTGGTGTTGATGGAAGCCAAGGACGCGGAAAAGCGCGGCCTTCAGCCGCTCGGCCGCTTTGTCGCCTGGGCGGCGGCGGGCTGCGAGCCGGACGAGATGGGCATCGGGCCGGTGTTCGCGGTGCCGAAGCTGTTGAAGCGCCATGGTCTGAAGGTCGGTGACATCGATCTTTGGGAGCTCAACGAAGCTTTCGCCAGTCAGTGCCTCTATTCCCGTGACCAGCTTGGCATCGATCCCGACAAGTACAACGTCAATGGCGGCTCGATCGCCATCGGCCACCCCTTCGGGATGACTGGCGCGCGGCTTACCGGCCACATCCTGCAAGAAGGCCGTCGGCGCAAGGCAAAGTGGGGCGTTGTGACAATGTGCATCGGCGGCGGCCAGGGCGGCGCGGGCTTGTTCGAAATCTACAGCTAGAGCTTGATCCGGAAAAGTGGGTACCGGTTTTCCCTCGGAACAAACGCGAAGCGTTTGCCCGGAGATCATGCTCTAAAAAAAAGATAGAGCGGGATGACGATTCGAAGAAAAGTCATCCCGCTCTAGGCTTCGCGCCGTTCGGCATCAGCGGCACGGCAATGTGCCGTTGCAAAACGATCAAGGCACCAGCAGCGCCGGCGAAATCATCGCCACGCTGCTTTTTTTTCGGATGATGCGTTGTGCTGCGTCGCGACCAGGGCTTTCCTGCGGCAGGGGCAGCCTGGAGCCAAAAAGAGACCCAGCGCCGATGCGCTGGGTCCAAGTGAAGACACTTCGGGGGAGAACGCGAAGCGTCCGTTATTCCGACATGGAGGTCCGTCGGAAACGCTGAAAGTTATTGATTTACGGATTCGGCGGCGGTGCAATCTTGCCAGGCTGTCGTAGCGGGCAGCAGAGCGCCGCCAATGACGCGCGAATGTGCGCGGAATTCCGCGACGACCGTATTTTCCAGAGTCACGCTGACATCGTAGATACCGGAGCGAGCCGAACGTACGACTTCCGTCGCCGTAGCGACCAGGCGGTCGCCGAGCTTGGTCGGCAGCAAAAACGAAATGCAGCAATGCGCAGCTGCGGTCCGTTCATTGTAGGTATTGGACGCAAGCGAAAATGTCGTATTGGCAAATGTGAAAATCGTGCCGCAATTGGTGACGTCGAGACCGTTGACCATCGCAGGCAGCACAGTCATCGCGACCGCGGCGTGCCCGGGCTTGATTGATAACCGCTCAAGGCCAAGGGTTCGCGGCGCATCGTCTTGTCTCCACAGAAAATCCGCGCATGCCAGCGCCAACCTACGCGACGAAGTGGCTGTCTCATTACTCACCGAGAGCTCCTCGAATATCTTTTCGAACGCAATGCCGAGGTGGCGCGAACACGTCCCACAGGCCGAACTGCCGTTCCCGCATGCAGCGAGATTCGGTGGGACCGTACCGCTATGCAAAATGTGCCGCGTCCTGCGGTCGGAGGATGAATCGCGATATCAGAAACAGGCTCAAGCGATGAATCGGTGCCCACAACAATTCTCTCGAATGGTAGCGGCAGGCGATGTCTTCGCTTCCAAGATGCGTACTGGCACTCACATCTATCCTGTCGGATCGCAACCGGTTATTCTGAGGCGCTTAGGATTGATGCACCGTGTCGTTCAATCGATGGACGCGGAGCACCAGCCGGCTTGCTAACGCGAGGTCGCTTGTCCCTCTGGGCTTGCTTGCTGACTGGTAACAAACGAACTCGAAAGGGAGAGTGATGGCTCACGTTGGAAGCTGCTTTTGCGGCGCAGTCAAACTAGAGGTTACCGGTTCGCCGGAGGCCATGGGTTATTGTCACTGCAGTTCTTGTCGCTCGTGGTCCGGCGGGCCTGTCAACGCCTTCAGCCTCTGGAAACCGGATGCTGTGCGGGTGACGTCGGGAGCCGAACATGTGACCACGTTCCAGAAGACCCCGCTCAGCCAGCGTCAGTATTGCGCCAAGTGCGGCGGGCACCTGATGACCAATCATCCGCCGTTGGGGCTGATCGACGTATTCGCCTCCACGCTCCCGACACTGGCCTTCGCCCCCGGCGTTCACGTCAACTATGCCGAGACGGTACTGCCGATGCGGGACGGTCTGCCAAAGCTGAAGGACTTCCCAGCCGAGTTCGGCGGCTCCGGCGAGGCCATCGCGGAATAACGGTTGGCTCATTCGGCGGCGGCCGGTCGGCGGCGTCGCAAATATCCTATTTCCAGTGAAGGGGAGCCGTACGTTCGGGTCCCCTTCGTCGCCCTCACCGCCGAATTGCTGGTCGGGAGAAATTCGACCAGGCCGTTACTGGCACAGCTCGGTTGCCGATCTGCCGTTATGTTCGGTCCGAGCCACGTGTTGCGCGATCATGCCGGCCACTTCCTTGGCATGAGTCGAAATCATGAAATGAGCCGCCCCCGCGATGGTGGCGACTCCGGCGTTCGGTATGCACTGTCCCAGAAGTTCGTTCGCGCGCTTCACGCCCGGATGGCTGACCTCGCCCCAAAGCACAAGGGTTGGGATGTCAACAGTCGCAAGCAACGCAGGCGTCAGCTCGAAATCATAGGCGCTGGCCCAGTCCAGAAGGTTGACCGGCGTGGTCTGACAGGCGTAATCGCGAACGCGAAGCGGCCAGCTGGAGAACGTGCCCGCGCCACCATAAAAGTCGATCATCTGTTCGATCGCAGCCGTTTCGCCAGCCCGGAAGGACTTGAAATAGGCCTCGCTCATCTTGCGGAACGCGAGATAGTGCCGGTACTCGCCCATGTTCCGCAGAATTTCCGGCGCGGGGGCCTCGGCGATCGTCAGGCTTAGCAAGGGCACACGCTTTCTAAGTGCGACGGCGAGCGCCGACAGGCCGCCAAACGAGTGGCCGACGAGATGCACCGGAGCGGCCGCGTGTCGAATCACCGCTTCAAGAACCTCTGCCTCGTGGGCAATGCCGGCATCGAGAGCGGTGCGGCGTTCGACTGTGCCGCCATACCCGAGCAGACTTGTGGTGACACAGCGAAAACCGTTCTCCCATAGTGCAACGATGGGTCGCCATGCAGCGCCGGTGCTGCATGATCCCGGCACTAGAACGACGGTTGGACCCTCCCCGCTTTCGTCGTAGTCGATAGGTCCGAACTCATCTTCGATCATGGTGCCAGCACTCCTGCGGATCAGGCAAGGTTAGCGGAAGGCGCGCCAAGCGACGACCGCCGAGCGGACGATCAATCAATCGATCGTCCGAGCGACGGCTACGCGAACTTACCGGAGAAGATGCTTGATCAGCGTTTTGTGATTACGACCTCGAGATACTCGCTCGGAACGACCATCGTACCGTCTTCCGCCCGGTTCATCCGCCCGATCAGCGCAAGCAGATCTTTTCTTAAGCCCTGCTGGTTCGCCTCGTCGAGGGCGGCAAAGGCTTTAAGCGTCGGCCCGTAATAGGTCCTGAAGACTTCCACGAAATGCTCTGGCGATCGGTAACGGAACGCGAAGCTGCGTGACTCGCACTTCATGGAAAGTGCCGCCGCTCCGAACATCTCCGTGATGTGCGCCCTCGAGCCCCACAGCGCCGGTGACTTTGAACCAGCCGGCGGCGGCAGGTACTTGCCAAGTACCTTGAAGAGCTGTCCGATAAAGCCTTCCGGAGTCCAATTGGCAAGGCCGATCTTGCCTCCACTCTTGCACACCCTTGCGAGCTCGGCTGCCGCCTTGTCTTGATCGGGCGCGAACATGACGCCGAAGGTCGAGACAACAACATCGAAACTGGCGTCGGCAAAGCCCAGCGCCTCCGCATCGGCTTCCTTGAATTCAACCGACAGGCCTTCCGCCGCGGCGCGGAGCCGGCCGCGCTCGAGCAAGCTCGGCACATAGTCGGTGGACACGACGTCGCACCAGCGCCGTGCCGCGGCGAGCGTGACGTTGCCGTTTCCGGCGGCGACGTCGAGAACCTTCTGACCGGAGCGAAGGTCCAGGGCTTCGCACAGCTGTTCGCCGACGATCTGAAGCGTCGTGCCGACGACGGCATAGTCGCCGGACGACCACGCGGCATGCTGGCGAAGCTTCAGCGCGCCGAGATCGGGCTGGGCGGCCTGGGCGCTCTGGATAGTGGAAGATGGTGTCATGATTATTCCTTCCTGAAAGCTTGAGGGGCCTGATGTTTTCATGTCGGGCACATCGCTGATGCGAGCGCCCTTTGCGACTCGGCGTTTGTCAACGCAGGGAGCGTTCCGCGGCGGACGCCTGGTGATCGGCAGGATCGACCGATCTGCGACCAGGTAACGGAAGCAGCATCCAAACGCGTTGTTTGTAGCTGCGATACCGGTCGCCGAACAATCCAACGAGATCGCGCTCTTCGAGCTGGATGCCGATCAAGATGTAGCCGGTCGTCGCCAGTGCGAACAGCAGATGACCCGCTGTCATCGACGGCGTCGCCCAGAAGGCGAGCAGGAAGCTCAGATAAATCGGATGCCGCACCAGCCGGTACAGCAGCGGGGTGTGAAAGTTTGCCGCAGGCAACTCCTTGCGGAAGAGCCTAGCGAATACCTGGCTCAGTCCAAACAGCTCGAAATGACTGAGCATGAAGGTGCTGACAAACAGCAAGCCCCAGCCGAAAAAGGAAATCGCCTCAAGAGCGGTTGCAATGGCCGGATTCTCCGCCGTCCAGATCGGTTCCGGAATCGGCCGCCACTGCCAGTACAGCAGCAACAGCACGAGACTGGAGAGCAGTACGAATGTACTCCGTTCGGTGGAGGGCGGCACGAACCGCGTCCACCAGCGCTTGAAGCCTTGCCGCGCCATCACGCTGTGTTGTACAGCGAACAACCCGAGCAGCATGGTATTGATGAGTATGCTCTCGACCAGCGGCCCCGCGGCGCCTGAATCGATCGACTTCGGAACGACCAGATTACTGACGAAACCGATCGCATACAGTATGGTTACGAGAAACACGGCGTAGGCGCTGATTCCATAAATGACTGCAACCAAACCTGCCATTAAAATTCTCCCGAACGAATTCAAACGAACGAATTCAAATTTGATGATCTGCAGACTTAGATCGGACCACGGCCTTTCCTCTATCCAATTTACGACAGCGCTATCCCGATCATGAAATTTTTCGATGTATTTGGTGTTCATAACCATAGTCATATTGTCGGAGTGTTTCCCATGAATGCATGCCCCCACCGCCCCTCGAGCAAATCTCTGCTGCCGCGTGGCGTCCGCCGTGCGCTCGATGCGATGCGCGCAAATGTCGGGCGCGACTGGAGCGTGACCGAGCTGGCCGACGTCGCGGGCGTATCCAGCCGAACCCTGCAGCGGCAGTTCCGGGTTTTTCTCGGTAAGGCGCCCCGCACGACGCTTCGTGATGTCAGATTTGAGGCTGCGCGCCGCGAACTGCTGCAGGGCCTGCCCGATGCCAAAGTAACGGATGTCGCGCTGCGCTGCGGCTTCCCGCATGGCGGGCGGTTTTCCGTCGAGTACCGCCGACGTTATGGCGAAACGCCGTCGCAGACCTTGAAGCGGCAAGCTGTCTTCGTCGGTGTGTTAACATCAACGCCCTCGTTTTTTGTCTCCCGTCGCGATCGGCCAACGATCGCGCTGGGTCCGATCGACACGAGCCCGGAGAACAACGAGGCCGCGCGCAGCATCGCGGACGAGCTCGCGATCGCTCTCACGCGAGCCGGCGTCTGCGTTACCAACCGACCCGGTTCGGCGCGTTACCATTTGACGGGCCTCATTCGCGGGTCAGACCGGCAGACACGCCTGATCTTCCGTCTGATCGATGCCGAAACCGGCCGCCACCTGTCGGCGCACCGTTTCGATGGCGCATTCGGAGACGACGCTGCTCCCGACGAGCAGCTTGCGACCAGAATCGTGGCGGCGCTGCAGCCGTGCTTGCGCCTGGCGGAAATCGATCGCGCCGGCCGCAAGGCGGACATCGATCTCAGTCCGCACGACCTGGCGCTGCGGGCGATGCCTTACGTTCTCTCGCTCAACGCCGACGGCAACGCGCACGCGCTGGATTTACTGGAACGCGCGATGGAGCGCGACCCCGACCATGCGCTGTCGACCGCGCTCGCCGCTTGGGCGTACGGGCAGCGCATCGTCTATCATTTCGCCGCAACTCCGGACGAGGACCGCGCGCGAAGCGCCGAACTGGCTCGAAAGGCGCGGAATCTCGCCGGAGATGCCACGGTGCTTGCCGTCCTCGGCAACGCCCTCACCTTCCTCCACGATCTCGATGCGGCGGAGCAGGTGATCCGCAAGGCACTTTCGATCGACGGCGGCTCAGCCTGGGCGTGGAGCCGCAGCGGATGGATCGACGTCTACAGCGGCGACGCCGAATCGGCCATCGAGCGGTTCAAGATTGCGCTCGACCTCGCTCCCAACGACTGCCTCGCGTTCAATAGTATGGTGGGCATCGGCTGCGCGCATTTCGAGTCCGGCCGCTATCGCGAAGCGGCGGACTGGCAGCAGCGCGCACTGGTCGAGCATCCGTCAGCGAGCTGGATCCATCGGACCATGTGCCCCGCTTATGTGCTGGTCGGAGCTGAATCCGAAGCCCGTCGCAGCGTCACGGCCCTGCGGGAAGTCTATCCGGAGCTGACGGTCTCCGAGGTGCAGCAAGGCCTGCCGCCGCTGCCGCAATCCTACTGCGACCGTGTTTTCGATGCGCTGCACAGCGTCGGGCTGCCGTTATAGGGCCGCGCACTCTCAATCAAAAAGACAATGCCAGAGTCTGATTCAACTCCAGTTGAATCAGACTCTCGCAAGACAAGATAAGGCTCGTCTTGAGGATCCTGACCTGCGACACGCGTCGCCTCGGTCTCGGCAATGCGCCTCAGGCGACGCATTCTAGTCTGAATGGACATCCAGGACCGCAGTCGGCCGCTCGCTCTGCATCGCATTTAATTTCTGCAAAGCGAGAATGTGGGCAAATGCAAAGACCATTATCAAAACCGCCAACATGAAATAAAGTCGCCACGTCATGAAATCATTGCTCCGCATGTTCAATATGCCGCGCCTCACGTCCCGCATCATCAGCGCAGTGAAGAACGCCGATACATCGATAGTCTTGAACGAGGTGCCGATGCTCATGGATCACGCGAGCCGCCAACAGGCTTCGTGAATCATGTAACGCGTTAAGCACGCCGCCCCGGACCTCGGTCATGCCCGACGCCAGGGCCCGTGCGAAATTGCGCAAGCGGAGATACAGTCGTCGTCCTCTCCAATTCCATCGCGCTGCGCTAACGATCGGGTCGGAAGGCCGCGTTGCTTCGGTGGTAAATGCGTGCATCGAACCTGCCCTGCTGTGTTTCGCGGGATACGAACATAGGATTCCGCAGACTCACGGTCGTCATTCATTCAGACGACGGGCGATTACGATCTCTTGAACACGCTGAGCATCCCCCGATCGGAGGATGGTCAGCATGACCTGACTTTCACGAATTGCGGCATCGGTAAGTGAGATAGATCACAGCGATGCGTAGCTATTTCACGCCATACAATACTGTGGCCAGCACCTGCTGCCTTCGAAATGCCACTGAACCGTAATGTCTGTGCGACGGTAAGCGAATGCCATTTCATTTCAAATCATTGCACCGAGGCCAAGAGCCATGAACGATAGCAAGCGGCTGCCAATACTGATTGGTGATATCTACGACGCCGTAATCGACCCCACGCAGCGAAACGACGTCCTCGACAAAATTGCCAGCTTTACCGGGGGCCATTCGGGCGGGCTTCTCTCGAAACACTCCCTGAGCAAGTCCGAGGTTTTGTATTGTTATGTCGGCGCCGACCCGAACAGCCTGCAGGTCTATTCGGAGAGCTATCCGAAACTCGATCCGACGGCGGACTCGCCGTGCTTCGGCGTCGAACAGGTCGTGAGCGCCACCGACCTCGTGCCCTACGAAGAGTTTCGCCGGGGCCGCTTTTACCGGGAGTGGGCGCGGCCGCATGGCTGGGTCGACGTCGCCAGCGCAGTGATCGAGAAATCGGCGACAAGTTGTACGTTTCTCAGTGTTGTACGCCATGAGGCGAACGGCCTGGTCGACGACGAAATGCGCCGGCGCATGGCGCTCCTGATACCCCACGTCCGTCGCGCCCTGCTGATCGGCAAGACCATCCATCGCAAGCAAACCGAGGCGGTGTGCTTTTCCGATGTTCTCGATGGATTGAGTGCCGGCATGATCCTTGTCGACGCTAACGGCCGGATCGTCCACACCAACAACGCAGGCAATGCCATTCTCGACGCCAGCGACTTCCTGCGCTCGGTCTGCGGCCGGCTCGTTGCCAGCGATCCCGCGATCAACGCCGCCCTGCGCGAGATCCTCGTCGCCGCGAATGCGGGTGATGCGGCGCTTGGCGTCAAGGGCATCGCCCTGCCTTTGACCGCGCATGATGGCGAACGCTACGTCGCCCATGTGTTACCGCTGACCTCGGGCGCACGCCGCGAGGCCGGCCTCGCCTACAACGCGGTTGCCGCATTGTTCATTCGCAAGGCATCGCTGGAACCCTTCTCGCCTCCCGAAGTGATTGGCGAGATGTACAAGCTGACGCCGAGCGAGCTGCGCGTGCTGCTTGCCATTGTCGATATCGGCGGTGTCCCCGAGGTAGCGGCGGCACTGGGTGTTGCAGTCACCACGGTCAAGACTCACCTCAGCCGCCTGTTTGAAAAAACCGGCGTTGCTCGACAGGCCGATCTCGTCAAGCTCGTCGCCGGGTTCTCCACGCCGCTGGCTAGCTGAGGCAATCTAGAGCATGATCCGGAAAAGTGGGGACCGGTTTTAATGAGCCGCAATCATCGCGGAGTAATCCGCAGATTGCAGAAATGCCCATCGGTTCCGTTGTCCACGTATAGCCCGACAGTGCCGCGGGCCTGAGCGCCGCGCTTCAAGTCGGTCACAATCAAAACGGGTTGCGCGGCCTCGCCTACAAAGAGTTCGGCACGGCTGCCGGACACCTCGATGCGGATCCTGGTCCATTGTGCCGGCGCCACGTCCACATAGGACTCGTAGCGGGCGGGCGCGTCACGACGTAGTCCCGGTCCGGCCCGGGGATAGTCGCCCGAAAGCCGCACCTCCACGCAGTCCCGCCCGTTGAAGAGCACTGGCGTCACCGACACATTGCGTAGCGTGACCTGGACCGCACCGGCCAGCGACAA
>DATHHQ010000800.1:0-2420 GCA_035490095.1 Bradyrhizobium sp.
ATGCAATTTGTGCGCTGAAGCATCGATGATTCGCTTGTTGGCCTGGTGTGGAACAAACCAGTCGATGTCTTCGGCGGTGGTGCCGGTGGCCTCGAAGGCATCCACAATCACGTCGGTAATCATGCCGACGGCGTGCTTGAACACTTCGCGGCCCTCCATCCGCAGATAGCCCACGGTGCGGGTCGTGGATGGACCGCCATCGACGTATAATTTCAACTTGTGCCGGCCGTCGGAACGCAGATGCGTCGTCAGTATCCCGCGGTCGGAGGACTTGCCGGGCTGCAGCTCGGCGTCAAGCACGATAGCACCGGCGCCATCGCCAAACAGCACACAGGTGCCACGGTCGCTCCAGTCGAGAATTCGGGAGAATGTCTCGGCGCCGATCACCAGCGCGCGCTTGAACCCGCCGGTCCGCAGGAAATTGTCCGCGGTGGCGAGCGCGAAGACAAACCCCGAACATACCGCCTGCAGGTCGAAGGCCGCGCCGTGGTTGATGCCGAGCGCGTTCTGGACCTCGACCGCGGTGGCGGGAAAGGTGTGGTCCGGCGTCGAGGTCGCGAGCACGATCAGGTCGATCGACTGCGCGTCGATCCCGGCATTGGCAATGGCGGCGCGCGCGGCATGGATCGCCAGATGCGAGGTAAACTCGCCCTCGGCGGCAATATGGCGCTGCCGGATGCCGGTGCGCTGCACAATCCACTCGTCGGAGGTGTCTATCCGCCCCGCCAGTTCGGCATTGGTCAGAATCTGCTGCGGCAGATAGGAGCCGCAGCCGAGCACCACCGAACGTATTGCAGTCACGAGACAGCCTCCTGCGCGGTCGGCGCTGAAGCGAATGCGCTGCCGTCGCGATTGAGCATTTGATTGATCTTGGTCAGGAGATCGTAGCTGGCCATGTCATAGCCAACATCGATGGCATAGGCAAAGCCGTCGGGGGTTGCGTCGCCGTGGCTTTTGACCACGATGCCGTTCAGCCCCAGGAAAACCCCGCCATTGGACTTGTTGGGATCCAGCTTGTCCTTAAGCGCCTTGAAGGCATTTCGGGCGAACAGGTAGCCGATCTTTGAACGCCAGGTTCGCGACATCGCGGCGCGGAGGAATTCGGTCATCTGCCGCGCCGTGCCCTCGGCGACCTTGATGGAGATGTTGCCGCTGAAGCCCTCGGTGACGATAACGTCGGCGGCGCCCTTGCCGATGCCGCCGCCCTCGACGAAACCGATGAAGTTCAGCTGCGGCAGGTCTAGATTGCGCAGCAACTCGGCGGCCTCGCGAATTTCCTCACGGCCCTTCATTTCCTCGACGCCGATGTTGAGCAGACCCACCGTGGGGCGCTCCAGGTCGAACAGCACGCTGGCCATTGCGCTGCCCATCAGCGCTAGCGTCTTGAGGTGCTGGGCGTCGCCGCCGATGGTGGCGCCGACATCGAGGATCACCGAGTCGCCGCGCGCGGTCGGCCAGATCGCCGCAATGGCCGGACGCTCGATTCCGGGCAGCATGCGCAGGCAGAACCGGCCCATCGCCATCAGCGCGCCGGTATTGCCGGCGGAGATCGCGACGTCGGCCTCGCCCTTCTTGACGGCGTCGATGGCTAGCCACATCGACGACGTCTTGCGGCCACGGCGCAGCGCCTGGCTAGGCTTGTCGTGCATGCTGACGGCAACATCGGTGTGGATAACCCGCGAAGCCGCCTTCATCGCCGGATGCTTGGCGAGTTCCGCCTCGATCAGCCCACGTTCGCCGAACAGCAGAAATTCGGTGTCGGGATGTCGGGTCAGCGAAATAGCGGCGCCGGGAATGACCACCGCTGCGCCCACATCGCCACCCATGGCGTCAAGCGCGATTCGAACCTTTTGAGGCATGAACGTCCCGGAAACCTGATCTTATGCGGTCTTGATGCGCTCGGCCGCGGACTGGAAATCGCCATGAATGGCGGCGATCGGCGAAGCGCAACGCTGCACCCCGGCCGGGCCGCGACAATAGCGTGTCTCTGTGCCGACACAACCTCTTGACCACCCTCTTTTTGAATGCCGGACGGCGGCGAGGCGAAACCGATTCACACAAATATTTCAAGATAGTTCAGTGTGTTAGTTCGAAATATCGAACCGATCTCGCATCCATATTTGTTGGAATGGGAACTCGACGCTTCTTCAGCTCCCCTTCAGCGGTTCTTTAGCGGTTCTCTAGCGGATCTTGGGCTTCTTCACGTCGGTCGGTTTTGCATCGAGCCGCAGTGCTTTGAGTGCGGCAAACGGGTGATCCTCGGGATCTGCAACCACAACCGGCGGCTCGAAAACCGCGTCCGACCTGCGCGGATAGGGATCAATCCCCAGGAACAACGCGTCGGTTGCGAGCCGGCCAAGATCGATGACGCCGTTTTCGATCGGCTCCGGCGGGTCTGGGATCTCGGCGTCGCTTTCGGC
>DATHHQ010000801.1:0-2000 GCA_035490095.1 Bradyrhizobium sp.
CGGCATCAGCGAATCCGACGTGACGCTGGCGGAAGGTTTCAACGCCGCCATCATCGGCTTCAACGTTCGAGCCCACAAGGAAGCCGCCGCTGCCGCCAAGCGCAACGGCATCGAAATCCGCTACTACAACATCATCTACGACCTCGTCGATGACGTGAAGAAGGCGATGTCCGGGCTGCTGGCGCCGACGCTGCGCGAGACCATGCTGGGCAATGCCCTGATCCTGGAAGTGTTCAACATTTCCAAGGTCGGCAAGGTCGCAGGTTGCCGCGTCACCGACGGCACCGTGGAACGCGGCGCCAATGTCCGGCTGATCCGCGACAATGTCGTCGTGCACGAAGGCAAGCTGTCGACACTCAAGCGCTTCAAGGATGAAGTGAAGGAAGTGGCGTCCGGCCAGGAATGCGGCATGGCGTTCGAGAATTACGGCGACATGCGTGCCGGCGACGTCATCGAATGTTATCGCGTGGAGACCATCCAGCGCTCTCTGTAAGTCCAAGTCTTACAGGCGCGCTGATTTCAAACTAGGCGTCATGCCCCGCGAAGGCGGGGCATCCAGTATTCCCGGAAAAACATTTTAGGCACGGAATACTGGATCATCCGTCGGAGCCTGTCATCCGGCCGGCCAAAGGCCGGACCGGGTGGCGGATGATGACGGCAAACCGGATTTCGAATGATGCCCCGCCAGCACAAAAAGGACTCCGCTCCCGGCGGCTCGCAGCGTCAGTTGCGGGTCGGCGAAATCGTGCGTCACGCCATCGCGGATATTCTTTCGCAAGGCAGCGTGCACGATCCGGAGCTCGAGGGTCACATTGTCACGGTCCCCGAGGTGCGGATGTCGCCGGACCTGAAGCTTGCGACCATCTATGTCATGCCGCTCGGCGGGCGCGACACCGACAAGGTGATCGCGGCGCTGGAGCGCAACAAGAAGTTCTTGCGCGGCGAGGTCGCGCGGCGCGTTAACCTGAAATTTGCACCTGATGTCCGCTTCCGCGTCGACGAACGATTCGATGAAGCGGAACGAATAGAGAAATTACTGCGAACACCTGCGGTGCAAAGAGACCTCGCACCAGATTCGCCAGATTCGGAAGAGTGACCTGATGATCGTGACCACCGCAAACAGCACCATCGAGCCGTCGATCGGTGATTCGGACCGCGCTGAAGAAAATAATTTTTCGAATGCGCATGGCGATGCCGGCGTGGCTCCTGTCAGGGAGCAGCAGGGGCGCGGCAACAAGCAGCGGCACCAGGGCCAGCTGCGGCGCGATAAGCGCGACGTCCACGGCTGGGTGGTGCTCGACAAGCCGATCGGCATGACCTCGACCCATGCGGTCGCGGTCGTGAAGCGGCTGTTCCAGGCCAAGCGCGCCGGCCATGCCGGCACGCTCGATCCGCTCGCTACCGGCGGGCTGCCGATCGCCATGGGGGAAGCCACCAAGACCGTTCCGTTCGTGATGGACGGCCGCAAGCGCTATCGCTTTACCGTGTGCTGGGGCGAGGAACGCGATACCGACGATACCGAGGGCCGTGTTGTCAAAACCAGCGACATCAGGCCCTCCGCCGAGGCGATTTCCGAGCTGCTGCCGCAGTTCACCGGCAAGATCGAACAGACCCCGCCGCAATATTCCGCCATCAAGGTCCAGGGCGAACGGGCCTATGATCTGGCCCGCGACGGCGAAATCGTCGAATTGAAGCCCCGGCCGGTCGAAATTCACCATTTAACCCTTGTAGAACAACCAGATAGCAGCCATTCCGTGTTCGAGGCCGAGTGCGGCAAGGGAACCTATGTGCGGGCGCTGGCCCGCGATATCGGCCGGATTCTCGGCTGTTACGGCCATATTTGCGCGCTGAGAAGGACGCTGGTCGGGCCGTTCGGGGAAGCGGACATGATTCCGCTGGAACAGTTGGAGGCTTTGTGCGATAGAGCCGCGTCTGGCGAGGGCAGCCTCGCCGACGCGCTTTTGCCCGTTGAGACCGCGCTGGACGACATCCCGGCACTG
>DATHHQ010000802.1:0-3137 GCA_035490095.1 Bradyrhizobium sp.
TCCGTCTCGGGCCTTGTCGTTATGCGTCGCCGGCTGCGGCTATGGCGCCGAGCTGAATATGCGCGAGCAGTTTCGCGCTGAAGCCGACGCCGTAGTGACATCGCTGCGGGTCGATGGAATGGCCGCATTTGCTGCGCGTTATGCCTACGGTCCAACCCGCGTGCAGTTCGAAGCTAAAGACCCGCGCGGTTTTGCGATCTTCAAGCAGGCGCTAGCCGAGCATTCGGCCCTGGGTGCCGCCAACACCCAGCTCGGCTGCCAAAAGGAGCGTCCTTCGCTGTATCATCTGCAAAGCGAAATGGCCGGCCTCACCGTGCCGACGCTTATCCTCACTGGGGACGAGGACTGGCCCTGTCTGACGCCGGCGTTGCTGATGAAGCGCAGCATCCCATCGGCGGCCCTCTCGGTAATGCCGAATTGCGGTCACACCATCAATCTCGAAGCGCCGGACCTGTTCAACAGCATCGTCGGCGACTTCATAGCCCAGGTCCATGCCGGTCGCTGGCCTACGCGTGACCCGCGCGCCGTGTCGGGCTCCATAACTGTCATTCGGCCTGCAATATTGACCCCCTGAGCCGGGGGATCGGCGTCCAAAATTGACCCCCTACAGATTGGTCTGTTGCGCTGCCTGCTTTGTAACGAAGCAGGTGGCTGGGGATGCTGATCGTGGAGACGATTGCCCGGATTAGGCGCGAGCACTTCATCAAGGGCAAGACGATCAAGGAGATCGCGCGGGACCTGAAGGTGTCGCGGAACACGGTGCGGAAGGTGCTGAGGTCGGGAGAGACCTCATTCGAGTACGAGCGTGTTGTCCAGCCACGACCGAAGCTGGGACGATGGGCAGCCGAACTCGATGGCTTGCTGGCGGCGAATGCGGCCAAGTCCGCTCGTGAGCAGCTAACATTGATCCGGATTTTTGAAGAGCTGCGCGGGCGTGGTTATGACGGCGGCTACGATGCCGTGCGGCGCTACGCCAGACGGTGGAGCAAGGAGCGCGGGCAATCGACGGCGGCGGCCTACGTCCCGCTGAGCTTTGCGCCTGGAGAAGCCTACCAGTTCGACTGGAGCCACGAGGTGGTTCTGCTCAATGGCGTAACGGTGATTGTGAAGGCCGCCCATGTCCGGCTCTGCCACAGCCGGATGATGTTTGTGCGGGCTTATCCGCGCGAGACGCAGGAGATGGTGTTCGACGCCCACGACCGGGCGTTCGCTTTGTTCAAGGGCACCTGCGGCCGCGGCATCTACGACAACATGAAGACTGCAGTGGAGACGATCTTCGTCGGCAAGGGTCGTCTCTACAACCGCCGCTTCATGCAGATGTGCAGCCATTACCTGGTTGATCCGGTCGCCTGCACGCCAGCGTCGGGCTGGGAGAAGGGCCAGGTCGAGAACCAGGTCGGGCTTGTCCGCGAACGCTTCTTTACGCCACGGCTACGGTTCAAAACCCTCGACGAGTTGAACGCCTGGCTGCTGGACAAATGCATCGCCTACGCGAAGGCGCACCGGCATCCGGAACTGAGCGAACAGACAGTCTGGGAGGTGTTCGAAGCCGAGCGGCCAAAGCTTGTTCCCTATGCCGGCCGGTTCGATGGATTCCATGCGGTGCCGGCATCGGTCTCGAAGACCTGCCTGGTGCGTTTCGACAACAACAAATACTCGGTCACGGCCAGCGCAGTCGGACGTCCGGTCGAGGTTCATGCCTATGCCGACCGCATCGTGATCCGCCAGGACGGACGCATCGTTGCCGAGCATCCGCGTTCATTCGGCCGCGGTGAGACGACCTACGATCCCTGGCATTACGTGCCGGTGCTGGCTCGCAAACCCGGCGCCTTGCGCAACGGCGCTCCCTTCAAAGACTGGGTGCTGCCGTCGGCAATTGAACGTGTACGGCGCAAGCTCGCCGGCGCCGACGATGGTAATCGGCAGATGGTCGACATCCTCAACGCGGTTCTGACCGACGGCCTGCCGGCCGTCGAAGCAGCCTGCGCCGAGGCAATTGCCCACGGCGTCCATTCCGCCGATGTCGTTCTCAACATTCTGGCCCGCCAGCGTGATCCTGCGCCGCCAGCCAACATCCTCACTCCGGCGGCGCTGACATTACGTCATGCGCCGATTGCCGATTGTGCCCGTTACGACAACCTCAGGAGAACTAACTAATGGAGCGCACTCAACTGTTCGATCTCATGGGCGAACTCAAGCTCTACGGCATGAAGGCCGCCTTCGACGAGATCATGGCGACCGCTGTCAAGCGTCAGCACGAACCCCAACGCATTGTCGGCGACTTGCTCAACGCCGAGATCAACGAGAAGCAGGCTCGCTCGATCAAGTACCAGCTCACCATCGCCAAGCTGCCGCTCGCCAAGGACCTTGAGGATTTCCAATTCGAGGGCACCCCCATCAACCAGACGCTGGTCAATGATCTCGCCAGCGGTGGCTTCATCGCCCAGCAACGCAATGCCGTTCTGGTCGGCGGTACCGGCACCGGCAAGACCCATCTGGCCATCGCCATTGCCCGAAGCTGCATCCGATCCGGCGCTCGCGGCCGCTTCTACAACGTGGTCGACCTCGTCAACCGCCTGGAGATCGAGACCCGCAACGGACGCCAGGGTCGTATCGCCGAGCATTTGACCCGGATGGACTTCATCGTCCTCGACGAGCTCGGCTACCTGCCGTTCGCTCAATCCGGCGGCCAGCTCCTGTTCCACCTCGTCAGCCGGCTCTATGAGCGCGCGTCAATCGTCGTCACCACCAATCTCGCGTTCGGAGAATGGCCCAGCGTGTTCGGCGACGCCAAGATGACGACCGCGCTGCTCGACCGCCTGACCCACCACTGTGACATCGTCGAGACCGGTAACGACAGCTGGCGCTTCAAAAGCCGCGACGACGATCACGCAGCCCGCGCTCGCACCGTCTCCGCAACCCCGACCAGCTCCGACGGCGCGAGCGCTACCGCCAAAACCCGTCGCCCAAAGGGGTCAAAATTGGACGCCGATACGGGGTCAAATTTGCAAGCCGATTGACATCCTGCGTCACAGAATGTTTCGCCAATGCGCCATAAATGGTGAGGGCTCTTTCAGTTGCCATCATGTTGGGCCTCATAAGCATTGACGATACACTTTGCCGCCCGAACACCTGGC
>DATHHQ010000803.1:0-48311 GCA_035490095.1 Bradyrhizobium sp.
TCGCCGCGCACGCGATCCCAGATCGGATCGAGCGCCGCCAATTTCGCACCCTGCGGATTGATCTGATGCATTGCCATGTGCTGCTCTCGCAAATTCGATTGTTTCGCCGGGCATTATAGCACGACGGACGGACGGCTGTCCTAGCGCGACTTTGTCAAAAATGAACCGCGGCTTTAGCTTCAAATGCGCGCTAAAACGTTGAAGTCGCACACTTTAATCGCGTCAGCCGAAACCCACCTTGGCCCAAAGCGTCGGCTCAAGGTGGTCGGGAATTTCGGGAAATCAAGCCAGCGGTTAGGGGCGGCGGGACAAAAATTCCAGCACACCCTCTTTGTAGACCTTGTCGCCAACGGCCCGCATGTGGTCGCGGTTGGGAATGTCGAGCACCTGCGCGCCCGGGATGATTTTACCCAAGGCTGCGGCTGAGCCCGCGATCTCGTCTGACGTGCCGACCGCGATCAGCACCGGCACGGTGATCCCGGCGGCCTCGTCCCTGGTCATCAGTCGCCGCGAGCCGCGCAGGCACGCCGCCAGCGCCCGGCGATCGGAGCGGGTCTGGTCCGCGAAGGCGCGGAACGTCCGCCCCACCGGATCGGTCACTTCATCGAGCGAGGACGCCTCCAGCGCGATCGCAACGCTTTCACCGGGGCCGCCGCCCTCGATCAAGCCCATCCCGATGCCGCCGAAAATCGCCGACCGGAGCCGCTGCGGCTGGCTTCGCGCCAGCCAGGCCGTCATCCGCCCGCCGAGCGAATAGCCCATGATGTCGGCGCGCTCGATGTTGAGATGATCCATAAGCGCACTGACATCGCCGGCCATCGTGCCGATGTGATACTGTTCGGCATCGTAGAGCTTGGCGGAATCGCCGTGGCCGCGATTGTCGAGCGCGATGACGCGGCGGCCGTGTTTCTTCAGCTCTGAGACCCAGGTCGGATACACCCAGTTCACATTCTTGCTCGACGCAAAGCCGTGCACCAGCAGGATAGGATCGCCCTCACCTTCGTCGAGGTAGGCAATCTCAACAGCGCCGTTATGAAAACTCGGCATCGGTTAATCCGTATTTTGGGAGAGGGGATCGGCGATGGCGGTCGCAAGTTAGCCGTGCGTGACCGCGCCCGCCAGGGACGGCTCAGACGGCAAAGCCGCAGCCGCTATTTGCTTTCTTAGCCGCCGGGCCTTCTTGCGAAGCAGCCAAGACATGGTCAGGCGTTCGGTGGTGGCTTTGATCGATGACAGCAGGCCGAACAGGGCCAGCAATGCGCTGAACACCCACAGCGTGAGATCGAACGCACCGGCCGCCAGCAGCAATGCGCCGCGGCCGAGCACCTTCAGGATGGCGCGGGTCTGGCCGCCCTTGGACTCCGCGAGCCGCGCCGCCCGTGCGACGTCCTTCGGGCCCTCCGCGATTCTCAACGTTTCCTGCGCGGCGCGAATCCCCGCCTTCTCACTGACGCGTCCGACGTCCTTGGCGAGGCGGACCAGCGCGCCAGCCTTCTCGGCGCGAAACGCCGCTCTTATCGCTGACATGGTCTGCCCCGGCCGCATCACCGAGCCGGACGCGACCGCATGTTGCAGCATCGGCGCGTCGACCATCTCGCGCGCGGAGCGGCCGGCCCATCGCGTGAGCCCCTCGCCCAGCCGGCCCACCTTGCGGGCATCCTTGACCAGGGTGAGACCGGCGCGCACCGGCGCCACGCCGCCGACGGAGACATAGGTCGCCGCCGTCACCGCAAGGCCCGCAGCGGCGAGACCCAGCACCAGCCGATCGGTGTCCTCGCCCATCGCCATATGCTTGCCTTCACGCACCACGTCCCTGATGTCGCCGAACACGAACAGGTCGCCGGCGACCGTGCCCGACAGGCTCGCGACATCGTCGGCGTTTCCGGTGACGAGCCCGGTGGCGAAGCGTTTTGCAAAATGCGATGACGAATTTTCCTCGACGATGGCCGCAGCCGCCCGCCGCGACAACTCATCGTTGACCGGAATGTTCTTTTCCCTGGCTAGATCGACAAAGCTGTTGGCGAGGTCGGCGTCTTCTGCGGCAAGTGCCGTCTCGATATTCTGCTCGATCACGGCCTGATTATTCCGCAGGGCAGCATTAAGCTGAACGTCGGAAAGTGCCGCCGGGTCGTCTTGTGCCGCCAGAATGGCGCCGGCGTCGCGCGCACGCGGCCACAACAATGCGCACGCGATCGCGCACACTGCCACGCCAGCCACTGCCGATCCGAGCCGCCATCGATTCATGCCGGGAACCCCGATGTTTTCGCTTCCCTCAAGATGGTGTGCCGCTTTTAAGACACAACCGCCCCGACGAAAGAAGGGCTTTCTCTCGACGACAATATTGTGTCGAATTTGCATGAGCAAATGAGCGCTCGGGGGCTCTGGGAATCACCAACACCCGCCACTATGGTTCACCGCACTTCGACCCTGCGGCACGTAGCTGATTGCGTCCGCCTCCATTGCTACCCAAGGTGAATACAATGTCCGATCATGTCGTTCCGCACTTCCACAACGATGCCGGCGTTTCCGTCATCGAGATCGGCTCGCAGGAGTTCATGTGTGTGGGCGCCAATCCGCCGTTCGATCATCCGCATGTTTTCCTCGATCTTGGCAACGACAACGAGATCATCTGCCCCTATTGCTCGACCCTGTATCGCTACGCCTCCGACCTCAAGGCCGGCGAAGCCCGGCCGCCCGAATGCGTGCTGAAAGACAAGGTCGCCTGACCGGCCGGGTGGCCGCTTCACGCACGATCGTCGTCGCGGGTGCCGGAATCGGAGGATTGACGGCGGCGCTTGCCTTGGCGGGACAAGGCTTTCGCGTCGTCGTTCTCGAAAAGGCCGAGCGGCTCGAGGAAGCCGGCGCCGGCCTGCAGCTCTCACCCAACGCCAGCCGCGTGCTGATCGACCTCGGCTTGCAACCCCGGCTCACCGCACGCGCCGTCACGCCCGACGCCATCAGCATCATGAGCGCGCGAGGCGGCGAGATCGCCCGCCTGCCGCTCGGCGAAGCCGCCACGTTGCGCGCCGGCGCGCCCTATTGGGTGATGCATCGCGCCGACCTGCAGGCGGCGCTGCAAGCCCAGGTCAACGATCATCCCGACATCGAATTGCGGCTCGGCTGCCAGTTCGAAGACGTCGTGCCCCACGCCAAGGGACTGACCGTGGTCCAGCGCAGCGGCACGACGCGCCAGCAGGTGGTGGCGGTGGCGCTGGTCGGCGCCGATGGAATCTGGTCCGCGGTCCGGCATCACCTGTTTCCGCAGGTACAACCGCAATTCTCCGGCCTGATCGCCTGGCGCGGAACGATCGACGCCTCGCAGTTGCCGCGCGAATATGCCTCGTGCCGGGTCCAGCTCTGGATGGGACCGGAGGCGCATCTGGTGGCTTATCCGATATCCGGCGCGCGACAGATCAACGTCGTCGCGGTGGTGCCGGGAACCTGGAACAGGCCGGGCTGGAGCGCGCCCGGCGAGATATGCGAGATCAAGAACGCGTTCGCCTCATCGAGGTGGCCGGGAACCGCCCGGATGATGATCGGCGCGGTCGATGACTGGCGGAAATGGGCGCTGTTCACGATGCCCGACGGCGGCGAATGGGCCGATGGCGCCATCGCGCTGTTGGGAGATGCCGCGCACGCCATGCTGCCGTTTGCGGCGCAAGGCGCGGGAATGGCGATCGAGGACGCGGCGGTGCTGGCAAAATGTCTCAACCAGGGTGTTGGAGAAACCGCCGCCGGTATCCCGGCCGCGCTGAAACACTATGCGCGGCTGCGCCGCGCGCGCGTCGCACGGGTGCAGCGCGCCGCGCGGCAATCGGGGCGCATCTATCACCTCACGGGCCCCGCGGCCTACGCACGCGACCTCGCGATCAAGGCGATGGGCGCAAAGCGCGTGCTGGCGCGGCAGGACTGGATCTACGACTGGCGGGCGTAAGGCGGGGGTCGTTGGCGCTTTGCGCCTACTGGACCGCGCTGCCCGACCGCATCGGCGACTTCGCACGTTTGGCGGTTGCAGGTGCCGCGCCGGATGCCGCCGGTGCGCCCGCAGCGGCCGAGGCAGACGCCTGACATTTGTTACGCTGCCAGACTTCTTCGGCCAATTTGGTTTGCCCGCGGACCGCGATGTAGTCGTTGCGATAGGCGAGCTCCGAGATCACAGAACCGCCGACGCCGGTTTCGGCCTTCGCCATCAGGCCCTGCAGCTCCGCAGACCGCGTGGCAAGCGTCTTGCGCTCGGTCTCCAGTTGCTTGCACTCGTACAGATCGTATTTGGCTGGATCGGCGAAAGCCGAGGTCATGCTGTCGCTCATGTTGGCGCAGCCGTTCAGCCCGACGGCGAGCCCGAGCAGCGCCAGCGCCGCAGCAGCGCGCCGCAACGGCCGGGAAAAGGAAATGCGAGCGATCATGCGACCTTCGTAAGTGGACAACATTGAGGTTGCGTAAACCACCGGCAGGTGTCGGCATTGAGGCTTTGCCTTAACAGACGCGCTCTACTATGGAAGGAGCGCGCCCTCCCGGCCAAAGCTCATTCCACTTCGCCAGGAAACGCGCTAAGTATCTGATCTGACGACCAAAGCGGACGTGGCGGAACTGGTAGACGCAAGGGACTTAAAATTCTCTGCGCTCTTTGAAAGTCCTCATCTTTTTTGGAAAACGCGCCCTCCAAAGACGATAGAAACCGATGGGACAAAACGTGATTTGGAAAACCGTTTCCGGGATGGTTTGCGCGACCACAGTAATGAGGTCACCGCGTGAGCATCACGTTTGATCGGCGCATTTATCATCCGTCACTTGGCACACAGGCGTGGCCGTGCTGGAAGCTGCTGACAGTCAAAATCGCTCGGGTGCACCCATGATCCAAACTGGTATTTTTGGGTCGCGCCGATTTCGTACAATGTGTGGATCTACAGCCGCTGGGACGCGCTGTGCATGAACGTCCACGCGAGCGCAAGGGCATCTATCGGACTTTGGCAGGTTAGATTTGCGGTCAACTGCAATTTGAAGCCCACATCAGCCAATCCATATTGATCGTCGCTGCCTTCCCCACGACATGACCATTGCGGCATCAGGGCGCTATGCTCAGCTCGGCGCCGCCGCTTGATGAATAGACTTTATTATTTCGCGGTCTCGGGCCTTGATGCAGCCACTTGCCCATCGCTGCGGTCCGCCCCCCTGGGCAAAGCTGAAAGCCCAGATGAACGTTCTCGGCGCGGCCAGCGCCGCACACAGTCGTAGGCATTTGCGCCCTGGCACCTGGTGCGCCAGCGCTGTTGGGGCGAAGGGCGATGCCCAAAATCGGCGCGGGAATAGCGGCCCGGAAATAACGGCGTTCCTCACCCCTCAGGGTTATCACGGAAGTTTTCTGCCCTGGCCGGATATGGCCCAGACAGGGGCAAGACGACGCATCTGATCCAACGTGGACGTCTATCAACCCACGAGCCCCTCAATTCGACCATTCAGGGCATAGGGGCCGGCACCCGAGCTCTACGACCGTATTCCAATGGCACAAGAACTGCATCGTCCACCATAAGGGAGGCGATTGGATATGCCATTGTTAAGCCTCGATATTCGGATGCTGAGGTCATTCGTGTCGGTGGTTCAGACCGGCAGCATCACCGTTACCGCGCGGCAACTTGGGCGGACCCAGCCCGCGATCACGCTGCAGTTGCAGCGACTGGAAGAACTGATCAACACGACGCTGCTGCGCCACGAGGGGCGCCGCCAACTTCTCACCGACGACGGTGACCTCGTCCTGTCCTACGCAAAATCCATCCTCCGGCTTCACGACGAGATGCTGCAGCGGCTGGCCTCGCCTGACGTCGAGGGGACCGTGGTCCTGGGCACGCCTGATCTTTATGCAGCCTTCGTTCTGCCCGCGATTCTGAGCCGCTTTCGCAAGGCGTTTCCAAAAGTGCAGGTCGAGCTGCGCTGCGAACTGTCGACACCGCTGGTTGGACTGGTCCGCCGCGGAGAGATCGATCTTGCGCTGGTCACCAAGATGGAAGGTTTCTCCGGCGGCAAAGTCGTCGGCCAGGAGCAGTTGATCTGGATGGTCGGCGCTGATTCCGACGCGCATTGGGTCGATCCGGTGCCGCTGGCGGTGCTGCCGGCCGGCAACATCTATCGGGAGCATGCGATCGACAAACTGGAGCGGATCGGTCGCAACTGGAAGATCACCTGTGTCAGCGCCAGCGCCGTCGGGTTGCAGGCAGCCGCCCTCGCCGGCATGGCGGTGACTGTGTTGGGCCGCAGCGCGCTGACGCCCGGCCTGCGCGAAATCGGCGCGAATGAGGGTTTTCCGCTATTGCCACCGGTCGATCTACTGCTCTACCGGGCGGCCGGCCGCAACCTCGCGGCCATCGATGCGCTGTATAATTATCTCGAGAGCTATCTTGGCTCGGATTCCAGCCGTCTCGAGTTCGCCGCCGAGACGGCGAACGCCTCGATGCGGCCTGCTCTCCCGGAGGCGGCCGAATAAGGCGCGATCTCCATCATCGCCTGCCGCCTCGTTGGGCAACACGTCGCGCGGCGGCGGCGTCAAGATGGCTTGTGTCCGAGGGCCTGTCCGACAGCCCGGCGGGCCATCACCACCACCAGATGGGCGCGATACTCGCTGTCAGCATGGATGTCGGAGTTCAATCCTGACGGCGCAATCGAAATCCGCGCCAGCGCCTCGGGCGAAAAGTTGCCCGCTAGCGCATCCTCAATGTCCCCGGATCGAAATACCACCGGCCCAGCCCCAGTAATCGCGACGCGCACGGTGCCGCCGAAACGCGCAACGAAGGCGCCAACCAGCGCGAAACGCGATGCCTGACTCCTGAACTTGGCATAGCCGGCTGCATCCGGGATCGGAAAGCGGACGGCCAAGATGATCTCATCGGGTTCGAGCGCGGTCTGAAACATCGCCGTGAAAAAGCGGTCCGCGGCGATCTCACGACGATCCGTGATGATCGTCGCTCCAAGGCCAACCGCTGCTGCCGGATAGTCCGCCGAAGGGTCGGCGTTGGCCATCGATCCGCCAATGGTGCCGCGATGCCGGACCTGGGGATCGCCGATCAGGCCGGCGAGCGTGGCGAGGGCGGGGATCGCAGCCTTGATCTCAGCCGAAGCAGCGACCTCGGCATGTGTCGTCATCGCGCCGATAGTTACGCTGTCGCCACCGACCGTGATCGCGGTCAGCCCAGGCAGCGCGGCCAGATCGACTATGGCGGTTGGCGATGCGAGCCGCATTTTCATGGTCGGCAGCAGTGTCATGCCGCCGGAAAGGGGCCGGTTCTCACCGCTGGCGGCCAGCAGGGCGACAGCCTCGGACACCGTGGATGGCTTGTAGTATGAAAAGTCCTTCATCGCCTGCTCCTATTCGGCTGCGCGCAGCTGATTGGCGCTATTGTAAATGATGCGCCAGATACGGCTTGGCGTTGCCGGCATGTCGACATGACTGACGCCGAGATGCGACAGCGCATCGACCACGGCATTGATCACGGTCGCGGGCGACCCGATGGTGCCGACTTCGCCGCAGCCTTTGACGCCGAAGCTGGTATGCGCGCACATCGTCGACAGGGTGACGATTTCCATGTTCGGCATGTTGTCAGCGCGCGGCATGCAATAGTCCATGAATGACGCCGACAGCATCTGGCCGGATGTCTCATCATAGACGCAGTTCTCGAACAGGGCCTGGCCGACCCCTTGCGCGATGCCGCCGTGCAACTGCCCCGCAACGATCATGGGGTTGATCACAGTGCCGATGTCGTCCACCGCTACATAGGATACGAGATCGACCGAGCCGCAGTCCGGATCGATCTCGACCTCGGCAATGTGGGCTCCGCCGGGATAGGTGAAATTCACCGGATCGTAGAATGCCTGGGCTTCCATGCCCGGCTCAAGCACGTCGATCGGAAAATTCACCAGGCCATAAGCCGCGCCGACCACGTCGCCGAACGATTTCGCCCGGTCGGTGCCCTGCACGGCGAACGACCCATTCTCGAATACGATGTCACTCTCACCCGCCTCGAGCATATGCGCGGCGATCTTGGTCCCCTTCGCGATGATCTTGTCGGTGGCCTTGGACAGCGCGGTACCACCCACGGCCAGCGATCGCGAGCCATAGGTGCCCAATCCGAACTGCACCCTGTCGGTGTCGCCGAACACGATCTCAATCTTGTCGGTGGGAATGGACAATTTTTCCGACACGATCTGCGCAAAGGTCGTCTCATGGCCCTGGCCGTGATTATGCGTCCCGATCAGCACCGTGACATCGCCGGTGACATGGACCCGCACCGTGGCGCTTTCGAAGATGCCGGCACGGGCGCCGAGCGACTGGACGATGCGCGAAGGCGCGAGGCCGCACGCCTCCACATAGGTGCAGAGACCGATGCCGCGGAGCTTGCCGCGCGACTTCGATTCTTCCTTGCGCCTGGCAAAACCGCCCCAGTCGGAGATCTCCAGTGCCTTTTCGAGGCAGGCTTTCGGGTCGCCGCTGTCGTATTTGACGATCACCGGCGTCTGATAGGGATATTGCGACGCGTCGATCATGTTCTTGCGCCGGATTTCAGCCCTGTCGATCTTCATCTCGCTGGCCGCGACATCGACGAGACGCTCCAGCAGGAAGGTCGCCTCGGGACGGCCGGCACCGCGATAAGCGTCGACCGGTACGGTATTGGTGAACACGCCTTTGACTTCGCAATGGATCGCGGGCGTGGTGTAGACGCCGGCCAGTAGCAATCCGTAGAGGTTGGTCGGGATGTTCGGGCCGAACGTCGACAGGTAGCCACCCATATTGGCGATGGTGCGCACCTTCAGGCCGAGGAACTTGCCGGTTTCGTCCAGCGCTAGTTCCGCTTCGCTGACATGATCACGCCCATGGGCGTCGGACAGGAAGCCCTCACTGCGTTCGTTGACCCATTTCACCGGACGACCCACCTTGCGCGAGGCCCAGGTGGTGATGATCTCCTCGGCGTACAGGAACTGCTTCACGCCAAAGCCGCCGCCGACGTCGGGCGCCACGATGCGCAATTTGTGCTGCGGGATGTTCAACACGAAGTTGCCCATCAGCACCTTCACCACATGCGGGAACTGGCTGGTGGTCCACATCGTGTAGTGGTCGCGGCCGGCATCATATTCCGCCACCGCCGCGCGCGGCTCCATCGGGTTTCCGACCAGGCGATTGTTCACCAGGCTGATCTTGGCGACATGAGCCGCATTCTTGAACGCCGCTGCCGTCGCCTTGGCGTCGCCGCACTCCCAGTCGAAGCAGGTGTTGTTGGGAATGTCGTCGAACACGGCGGCAGCGCCGGGGCGGATCGCGTCAAGCACACCGACTACGGCCGGCAGAACCTTATATTCGACCTCGATCGCGTCAGCCGCTTCGCGCGCCTGTTCGACCGTGTCGGCGATCACGAACGCCACCGCGTCGCCGACGCATCGCACCTTGTCGACCGCCATCGCCGAGCGCGGCGGCTCCTTCATTGGCGTGCCATCGGCGTTGCTGACGCCCCAGGCGCATGGCAGGCCGCCAATCTTGTCCGCGGCAAGATCCGCGCCGATGTAGATTGCTGCGACGCCGGGCAGTGCGGCAGCCGCCTTGATGTCGATGCTCTCGATCAGCGCGTGCGCGTGGGGCGAGCGCAGGAATACGCCCATCGCCATATCCGGGCGCTTGATATCGGCGACGTAGTTGCCCTTGCCGGTGATGAACCGGCGGTCTTCCTTGCGAAGGATCGAGGCGCCAATGCCTGTATGAACATTCATGATCAGCCTCCCGCCTGGATCTGCATGGCGGCGGCGCCGGCAAGCACCGCCGCGACGATGTTCTGATAGCCGGTGCAGCGGCAGATATTGCCCTCGAGCCAGTGCCGCACATCGCCTTCAGTGGGGTTTGGCGTCTGATTGGCAAAATCGACCGCACTCATGATCATGCCGGGTGTGCAGAAGCCGCATTGCAGGCCGTGATTGTGGTGGAAGGCCAGCTGCATCGGATGCAGGTCGGCATCGGCCGTTTTGGCGAGGCCTTCGATGGTCGTGACCGACTTGCCGTCAACAGTGACCGCCAGCAGCGTGCAGCTCTTCATCGAGACGCCGTCGATGTGGACGACGCAGGCGCCGCATTGCGAGGTATCGCAGCCGACATGAGTGCCGGTGAGATTGAGGCTCTCGCGGAGGAAATCGGATAGAAGCAGGGACGGTGGAGTATCTGCCTTCACTTTCTTCCCGTTGACCGTCATCTCGAGATTCATGCGCGTTTCTCCTGTTGCATCTTTCGACCGGCAGTCTGTTTCAAGCGAGCATCCGGGTCTTTTCTTTTTCCCATCCGGCAATCACCACGTCTCCGACCGAGAAGGGGTCGCGGTAGAATACACGATCCGGGACATAGGCGATCAATTCGTCGTCGCCGATCTTGTCCAGGATGACCTTGACGAAGTTTCCCTGGTATTCGATGGCGCGAACCCGGCTCGGCACCTTGGCGCGTCGGATACCGCCGCCGATCTCGGGCCGCACCAGATCGACATCGTCGCGGCGTATCGCAAAATCCACGCGATCCCCGATTGACGCGGTCCGGCGGACGCCAAGCGGCACCACGACGTCGCGCATCTCCTGCGACACGATGATCGCGCTGTCGCCTTCGACCCGCTCGATCCGGCCGGTGAGGACGTTCTGGCCACCGAGAAATTCGGCGACGTAGCGGTCTTGCGGCTGGTCATAGACGTCGCGGGCCGGTCCGGCCTGCTTTATCTTGCCCTTTTCCATCACCACGACGATGTCAGCGATCGCGATCGCTTCGAGCTGGGTGTGAGTGACGTGGATGAAGGTGATCCCGAGATCACGTTGCATCCGCCTGAGTTCCTGCCGCATCTGCACCCTGAGTTGTTCATCGAGCGCCGACAGCGGCTCGTCCAGCAGCAACACTTTCGGGCCGGTGATGGCGGCGCGCGCCAGTGCGACGCGTTGCTGCTGACCGCCCGAAAGCTGCGCCGGCAGCCGATCGGCCAACTCCGTCAACCTGACCTTCTCGATCATGGCATCGGCAGCCTTGCGCCGTTCCTGCACCCCCACGCCACGCACGCGCAAGGCGAAGGCGATGTTGTCGCGTACATTCAGATGCGGAAACAGCGCGTAGGACTGGAACATCATCGCGGTACGCCGCTCGACCGGCGCGAGGCCGACGACGTCCTGGCCGCCGATCAGTATCTCGCCATGGGTCGGATCCTCATGGCCGGCGATCATGCGCAGGATCGTCGTCTTGCCGCAGCCGGACGGACCCAGGAAGCAGCAATAGGCGCGGTCGGGAATCTTGAGGTTGACGCCGTCGACGACCGGGGTGGTGCCGTCATAGCTTTTGACGATGCCCGCCAGTTCGATGCTTCCGTTTTCGACAGCCATAGCTCTATTGATTCCCTAGTGTGCCGCCGGCCCGGCCGCGCGCCGTTTCTGGATTCGCGCGATGGTACCGAGGCAAACGCCGATGATGACGAACGAGATCAGGGTCGTCACCGTGCCGAGCGCGTATAACGACGGCGAGGTAACGTTCAGCGTCATGCTCCAAATTTCGAGTGGAAGGGTGTTGAGCGACCCTGCGGTCAGCAGGGTGCGGGTGAACTCGTCATAGGACAACGTGAAGCCGAACAGGGCGACCGCCACCAGGCCCGGCGCCAGGATCGGGATGATCACGAGAAAGGTGGTCTGCCAGGCGCTGGCGCCGAGGTCCCGCGCCGCCTCTTCCCAGGCGTTGTTGAGCCGCGACATCACGGCGAACATCACCAGCACGCCGAACGGCAGCGTCCAGGACAATTGCGCGCCGAGCGCGGTGGTGTACCAGTTGGTCTCGATGCCAAGCACGTTACAGATCAGGCCGACGCCGATGCCGAGCACCAGGCCGGGTGCGACCAAGCTGCCGATCATCAGATAGAACACCACGCTGTCGCCGGCGAAGCGCTTGCGGAACGCGAGCCCCGACATGAAGGAGATCACGACGGTGATGATGGTCACAACCACGGCCAGCCGGATCGAGCGGCTGAACGCACCCTTGACGTCGCCGGTGCGCACCTGAGTGAAGAGATCGACGAACCAGTGCAGCGACGTTCCGCGCATCGGAAACACTAGGCCACCACGCACGTCCTGGAACGACAGGATATAGATGCAGACCATCGGTCCATAGAGCGCGATGACATACAGGGCGAACAAGGTCGCCAGCACGTAGAACGTCCAGGGACGGCCATCTCGGCTAGGTGCCAACGCGCGTCCGCGCCGGATCGGCACCGGATCGGCGTCAGCGGCTGCGAGCGGATGGTCGGTCACCGCGTCAGCTCCTTGCGGATGTCGACGGTGCGCAGGATCGCCACAACGAGCAACAACACGATGATTGTCAGGATGGTGGCGCTGGCCGCGGCGGTCGGGTACTGCAGCACGCCGATGTCTTCATAAAAGGCGCCGACCACCGACGCCGAGCCGCCGCCGGACATCACCTTCACGACGAAGAAGTCACCCATCACGATCGAGACCACGAAGATCGATCCGAGGGCGATGCCGGTCTTGCAAAGTGGCAGTACGATGAAGCGAACAATTTCGAACCGCGATGCACCGGCGTCCCGCGCCGCCTCGATGGTGCGCTTGTCGATCCGGGCCATCGAATTGAAGATCGGCACGATCATGAAGATCGTCAGCTGATGAACATAGGCGATCACCACCGCGAGGCTCGAGAACAGCAGCACGTCGAGCGGCTGGTCGATGACATGGGTCTCGATCAGCGCGCTGTTGATCAGCCCTTCCTTGCCCAGCAGCGGAATCCACGAAATCATGCGGATGATGTTCGAGGTCCAGAACGGCACCGTGCAGATCAGGAAAAGCCCCAGCGCCAGCAGTGGGTTGCGAACATGGAATACCAGGAAATAGGCGATCCAAAAACCGATCAGCAGCGAGAAGAACCAGGCAAACACCGAGAATTTCAAGGTCGCCCAATACAGCTGATAGGTAAGCCCGGAAGTGAAGACGCCCTTGTAATTGTCGAGCGTGAAGCTGGGAATGATGCCGCCGAAGCCGTCGCTCTGCACGAAGCTGGCGGCGACCACGCCGATGATCGGTACGATAAAGAACGGCACCAGAATGAGAACGAGGGGAAGGATCAGCAGCCAACCTACGTTGCTCCGTCCTCCCTTGGCTTTGCTTTCCATCCGCTTTTCGAATCCACCAACGCCACATCACAGAATGAAATACCCGAGACGGCGAGCGCCTCAGGCTTTTGTTACGCATGCATCAGGCGACTTTGAAGTCGTTCCAGCGTTTGTTCATGTAGGCGGCTTCGTCCATCAGCGTGTTCCAGCACGAGATATTCTTGACGCGCTCCAGAAAGGAGCCACCATCGCGGATGGTGCCGGCCTTTTCCATCGGAACGCCGTACGGATCCTTGATCTCTTCCGGCGCCGGCTTGCCTTCGTACCAGAACGCCCATTCGGTCGGAGTCATGTTTTTCTTCGCCGTCGATGGCACCGGACTGTAATAGCCGTAGCGGCTGACGAAGGCTCCCTGCCAGCCGGTGTAGTACCAGTTGATGTATTCGTAGGCGGCCTCCAGTTTCTTGCCGCTCAGATGCTTCATCAGGCCGAGGCCGTTGCACCAACCCCGATAGCCTTCCTTGTCGCCCTTCTTGTTGACGGGCGCATAGACGCAAGGGATTTGCTTGACGCGGACGGCGGCGACGGCCGGCGACCACATCGACTGGATCACGACTTCGCCCGCCGCCATCAGCTGCACCGACTGGTCGAAGGTGGTCCAAGTAGCACGGAAGTGGCCCGACTTCTTCAGTTCGATCAGCTTTTCGATCGTGAAGTCTATCTCCTTCTTGGTCATGTTGCCTTTATTGCCGTACTTGATCAGGTCAGCGCTCTCGAAACAGAGTGCGGCGTCCATGATGCCGATCGCCGGCACGTCGAGGATCGCGGCTTTGCCCTTGTATTTGGGATTGAGCAGATCCTTCCATTCGGTCACCGGATGATCGACCAGATCGGGCCGGTAGCCGATGGAGTCGGCGTTGTAGACTTGCGGCAGGAATGTCGCCCAGTCGGTGACGCCGTCGTGCAGATCGGTCGAATCCGCTTCCTTGACGTACATCGCTTCATAGGGCGAGACGCCCTGACGCGGAATCTTTTGCCCGTCGAGTTCGCCCTTCGTGAAAATCGGCAGGAAATTGTCGAATTCCTTGATCTTCTTGATGTTGATGCCCTGGATCACGCCGCGCTTGGCAGCGAGTTTGGCCTGCCAGCCCTCGAGATCCGGGATATCCACGGTGTTCGGCTGGGTGATGAAGCGATTGATCGCGGCCGAGGTGTCGAGGTTCTGCATCGTGACCTTGAAGCCCAGATCCTTGGCGGCCTGGTCGCCGATCGCCTTCACCACGGAGTAGGAGACGCCGACGTGGCGAAGCTCGATGTCCTTGATCTCCTGCGCCCATATCACGGGTGCGCCGATCACGCTCGATCCGGCGACTGCCGCAGCGCCCTTCAGTAACTGTCGGCGAGAGGGCAGATGCCCCTTCGCAACGCTTCTCTTGCCTGATTTGTCGGTATCCCTGCCCATATCCAACTCCTTGCAAACAATTCGATGGCTGTTGCGTCAATCTCACTGGGCGAGGACGCTAACAGCGAGGTGAGCCGGCAAGAAATGAGAAGTTCTCATTGAAGGAATAAGGCGCTCTAATGCCGACTTGCACAGATGCTGGGCGGTGCCTGTCCGTATCTTGTTCACTGATGATTAAAAGGCGGGCCTATTGCCGTCGCTGCGTGTTGCAGCGACGCAAGAGGTACGCATGCCTACAATGGCCGTATGCAAGCGAGCGTTACGACGCTTCGCAGAAACTTGGCGGGGAGGTTCGCGCATCGGGTGGCGCGGGACTGATCTACGACAGCCTGCGGCGTCAAGCTGGTGTCACGTCGTCGCACACCGCCCGCGCAACATCACGGACATTGTGCAGACAGATCATTTCGAAATTACGGTCCTGGCAACGTCACGCACGATCGACGTCCGCAAACTGTCGCTGTGATGGAACGATTGATGACCTAGGGATGAGCCGATCTCGCCGGCTTCCATCGACCGAAGGGTTCGCGCTCTGAGCCAAGATCATCGCATTTCTTTTTTTATCCCGCCCTATCCGTTTCCACGATCGAACGATTGGCTCCCTTTCCTGGCGGCTCTCTGCTCCGCATCCTCGCCGTATGAAGCAAGCAGAGATCACGACTGGCACCAAACCCGGGCTGCAGCGGCGGCATGGTATCATCGAAGGATAGGTCGGCCGCTGCCCTCCGAAGGCAAAGGTCACACGTTCGAATCGTGTCGGGTGCGCCAGAATCGCTACCACTCCAGAACAAAACCGGAAACTGCGCAGCAGCCATTGCTCAGTGGCAACCTCGGTCGCAGGAAACCCTCGTCTCCCCCAAACGACCGACCGCTTTGCGCCCACTTACGCCGTTAATGCTAGCGCTCAGAGAACCCGAAAGCAGCCCTTCGTTCAGATTAGGCAACCAGTCCATCATGAGGACCGGCCTTGAGCATATCTGAATTGCCGCGCAAATCGGGCGCGACTTGGAGCAGGTGAGGACCGGCCGTTTGCACGAGTCCCTGGCGACAGCAGGGTGCCGCTTCGCCCGGAATCCGCTCCAAAAAAATTCAGCCCAACACGCGCGATGGAGCGGCGCAGCGCGTGCGAAACTGCGGCACCCTGCGGGGCGGTTATCAACTCGCAGACGCCAGATCGCTCGTAGTCGACTAAGCGCCATCGTCGATGTGGAACGACGCAGCAGTGATTTACGACAGGCATACAGTCGGTCCGCCGACAGTCAAGAAGGTGGAAGCGGTTGAAGGATGCCCCACATGAGGAGCTCTCAGTACGCAAAAGGCGAGTAACTATGACGGGCGATGAGATTCACTCACTGCGTCTGATTCTGGCAACTTTCATGTAATTCGCCTTCGTCAAATTTTTCTCGATCGAGTACTGCATTGCTGTGCTGGCTGAGCGCGTGCAGTACCGCGGAACTAGACGCCACCAGCCACGACTCGACCGCAGCGATCCCGTTAGCGTCGAATAGCGACTGGAAAGCCGATCGAGGTCGCAAGCAAAGTAGCGCAAATTTCGCGCGTGCGATTTGGTCAAACTTCGCATCGACGAAATATACTCTGGCGCGAGGGTCCGGGATCGAGCGACAGTCGTTCAAAAGAAGACGGGCCGACCGGTGCAATTTGAGATAACGGAGCAGACGACGGCCTCCCTTGAGGTTTGGTTACGAGTGATCCGGACGACCGGCTCTCGATATCTGTTCCCGAGCCGACTTCATGCACGCCCTCACCTATCTACCCGACAATATTCCCGGCTGGTACATCGCTGGGTTGATAGCATCGGTTTGGAATCAATCTCATATGGCACCCATTCGATGCGGCGGACGAAGGCCACTCAGATCTATCGTAAGACCGGCAACTTGCGCGCCGTGCAACTCCTCCTCGGCCCTACGAAGCTGGAGAGTACTGTCCGATATCTAGGGATTGAGGTAGATGACGCTCTAAATATCGCCGAACAGATCGAGCTCTAATTGTCGACCACCGGCATCACGCCGGTGGTCGCTTACGCGCCAACAACGGACAACCGCAAATGTTATGGAATCTTCGACTGACCGCTCGCGCAAGCCAGATCAGTTCAGCCGCAGCTTTGCCAGTTTGTGCCGTAGATCGTGCCTCCGTCGGCAGCGATCCGGCGCAGCGCCTCAGGCGGCCGCAACCGCTTGCTGGAGTAGCGCTCGGCCAGTTCATCGCAGCGCGCGACAAACGCCGAAGGGCCCTGCGCATCGATGTACGAGAGCGGGCCCCCGGTCCACGGCGCGAAGCCCCAGCCGAGAAGCGCGCCGACATCGGCCTCCGAGGGATCGGTGATCACGCCCTCTTCGAGACAGCGTACGGTTTCCAGTGCCTGCGCCATCAGCAAGCGATCGCGTAGGTCCTCGACGCTGGCCAATTGCACGGCCCCCTCGGCCGCCATCCCGTGCAGGCCAGGCCACAGCTGCTTGCTGCCGTCTTCGCGGTAGTCGTAGAAGCCTTTCCCCGCTTTCTTGCCATTGCGGCCCAGCTCTTCAACCAGCCGCCCAACCATCGCGTAACCTGGTGTCAGCTGGTAGGCGTCGCCAAGGTCCCTGGCCGCCTGCAAATTGATCTGATGGATCAGGTCGAGCGCAACTGCGTCCGAAAGCGCCAGCGGCGGCACCGGCATGCCGGACGCAGAACCAGCCAGTTCGACGAGATCCGGCGCTACGCCCTGCGCCAGCATGTCGAACGCCTCGGCCTGGTAGGCCATCACCACGCGGGTAGTGTAGAAGCCGCGCGCATCATTGACCACGATCGGTGTTTTGCCGATCGCCTGCGCGAAGTCCATCGCAATGGCGAGCGTTGCATCGCTGGTGATATTACCACGAATGATTTCCAGGAGCGGCATGCGCGGGACCGGAGAGAAGAAATGCAGGCCGATGAACTGTGCGGGCCGCACCGATGCCTGGGCCAGGCCGCTTATCGGCAGCGTGGAGGTGTTGGTCGCGAACACCGCCTCTGCGCCGATCGCGGCTTCGGCGCGGCGCGTCGCCTCGGCCTTCACGGCGCGGTCCTCGAATACGGCTTCGACCACAAGGTCGACGTCGCGCAGCGCCTCGTAGCTGTCGGTGGCCACGATGCGCGCCAGCGCTGCTTCGCCGGCCTGCCGATCGATCCGGCCGGCGGCAATCGCAGCTTCTTCCTGTTGCCGCAGTTTTGCGAGGCCCCGCTCTGCCGCGGCCTGGCTGACGTCGAGCAGCACCACATCCAGTCCGGCGCGCGCCGCCGCCAGTGCGATGCCGCCGCCCATCAGTCCGGCACCGAGCACGCCGACCTTGCGAAAACTTCGCCTGGCAAAACCGGGCGGACGGCGGGCGAGATCGTTGGCGCGCGCCACGCTCAGGCCCAGAGTGCGCGTCATCTGGCGCGCGACCGGCCCGCGCACTACCTCGACGAAGCGGTTGGCCGCCGCGCGCAATGCTGCGTCCATCGGCACGCCCTGGTCTTCGGCCAGCACCGCCTTGATCGCGGTTTTGGCCGGATGCTGCGTGCGCTGCGCTGCCGACAGCAGGACCCAACGTCGCGCACCGCCAAGCAGTTGATCCGCAGGCACGAGTTCGTCGACCAGACCGGCCTTGTGCGCGGCGATGGCCGACACAAGCTGGCCGTTTTCCAGCAAGGCCGCAGCCTGCGATGTCCCGACCATACGCACCAGGCGCAACGCGCCCCCCGCGACGAGGGGCAGGCCCAGCCTCACATCGGTAAAGCCGAACTGAAGATTCTGCCCCGTGATCGCGATCCGCCTATGGCAGGCCAAAGCGAGCTCCAGCGCGGCGCCGCGCGCATCGCCGTTGATCGCGGCAATGAAGGGTTTGGCCGAAGTGTCGATGCGCGACAGCACCGCGTTCAGGCGCAGTATTTCGGCCAGCAGATCGGCCTCGCCGCGTTCGGGCGACGCGGCATCCAGCAGCCATGCGAGATCGAGGCCGCCGACGAACGCGTTGCCGATTCCGGTGAGCACCGCGCCCTTGATGGCTGATGTCACCACCACTCGTTCGACCGCGGCCTCCAGATCCCGGATCGCCCCGGGGCCGAGCGTATTGGCCCCACCCTGCGGCCGCCAATATAATGTGGCCACACCGTCGCCATCGATCTCAAAGCGAATTGCAGCGGACATTTCAGATTCCCAAATAGGCGCTACGCACCATGTCGTTCTGGCGCAATTCGGCCGGCGTTCCCTGCAGCACGATCTGGCCGTTCTCGATCACATAGGCGTATTGGGTGATGCCGAACACAAAGGCCGTGTTCTGTTCGACCAGCAGGATGGAAATGCCGGCCGCGTTGACCTGACGGATTACTTCGCCCAACCTGGTGACCATCTTGGGCGACAGGCCGAGGCAAGGCTCGTCGATCAGAAGCATCGTGGGCCTCGCCATCAGCGCCCGGGCCACCGCCAGCATCTGCTGCTCGCCACCGCTCAGGGTGCCGGCGCGCTGATAAGCCCGCTCTCGCAGTAGCGGGAACTGGGCGAACACCTTCTCGGCCTGTTCGCGCTTGCTGGCTGCACTCTGCAGAAAAGCGCCGAGCTCGAGGTTCTCCATCACCGACATTTCCGGAAACAGCTGGCGCCCCTGCGCCACCTGCACCAAGCCGCATCGGACGATGTCCGCGGTCGAAAGCCGGCTCAGGTCGCGCTCGCCCATCTTGATACGGCCCCGGCGCCGGACCAGGCCGGTGATCCCGTTAAGGGTGCTGGTCTTGCCGGCGCCATTGGCCCCGACCAGACCGACGATCTGGCCTTCGTTCACCGCCAGCGAAACACCGCGTACGGCCAATACGCTCTGGTAAGTGACGTGAAGGTCGTCAACTTGCAGCATGGGCTTCGCTTCCAAGATAGGCCTCGATTACCCGCGGCTGCTGCGTGATCTCGCGCGGCGGCCCGTCTGCGATGATGATTCCGGCATCGAGCACTACCGCGCGATCAACCAGACCCATCAGAAAGTGCAGGTTGTGCTCGACTACCCAGACCGTCACGCCAGCGGCATGAACGCGGCGGATCACGCGCTGAAGGTTGGCGACCTCCTCGGCGCTGAGGCCGGCGGCGGGTTCGTCGAGCAGCAACATCACGGCACCGGTCGAGATCGCCATGGCAATGCCGAGTTCGCGCATCACGCCGCTCGGCAGCGAGCCCGCGGGTTCGTCGGCATAGCGCTCGAAATGGAATTCCTGCATCACGTCGGCAATCACCGGCTGCCGGCGGGCGCCGCGCCCCTGCGGCATGTGGCTCGCAATCCGCAGGCTTTCGCGAATGGTCAGCTTCGGAAACACCCGGGCGCCCTGAAAGGTGCGCACCAGTCCGCGCGCGGCCAAGACGTGCGGCGACAGCGAGGTGACGTCGTCGCCGTCGAAGAAGATACGGCCGCTTGTCGGAGCGAGGAAGCCGCTGACGACGTTGAACAGCGTGGTCTTGCCGGCGCCGTTCGGGCCGATCAGTCCGCTGAGTTCGCCGCGGCGAATTTCCAGGGACACGTCGCGGATGGCCGCGAGACCGCCGAACTGTTTGGTGACGTTTTCAATCCGCAACATGCTCATCGCTTCACCGCATCGCCAGTGGCTGTGCCGGCAACGCGCGTCCAGCGCCTCAGCCGCTCACGGATCAGGCCGGCGATGCCCTGGGGCATCAACAGCACGCCGACAATGATGACGGCGCCGAGGATCACCAGCCGGTACAGCTGCGCCACCCGCAACAGCTCGGGAATGCCGAAGAATACCAGAGTCCCGATGATGGGCCCCGACAAGGTGCCGATGCCGCCGAGGATCAAGACCCCGATCAGGGAAATGGTTTCGTGGGCATTGAGTAGCTCCGGCGAGATGAAGCTCATGAACGGCGCATAGGCGGTGCCGATCATGGCGGCCATCATCGAACTCATCACATAGGCCGCCAGCTTGTGGCCGACGACGTTGATGCCGAGAAACGCGGCAAGCACCTCGTCTTCGCGCACCGCCACCAGCGCTCGGCCAAAGCGCGAGCGCTGCACCAGGAACACGACCAGCAGCGAGACCAGCAGCATACCGGCGGCGAGCCAGTACAACCCCCTGGAATTGGCAAAGTTGAAGCCCAGCAGCGGCTCAGGTGAATACAGCACGCGCATGCCCATCGGACCGCCGGTCACGCTGTGCCAGTTGGCGGCCAGCAGACGGGCAAGTTCGCCGAACGCGAACGTGATCAGCGCGAGATGTACGCCGCCGGTGTAACGCAGCGCCGGATAGCCGATGCAGGCGGCCAGCACCGCGGCGAGCAGCATCGTCACCGGAATCGAGATCCAGAAGCTCAGGCCGGCGCTACCGACCAGTAACGCCGACGCATAGGCGCCGAAGCCGTAAAACGCGGCGTGCGACATCGCGAACTGGCCTGCATAACCCATCACCAGATTGAGCGACGTGGCCAGCGCCGCCTGCAGCGCGATCAGCGTTCCCAGATAGAGCAAATAGCGCGAGCCGCCGATCGCGGGGATGACCATCAGCACCGCCAGCACCAGCCATCCGGCAACGGGCAGCCAGCGTGCGAGCAAAGCCAGGCGCGGCGTCGCCGGGACGCGCGCGGCTTTGCCTGCCGCCTCGTGGGTCTGTGCCAATGGTGGAGCCGCCGAGTTCATACCCGGGCCTTGCCGCGGACACCAAACAGCCCGGTCGGGAAAAACAGCAAGGTGATGATCATCAGAATGAAGCCGTAGCCGTCGTTGAAGGCGGCCGAGAAGTAGCGCGAGCCGAAACTCTCGGCCAAACCGAGCAGGAAGCCGGCCAGCACCGCACCGGGCACGCTTCCGAGACCCCCGAGCACGGTGAGGATGAAGCCCTTCATCAGCGGACCGGAGGCCATGTAGGGCGTGATGGCGAACAGGCTGCCATAGAGCGCGCCCGCCGCACCCGCCATCGCACTGCCAAGAACAAAGACCAGCGCCGTGATCTGCGTGATCTGCACCCCCACCAGAGCGGCGCCGGTACGGTTTTGCCCGGTGGCGCGGATTGCCTTGCCGAAACTTGTCTTCTGCAGGAACATATAGAATGCACCGACCAGGCCCACCACCAGCACCAGGACCAACAGCCGCTGCGCCGACAGCGTGATGCCCAGCACCTGGACGCTGCCCGACAGCGGCGGATCGAAGTTGCGGTGGTCGGGCGTGAACAGCGCCGCGGCCAGATTCTCGACCACCATGATGATACCCAGCGACACCGTTAGCCCGGTCATGTGGTCGGTCAAAGTGTGGCGAAAGATCAGGCGTTCGAGGATCAGGCCGAACAGGCCCATCGCCGCCATCGCCAGCAGCAGGCCGACCCAGAAACCGAAACCGGCCGTCACCGCAAAGAAGGCGATGTAGGCCCCGAGCATGACCATCTGGCCATGGGCAAAGTTCAAGATGCCCATGATGCCGAACACCAGGGTGATTCCGACCGCAACGGTGGCATAGAGACCGCCGACCATCAGGCCATCGAAAACGGTCTGCGCTACGTCAATCCACATGACATGCCTTCCCCAGACCGTTCTCGATCGAAGTTTTGTGGTGCCGCCGGATACCGGTTACTCGGGGCTGGCGCGCACCGAGCTGATCTTGCCATCCTTGAGAATCCCGATGTCGATATCGGAATTGGCGCGGCCGTCATTGTCGTAACGCATCAGCCGAACGCCGTCGTAACGCATCGATTTGACCTTGGCGGCGATCGGCTTGAGATCGGTCACCGAACCAACCTCCTCCATGGCCTTGGCCATCATGAAGACGGTGTCGTAGAAGGTCAGGGCCCAATAGGTGTTCGGCGAGGCGTCCTTGCTGGTGAACGCCTTGTAGCGCTTGATCCATTCGCCAACCTTGGGATCGTCGCCATGCTCGAGATCCCGCGTCAGGATCTGCCAGATGAAGCTGTCGATCTGTTTGGCGTATTTGATCCCGGGCGCGCCGGAGCCGCCGCGATAGAGAAACTTCTTCGGCAGACCGCCGAGCTCGGTGCTCTGGCGCACGATGGCCTCGACGAGGGCGTCGTTGGTGCCGGTCAGGAGGCCGTCCATCTCCTGATTCTGGAATTTGCGCAGCACCGGACCGAAGTCCGAGGTGTCGGGCTGGAAATACTCGACGATCGGCACGTTGATTCCGGCTTGCTCCAGCAGCGGCTTGTAGACTGCGACGATGCTGCGGCTGACATCCTCGTTCGGCAGCAGGATGCCGACCTTCTTCACCCCGAGCTGTTTTACGCCGACGGGAACGAAGGATTTGGCGACGATAGCGTCGGCATCCAGCGTGCGAAACGCCAGTTCGAAGCCCGGTTTGCCGAGCAGCGTGTCCATCAGCGTGAAGCCGCCGAAATACAGGATGTCGTTCTTGGCGAGCAGCGTGGCGGTGGGCACGCCGGGGCCACTGGTGAGGATGCCGAACACGATCTTGATGTCATCGTCGCGCAGCAATCGCTGCGCGCCGCTGACGGCGAATTCGGGTTTGGACTGCGCATCTTCGGATACCAGCGAGAAAGTGTATTTCTTGCCTTTGACCGTGATGCCGCCGCGCTTGTTGAGTTCGTCGAATGCCATCGCGACGCCCTCGCTGGCCGGCAGATCGAAACTCGAATGCGGCCCTGTGAGGCTGTTGACCATGCCGATCTTGACGACCTCTGCACCTGCGGGCGTCGCAACGGCGAAGCCCGCCAGCGCCAACGCCGCGACGCGGGCTACGCGACCTAGATGACGGCTGCTCATTTATGATTCCTTCCGTTCGTTCCAGAACTGTTCTCGGAGATCCCGGCGCAGCACCTTGCCCATGCTGTTTCTCGGCAATGCGTCGAGCGTGAATATCGATTTCGGATATTTGAATTTCGCCAGCCTGCCGGCGCAAAAGCTGATCAGTTCCTGCTCGGTGATCGCTTCGCCTTCGCGCAGCACCACGCAGGCCCTCGGTGATTCGCCCCATTTCTCGTCCGGCACACCGACCACCGCGACCTCGACGATCTTGGGATGTTCGGCGAGCACACGCTCGATCTCCGCCGGATAGATGTTCTCGCCGCCGCTGATGATGGTGTCGCGCTTGCGGTCGAGGATATGAAGAAAGCCCTGCTCGTCCATCAGGCCGACGTCGCCGCCGGTTTCCCAGCGGCCGGTGCGCATCGCGGCCGTGGCATCGGGATTGTTGTAGTATCCGAGGAAAGGCACCGGATTGGCGGCGTGGATCTGGCCGATCTCGCCGGGGCCGAGCCGCAGTCCCTCTTCGTCGAGGATCGCGAGTTCGCAGCCGAACGACGCCTGTCCGAGCGAACGGTCGGTGCGCATTATGTCTTCATGACCGCAATAGGTGATCCAGCCGCTCTCGGTCCAGCCATAGGCATCGCTCAGGCTCTTGTTGGGAAACATGGCCTCGAATCCGGCAATCACGGGCGTCGGCAGCCGCGCGCCTGAACTCATGATGCCGCGCAGCTGCTTGCACGCGCCGACACGCGCGCCGGCAGCGCTTTCCAGCAGGGTGGAAAGCATCTTGGGCACCAGGAACGACCAGGTGACGCCGCGATTTTCGAGATCGTCGAGAATCTGGGCGCCGCGAAATTCGGTGCGCAGCACCACGCGCGCTCCCACGCACAGCGAGATCAGCGCGACCGAGCCGAACGACTGGTGGAAGATCGGCCCCGGCACCAGCGTCACTTCTTCTTCGGTAATTCCAAAGCGCCAGCCCCAGGAGCAAAAACGCGTCAGCAACGCGAGATGACTGAGCATTGCGCCCTTGGGAAAGCCGGTGGTCCCCGAGGTATAGAAAATCGCGCCGGGGTTTCCCGGCAGCGTCACACGGGGCAGCTCGGCATCGGAGGCCTTGACGAGCAGGCTTTCGTAAGCGTAACCGTGGCCGGCCGCTTTGCCGAACACCACGGTTTGCGCAGCGCCGATCTTGATCTTGCTCAGCTGGGTCACGAGCAGCGGCAGGAATTCAGCGCCAATGATCACACCGCTCGAACCGGAATCATTCAAGAGGTAGGCGAGTTCGTCACCCGACAGCCGGTAGTTGGCCGGCACCGCCACAAGACCTGCGAGCTGCAAGCCGACATAGACCTCTAGATATTCAGGACAATTTTGCGCGAAGACAGCAATGCGATCGCCGGGCTTGAAGCCCAGCGCGATCATCGCGTTGGCGCAGCGCAGTGACCGCCCCCAGAACTCGCCATAAGTCCGCTGTCCGCCATCGTACTCGATCGCGATGGTATCGCGGTTGCGGCGCACCGCGACGCCGACCAGGTCGGCGAGGCAGCCGACATTGAGAGCCGCGCTCAGCATGCGAAAGCACCCGCTATCACGGCATGTTCAAATGAATCGACCCCTGCTGGCACTCTCAACGTCTCCTCCGCTTTCTTTGTTTGCTTTGAAGAGTTCGGTCACGCCGCATTGTAAGCGGTCGCTTATTTTTACCTAAGCGATTGCTTATGCTATGGCGGCGGCATGCCGGCGTCAACACTCCCCTGATCAGAGCTTCTGCGCGCGATGCTGCGGCGGGCGGCGACCAGATGGTTGAGCACCGAGGTGCCGTCCACAACGGACATCATTCGCGCATCGTTGTGCAGCCGCACCAGCCGATTGTCCGCGCCGAGGCCGGCCGAGCCCATGCAGTCCGACGCCCAGCGACAGGCATCGAGTGCGAGGTCGCCGGCCGCAGCCTTGACGGCGGAGGCCATCGCGGTGGCGTCTGGCGCGGTAAGGTCTGCCGCCACCTTGAAACACAATAGCCGCGTGGCTTCGCAGCGTAGCGATAGGTCCGAATAACCATGCTGCACTAGGCTGCTGTCGGCCAGCGACTGGGAGCCAACGACGCGTGCGCGCGCAAAGTCGGACGCCAGCGCAAGCGCGGCGCGGCCGACGCGCAGGGCTTGCAGCGCGGCAAGCGCTCGCGCAGTCGGAAAGGCCTCCTTCGCGCCCTTCAAGCCCTGCCCCTCTTCGCCGAGTCTCAACTCCGCTTCGACTTCGCAGTCGTGAAATTCGAGATGTGCAAAACTCAGATGCGTCAGTCCGACCGGCTTTTGCTTGTGACGTTGCAATCCCTGGCTGTCGCCCGGCACGATGAAGCGGGTGAATTGGTCTTTGGCGTCCCCGGTTCGCGCCAACACGATGAATGACGAGGCGACCATGCCATGGGTGACCCAGGTCTTGCGTCCGTTCAGCACATAGCGATCGCCGACGCGGCGGGCCACCGTCTCGATCCGGGCAAGGTCCGAACCGGCTTGCGCCTCGGTGATCGCGATCGCGCCGACGTCGTCGCCGGAGAGCAGGCCGGGCATGAAGCGCCGGCATTGGGTGGCCGAGCCGAAGCTATGCAGATAACGCTGCACACTGTGATTGCCGAGCAGAGTGAGGTCGGGCGCAAGACCCTCGACCAGGGCGGCGAAAGCCAGTGGCGATAATCCCTTTCCGCCGGCCTCGGGCGGCAATACCGAACCGAGATAGCCCGTAGGCTGCAGTGCGCGGAATATCCCGCGCAACGCTGCCTGCGACATGCTCTCGCCGTCAACCGGCGCGTGGGAGGCGGCAATCGCCTCGGCCTGTTCCAGCAACGCGCGTTCGCCGGCGGACAAATCGAACCGGGGAGCGATGTCTTTCGCCGGCATCGAATTCTCCTATCGCTTCGGATCGGACGCAGGCAGCACCGGCGGCGGTTGCGGCGCCGGCCGCTGCATCGTCGTGAATTGGAGCGGCATGCCGACCTGAAGACTTTGGCCGTCACCTTGCGGCAAGCGGTACAACATGCCGCGCGCATGCAACTCGGCGTCTTCGGTCACTTCGGCATAATCGCGTTCCGGCCCGCAGGGCAGCCTGGCGGCGCGCAGCAGCAATACCCATTCGGCCCGCGTGCGCCGGCGCATCAGCGGATTCAACAGGGTTTCGATCCGGCTCTGCGCCGCGCAGCGCTGCGCGTTGCTGGCAAAATCGGCATCGTCAGCAAGCTCTCGCGCGCCCGCGACATCGCACAAGGCCTGCCAGTGCCGCTGATGCAGAACCGTAACCAACAGCCTGCCATCGGCAGCTTCGAACAGCGGCGTGCATGCGACCACCGAGTGATTGCCATTGCGCCGCACCACATCCGGTGCCGCCGCGTACATCGTGAGATGCGGATACTGCAGATAGAGACAGGTATCGGCCAGCGAAGCCTGGATCAAATCGCCCTGCCCGGTGCGGCGCCGATTTTCGAGCGCCGCGAACACGCCAAGCGCGGCCCAAACCCCGGTCGATACGTCGACCACCGACGGACCGGTCCGAAAGGATGGGCCTTCAGCCGAACCCGTCGTCGCCATCAAGCCCATCGCCGCCTGGGCCAGACCGTCGGTGCCGGCCGGCCCGCCGGGACCGAAGCCGGTGACCTCGACACAGATCAGCTGCGGATTGGCGCGCCGCAGAGTGGCCCCATCCAAACCGACCTTTTGCAGCAGCGCCGCATCCAGATTGGAAATCACGACATCGGCGCCGAGCGCGAGTTGTTTGGCTTCCGCCGCATCGACCGGATCGGTGAGATCCAGACAGACGACCTGCTTGTTGCGGTTGGTCGAGGCGTACAACGCCGCCACATCGCCGGCCATCGGACCCATCCGCCGCGTGATATCGCCCTGCGGTGGCTCGACCTTGAGAATCTCGGCGCCGAAATCGCCCAACACCTGGCCGCATGCAGGTCCTGCCACCATGTGGGTGAACTCGACGACTCGCACGCCCTGGAGCACACCGGCCATGCTCAGTTCCTGTTCAGCGGGCGCAATGGCGGCCCGTCGTAGTCGATTTCGTCATTGGGCACATGACGCCAGCCGGCCTCGCGCTTCATCTCCTCCACTGCATGGACCGCAAGGCCCGCGCTGCGCGGAATGAACGCCAGGGCGCGAACGATCTGCCAGTCCAGTCCCATGTCCAGACCAAGGGCTGCGAGCGCACCATCCTGGTTCATCGGCAACGGACGCTTCTTGACCCGGCGTAATTCCGCCTCGACCGCCTGCGCCAGGCGCGAGTAGTCGCCGGTCACTCCATTCTTGTCGGCAATGGCATAGAGGCGCGGCACGCGCGGATCGCCTTCCGGATGCAGAGCGTGGCCATAGCCCGGGACTTTCTCGCCGCGCTCGAAGAAGTGGCGGACGATGGCCTGCGCCGCGGCGTCCTCGGTCTGCGTGCCCTTGGCGATCAACAGCCGATGGTGGACGAGGCGCTCGGCAAGTTGCTGGCATGCCCCGCCATAGGTATCGCCGAAGGAAAGAATGCCTCCCGCCACCGCGGCCTGGATCGGAGTGCCCGAGGATGCAAGGTAGCGCGTCACGATGCTCGACGGCACAATGCCGTGGTCGAGCACCGAAACCAGCATGGCCTCGAATGTGCGGGCGTGGCCGGGCGGCGGCAGCTCGCCCAGCGCCAGCAGCAGAAAGGCTTCGGCAAAGGACACCTTGCCCACCAGCTCGCCGAGGCTGTAGCCCCGTATCACCACCGAATCGCCGTCGCCGTATGCGAGGGCTGTTTTCCACCGGCCTTTGGTTGCCATGATCTATTCCTCGTAAATCAGCTGGATGGCCGAGACCGGGCAAAGCTCCGCCGCATCGAGCGCCGCGGCCTCATCCACCGCCTCGGCAACGTAAATGGCATGCCCGTCGGAGCCCATCCGGAACGATTCGGGATACGAGCTGACGCACATGGCGGAGCCGACACATAGACCGGCATCGACATGAGCCCGGAGCAGTTTGCGCTGTGGCATCGGCCTCCTCAATCCAGCCGCAGGTTGATCGGCGGCACGATACTGCGTCCGAGAATGCGCGGATCCCATCGAATGCTGCTGGTCAATTCCATTCTGGGGAAGCGCCGAAGCAATTCATTGAACGCGATTTCCATCTCCATCCGAGCCAGCGGAGCCCCCAGACAAAAGTGGATCCCATGGCTGAACGACAAATGCATGTTCGGATAACGTGTCGCGTCGAACCGCTCCGGATCTTTGAATTTGGCCGGATCCCGGTTCGCGGCCCCCATCAGCAGAAGAATACGATCGCCCGCGCGCACCTGCTTGTCGGCAATCACCATATCATCGCCGGCCACCCGCATCGTACCCTTGAGTGGACCGTTGAAACGTAGCCCCTCCTCGATTGCGGTTTTCATGTGCTGCGGCTTTGCGCGCAGCAGCTCGAGCTGGTCGGGTGTCTGCAGCAGCGTGGTCAGCGTGTTGCAAATCAGATCCTGCGTGGTCTCATGACCGGCATTGACCAGCAGGATGCAGGAATGCAGCACGTCATCCGGCGTCAGCGTCGGATCGTTGCGCTGGACTTCCATCAGCCAGCTCATCATGTCGTCGCGCGGATTTTTTACGCGTTCATCGTACAGGCCGCGCAGGTAGGCCTTGAACTCGATCAATGCATTCTGGGCCCGGTCCATGCGTTGATCTTCGCCGACGCCGGCGAGCAGCAACGTGGTAAGGGCGTCGGCCCAGCCGTGGAAACGGTGAACGTCTTCCCGGGGAGCGCCGATGATCGAAGCGATGACGTTGGCCGGAAAAGGGTAAGCGAAGTCGCGGTTCAGATCGACGCTGATGCGGCCCTCCCACTGGTCGAAGAAGTCCTTGACGTAACTTTCGACCACACCCCGCATCGTCGCCACCGCCCTTGGCATGAATGCCCGGCTGAAAATGCGGCGCAGATGGGTATGTTCGGGCGGATCGAGGAACACCACGAAGGAATGCAGGACCTGGTAGGTCAGCGCAAACCGCTCGCGCTCCTCATCGTTCAGGCGGGTCTTGAAAAACGGTGTGATGCGATCGGCCAGCATCTTCGGACTGTGCAGCGCGCCATAGACGTCCTCGTAGCGGGTCAGAACCCAGCCGCGCCAGCGCTCGTTCCAGTAACACGGGTGTTGTTCACGCAGCATCTGGTAATAGGGCGATGGGTTTTGGATGATCTCGGGATCGAGCAGATCATCATTCACCGTGAGCATCGTTTCCTCCTCACGCAGCCATATAAGCATGCGCTTAGTATTTACTAAGCATTCGCTTATATGGTAGGCTTGCATTGCGGTCAACACCCTTGTACGACCGACCCGGTTGCGCCGATGTTGCGGCCCGCCGAAGATCGCTCAGGATTTGCTTCCCCGGAAAGGCACACCTCATGTCCGACAGCCTCTACAGCAACTACAAGCGCCTGCGCTTCGACCGGCCGCACCCCAGGGTGCTACGGGTCACCATCGACAATCCGGGCAAGAAAAATTCGATCGACGAGGTGATGCATCCCGAGATGGTGCGGGTCTGGCACGACATCTCCTACGACGACAGCGTCGCGGCGGTGATCCTGACCGGCGCGGGCGACGCATTCTGTGCCGGCGGCAATTTCGAGATGGTCCAGGAGATGGTCGAGAACCACGAGGTGCGCATGAAGAACCTGCGCGAGGCGCGCGACGTTGTCTACAACATGATCAACTGCACCAAGCCCATCATCAGTGCGGTGCGCGGGCCGGCGGTCGGTGGCGGCCTGGTCTGCGCGCTGATGTCGGATATCTCGATCGTGAGCAAGACAGCCAAGCTGATCGATGGTCACACCCGTCTCGGCCTTGCGGCCGGCGACCATGCGGCGATCATCTGGCCTCTTTTGTGCGGCATGGCGCGCGCCAAGTACCACTTGCTGATGTGCACCACCATCACTGGCGAGGAAGCCGAGCGCATCGGCCTGGTTTCGATGGCGGTCGAGGATTCCGAGCTCGACGGCAAGGCCATTGAGATTGCCTCGACGCTTGCCGAGGGACCGCCGACCGCGATCCGCCTGACCAAATACACGATGAACCACTGGCTGCGCATGGCGGGACCGATTTTCGACGCTTCGCTCGCCTTCGAATTTCATGCCTTTACTGGGCCCGAGCTCAAGGAGGGCATGGCGGCGATCAGGGAAAAGCGAAAGCCGGTCTTCCCGGTCCACAGCGCCTTCTGAAACGGCGCTGCCAAACAGCTCCGGGGCGGGAATTTGTGCTAGGAAGGCGAATCGACCGCAAACCAAACCATCAAGAAAGTGCATGACATCCAGTCTCAGAGACGCCGCGTCGAGGACTCTGTCCTTCGAGCCCTCCACGGTCGGCCGCTCCACCGAATCGACGCTCCCCGACCTGTTTCAGCGTCGCGTGGAGAGCCCCTCGATTCGCAGGCTGCTACTGGCGGCGGTCGACAGCTTCTGGAAGAGCGGCTTCCACGCCTCCAGTACCCGCGACATCGCCAAGCGCGCAAAGCTGAGCCCGGCGGCGGTCTATGTGCACTTCAAGTCGAAGGAAGAACTGCTGTTCACCATTATCGTCGTGGTGGCCGAGCGGCTGCAGGAGCGGCTGGCCGCCACGTCGCAGGAGGCCGGCAATCCGACCGAGCGCCTCAAGCGCATCGTTCAGGATTATGTCGCCTTCCCGCTGAAGATGTTCAAGGCCGCCAGCGTTGCCAACACCGAATTCAACTTCCTCAATCCCGCTCAGCGCAAGGATATCGTGAAGATCCGCGATGCGCTTGAACTTATCGTGGCGAACTGTCTGAGGGACGGTTGCGCGACCGGAGAGTTCAGGATCAAGGATATCGACATGATGAAGACGGCCATCGTCGCGCTGTGCCGGTCGGTGTTGAGGTGGTACTCCCCGCGCGGCCGGCTTTCACCCGAGCAGATCGGCGAGTATTATGCCGAGCTCGTCGTTTCAATGGTCAAGCCGGCAAAATAGGCGTCCATTGGCACAGCGCTGCGGCCATCGCCGAGCGTGGATTGATCTCAATGCGCCATAATTGCAGCGGCCACCCGCTCGCGGCTCTCGAGAGCCGCCTTGTCACCGGCATCGACAATCTCTCCGCCCTGCAGCGCAACGAAGCGATCCGCAAGACCACTAGCAAATTGGTGGTTCTGCTCCGCCAACAATAGCGTCAGACCGAAAGCGCGCAGTTGCTTGATCGCGAGTGCGATTTCCTCAAGCACGACCGGCGCCAAGCCTTGCGATGGCTCGTCGAGCAACAGCAGTGACGGCTCTCGCGCGACCGCGACTGCCATCGCGAGCATTTGCTGCTCGCCTCCGCTGAGCATGCCGCTCAATTGTTTGCCGCGCCGGCCCAGGATCGGGAAAAGTTCGATGATCCGGTCCCGGATCGACGCGCGGCGGGACTCCGGGCTCAAGCGCAGCCCGAGTTGCAGGTTCTCATTCACGGTCAACGGCCCGAACAGGTTGCGCCGCCCTTCGGGCACGAATGCGATGCCGGCGCGCGCGCGTTGGTGCGATGACAGCTGGTCGATGCGTCGTCCGCCGAGAAGGATGCTGCCTTTGCCGGAAACCGTGCCGGCGATGGCTCCTAGCAGGCTGCTTTTGCCCGCTCCGTTGGCGCCAAGGATCGCCAAGAATTCGCCGTTTGCGACCTCAAAGCTGAGGTCATGGCAAACTTCGATGCGGGAATAACGCGCGGACAATTTCGATACCTCGAACGTCATTCTGCAGCCATCCCGCGTGCATATTCGGCCGCCGCACCAAGATAGGAGCGCAGCACACCGGGATCGCGCGCAACCTCATCCGGCGTGCCGACGAAGATCACCGCACCTTCATCGAGCACGGTCACCCGTTCGCAGAGCTCATGAATCAGAAAAAAATTGTGCTCGACCAGAAGCAGGCCGATGCCCTGCTCTGCCAGCCCGCGAATCTGGCGGCAAAGCACCAATTGCTCTTCGCGCGTCAATCCGGCGGCGGGCTCGTCCAGCAACACGAACTTCGCATCGGCCGCAAGACAACGTGCAACTTCGACTAGCCGGACCTGGCCCATCGACAGGGTGCCGAGCGGCTGGTCGCGTTGCGCAGCAAGCCCGAGCCGGTCGATGAGGTGATCGGCTTGCTCTACAAGCCTTCGCTCCTCGCGGCGCACACCCGGAAGCCCGGAAAGCGCGCCGAGAAACGTCGAGCACCTTGCCGGGTAGAAACCGCAGAGCACGGCAGCCAGCACATTTGCATCGAAATCCAGTCGCGGGGTTTGAAACGTACGAACGATGCCATGTTCGACGATACGGTGCGGCGCAACTCCGGTGATGTCGCGTCCGGACAAAGTGATGCTGCCGGCCTGCGGACGGACGTAACCAGTGATGCAATTGAAAAGCGTGCTCTTGCCTGAACCGTTGCGGCCGATCAGCCCGATGATCGCGCCCGCCGCCACCTCGATGGCGCCGCTTTTCAAGGCGGTGAGGCCGCCGAACGACATGCGGATTCCGCTGGCTGCGAGTACGCCGGTCACTGCGCCGCCTCCGGTTTGACCGTGGCCGCCTTGGTCGTGCCGCGGAGAGCGCGATGGACGCGGAGCCTTGCCAACAAGGCCGGCACGAGCCCGAGCAATCCGGTTGGCGCCAGAATCAGAATGAGGATCAACGCGCCGCCATAGAACATCCCCTGAAGTTCCTGCGCCGGCAAATGACGAACCAGAACGTCAAGGAATACAGTTCCCGCGAGCGGTCCGAGGATGATGCCGGAACCGCCGATCACGGTCATCAGCAGAGCCGAGATCGAAGTGTGGGTGTCGAGCGAGTTCGGACTGATGTAGCTGATGTAATGCGCGTAGAGCCAGCCGGCCGATCCGGCGATCGCCGCCGAAAACGCGAACGCCGCGCTGAGCAGTTGCGGAACGTTGACCCCGTCAGCTTGCGCGCGCATCCGATCGTGCCTGATCACGTTGAGCGCGCGGCCGAAAGGCGAGTTCACCAGATTTTCGTACATTAAGACGCACAGGCAAATCATTGCCCAAACCAGCACGCAATATTTCAGCGGCGTGTCGATAATGCCGATGCCTGGTATTCCGGCAAGACCGATGTAGCCCCCGGTAATGCTGTCCATGTTGCGCAAGGCGATCTCGATGACGCTGCCGAGCGCCAGCGTGGCGAGCGCGGTTGCCAGTGGCGTCAAACGGGTGACAAGGCGCGCCAGCCCGTAGGCGAGCAATGCGGGCAGCGCCACTGCAATCAGCAGATCGATGCCGGGGGGCAACCTGAAGCGCAGGGTGCTAACGGCTGCGGCATAACCGCCGATCGCGGCAAAGGCGCCCTGCGACATCGACAGGATTCCGGCCTGTCCGTAGCTGATGCCGGTCGACAGCGCGATCAGAACATAGACGCCGACGATAACCCAGGTGTCGGTCCAGACCGGATCGCGGGCAGCCAAAGCGACACTCGCGACGGCCAGCCCCAGCACGATCATGGTGCTCGGGCGGCTCGTAAAGCCCATCATGGCCGATCCCCGGCCATCGCTCCACCTCTGATGTTGCTCAGCGAGAGGACGATCAAGACGAACAGGAACGGCACCATGGCGGTCACCATTCCCGAGGTGTAGCCGGCCGCAAGCGCCTCGGCAACGCCCATGGCAATGCCGCCCAGCAGGCATCGCAGTGGACTGGTAATGCCGAAGATGATCGCGGCGCCGAAGCCGCCGAGCGTGAGACTCAGCGAGGCGGTGAAATCGAGCCCGGCGCTGTAGAGGATCATGATCCCGGCAAGGCCGCCGAGCAGTCCGCCTGCGAGGTAAGTACCGAACTGGATCCGCGCGACGGGAACGCCGGCAAGCTCGGCGCCGGACGGATTTGCTGCGGCGGCACGCATCATACGACCGAGATCCGACCAGTACAGCAGCAGATACAGCAGCAGTGTAACGAGCGCCCCGAGTCCGAGATTGATCACGCCTTGCGGGCTGATCCGAATGCCGCCGAGTGACCAGAACTGCGAGAACGAAGCCCTGACGAAGGCCTGGGTTCCGAACTGCCAGAGAATAAACGAGGCGATCGCCACCGCGAGACCGAAGCTTGCGAGCGCAAAGACGATATGGTCCCTGGTTCCGATGCGCGTCAGGACGAGGAAGATGACCCCCATCGCCGCCGCCGCGGTGATCGCCGCCGCTATGGCGATGGCTATTCCAAGCGGACCCGCGACGATGGTGGCGACGGCGGCGGCGAGCAAGGCATAGGCGCCGACCGCGAAGTCAATTGTACCCGCGGTCGCGAACAGCAGGCTCATGGGCAGCGCCAACAGCCCGTAGATCGAACCGGCCTGGATGCCGCGTACAATGTACTCGGTCAAAACGTACAATGCCGTCTCCGCGAGTTAACGCCTGGTTCTCAGCTCTTTGTTGCGTAGTTCGGTGATAACCAGCGAATCTTCCGCCCAGCCGTCGTGGTTGTCCTTGGAGAAGCACGGTTTGCCGCGGGCAAACGCCTGGTAGCCACACAGACCTTCAATGGTATCTCGCATCGAGGCGCCGGTAATCTCCTTGTCGCCTTGGGCATTCACCGCAGCGACGACGGTCATCAACCCGTTGGTACCGACCAGTTCACCCCAGCCTTGCGGGACCTTGCCGGCCTGTTTCAACAGTTTGGCAAGCTCAGCCTCGCCGTCGGACGGATCATAGGGGAGATTGCCGATGCTGAGCACACGCAGGCCGTCGACGTCGCTACCGACCGACTCGGCAAATGAGCGCTGGGCAAGGCCGGCATTGGCATAGGCCGGCGCCGTAAGGCCGACCTGGTTGGCGGCCTTGACGAACGACGCGCCGAGCGAGGAGATGGAAACCTGAAGGAATACCGCCTCGACGCCGGCGTTGCGCAGCCTTGTCGCCTGAGCCGTCAGATCGGTCGCTGCATAGGGAGCGCTGACCGTTTCGACGACTTCCATGCCGAGCGTTGGGCCGATCTCCTTGGCGAAGTCGACACCGGTTTTGCCATAGGCGTCTTCCTGAAAGAAGACGCCGATCTTCTTGGCCTTGCTCTTGGCCATATCCTCGAGGATGACCTTGACGTCGACGCGATCGCTCGGCGCCACGCGGAATACCCACGGATAGAACTCGTTCTTGTGGTCGGTGATCGCCATCGTTCCGGCCGGCCCGAGCAACGGCACCTGCATGCGCAGCGCGAGCGGCCCGGCCGCCAGGATGTTGCCGCCGGTGCCGGGGCCGATGATGGTAACGACCTTGTCGTTGCTGATGGCCTGCGTGACCATGCGCGTCGCTTCGGTGGGATTGGTCTTGTCATCGTAAATGACAAGCTCGATTCCCCGCTTCAGCTTGCCGTCCGCCTTCAGCTTGTCCATTGCCGCCTGGATGGCGTCGCGCTCAGGGATTCCGAACACGGCGGCGGGCCCGCTCAAGCTCAGAACCACCCCGATTTTGACCGCTTCCGCCGACAGGGCGCCGCCGCTTGACAGCACGACGGCAGCGATCGCCGACAAGACGAGCGAAACTAATCTGCGCATGGCTTCCCTCCCAGGAAATTATTTATGTGTTTTCAGATATTCAAAAAGCTATCTCAATCCGCCGGCGACCCTCATCACCTCTCCACTGATTTGATCGGACTCCGGCTGCAACAGGAACTCGATCAACGCGGCGACGTCGTTCGGACCCGGCATCCGCCGCAACGGAATGCGTGCGATCTGGGTGTCGAGAAATTCCTGGCTGAACACCTCGCGCACCCGCTCGGTATAAATCGAGCCGGGCGCGACCACATTGACGCGGATGCCATCGCTGCCGAGGCTGCGCGACAGCGTGCGGGTGAGCCCGATGACCGCCGCCTTGGCGGCGTCGTAGGCCGCGTTGCCCATGTGATCGAAGTTGCCGAAGGCAGCCAGCGACGCCACGTTCACAATTTTGCCGTATCGACTTGCCCTGAACGCGGGTACCAGCGCCTTGGTGAGCAGGAACGCACTGTCGACATTGAGCCGAAAGGTTTGACGCATTTCCTCCAGACCGATGCGCTCGATGTCCCGATCGATCACGTCCTCGCCAATTCCGGCGATCCCTCCGGCAACGTTGGCAAGACCGTGCACGGTACCGAACTGCTCGACGGCGAGCGCGGCGATGTGATTGGCCGACGTCTCATCGGCAACGTCGGCCTTGTGTGTCACCAGCGAATTTCGATATTCACCGAAACGCTCCGATAGCGCCGCCAGGCGCCGCGAACTGATGTCGCAGGCGAGCACGCGGTGACCGGCAGCCAGCAAACGCCCGACCAATTCACCGCCAATGCCGCCTGCCGCCGCCGACACCACGAACGCGCGCTGGGCCGCGCTCATGTCGACTTGCCCAATTCGGGTAATTCACCGCCGCACATGCCGCAAAACCTGTGGTCCTCCGGCAGGTAGGTTGCGCCGCACGATTTGCAATTGATGCTGAAGCCACCATATGGCGCAACCGTCACATGGCCGGTGTCGGTGGCCTTCCAGCTCGGTTCAGAGTTGACCGCCCGCTTCTCAAAGAGGGCGCCAAAACCCTCGCGGGATTCCATCGACGGGAAATGCAAAGAGAGCCATTCGCGTGCCTGGGTCATCTCGCGGAACGCAAGTTCCTTCGGCGCGTTGACGGCGACCTTGGTGTAGCGCATGGCGTCGGGGAAGCCCTTCGCCAGCTTGTCGACATAGGCCTGCACGGTCTCATCGAGCTTTTCATACGGTGCGATGGCGTTGACCGCCCCCCACTGCAGCGCCAGTTCGGCACTGACCGGCTTGCAGCACAGCAGGATTTCCCTCGCGCGCTTGTCGCCGACCGCCTGCGGCCACCACTGAGTCGGCCCGAAGCCACCGACACTGCCAATCATGGTCCCGACCTGCTGAAGCTTGGCGTTGGTTGACATCACCGCAATATCAGCGGCGAGATGAAAGGCGTTGGCCCCGCCAACGCAGTCGCCGTTGATGCGATGAATAATCGGCTTTGGGCAATGGATCATCTCGGCGAAGGTTTTTTCCAGCGCGCGTTCGTAGGCACGCATCCCGACCATGTCGTCGCGATAGCGGGTCCAGTAGTCGCCGACATCGCCGCCGGTCGAAAAGAAGCGACTACCGGCGGATGTGAGAACAACGGCACGAACGTCGGGTGCATCAGTGATGCGTTCCAGAGCATCGATGATTTCGTCCAGCGTCTGGCGCCGGAACGAATTGCCGCGGCTGGCGCGGTCGATGGTAATCCAGGCAGCAAGGCCGCGCCGCTCCAGCTTTATGTCCTCATAACTAACGTCGAGAATGGCTTCACGCATGGTTTTTTACCTGTTTGGCAGATGCGTGTGCGCGCGCCCATCCGCGAAGTTCCGATTTAATGAGTTTGCCGAGCGCGTTGCGCGGCAGTTCGTCGATGAACTCGACGGCATCGGGGCACTTGATGCCGGCGAGCTTGTCGCGGCAGAACGCAATCAATTCTGCCTGCGTCAACCGGGTGTCGGGCTGCAGCACCACGAAGGCATGCACCTTCTCGCCCCATTCCGGATCCGGTCGCGCCACCACCGCCGCCTCTCTCACGCTCGGGTGCCAGCCGATGATTTCCTCGACCTCCTTGCTGGAGACATTGAATCCGCCGCTGATGATGATGTCGCTCTTGCGGTCGACGATGTAGATGTAGCCGTCGGCATCGACGGTCGCGAGATCTCCGGAGTGCAGCCAGTCGTTCTGAATGGCGGCCTGGGTGCGCTCGGCATCGCGCCAATAGCCACTGGTGACCTGGGGGCTTCGGAACACGATCTCCCCAATCTCTTCGTTCCGGACTGCCTGGCCATTGTCGTCCACGACCCTCAATTCGCAACCGAACACCGGCCGCCCACAGGCCGATAACTGCCGGCCGTCGCCCGCCAGCGCTTTCGAATGATCGGCCTTGGTCAGCACGGCGGCCAGCGAACTGACCTCGGTCATCCCGTAGCCCTGCACCAGGATACTGCCGAATGTCTTGTGCAACTGCTCGATGCGTTCGCGGGGCATCGCCGCCGACCCGTAGCCGAGCGTTTGCAGGCTCGACAGATCGAAGCGGGCCGCGGCACCGCTGTCGAGCACGCGGATCAGCATCGTCGGCACCAAATGGCAATGCGTTATCTTTTCGGCTTCCACTTGCGACAGCCATCGCTCGGCGACGAACCCTCTGGCATCCGCCATCACCACGGTCGCGCCCACCACCCAGGCGGGGATGTAGAACATATTGATCGATGCAACGGAGTTGTGCGGATAAACCATGAGCAAGCGGCTATCGGCGCCAATGTCGTAATAGAGGATCGGAATCGGAGCGTGCGCGATGGATTGCCGTTGCTGGAACAGAACTCCCTTGGGCGATCCGGTTGTCCCGCTGGTGTAAACGATCAGAAAATTATCGTCGGCCAGCGGATCGACATCAGGTTCGCCGTGCGCCTGCGAGGCAAGCCAAGCCTCGAACGGCGACGCGGCGAGGTTGCCGGGATCGAAGTGAATGATCTTCTCGAGATCGGGGCAATCGCCGATTTCGCCGAGCTTGTCAGCGAATTCGGTCTCGATGATCAGAATGCGTGCGCCGCTGTGTTGCAGAATCTGACGGACTTCGCGGTTCGACAGCCTGAAGCTGATCGGCACATGGACGAAAGCGCCCTTGGCCGCGGCCGCGGTGCATTCGACCGCTTCGGCATTGTTGTTGCCGAGGTAGGCGATACGATCGCCTCGCTGCATCCCGGCTGAAATCAGGCCGTTGGCCTGACGGTTCACGCGCGCATTGAATTGCGCGTAGGTGTAACGCCGCTCGCCGGCCACGAGCGCGAGTTTGTCCGGGTACCATTGGCTGCTGCGAACGATCCATTCGCCGATACTCATCAGCTCCCTCCGCCTCTCGGTGGCAGTGGACGCGCCGCGGGTCCATCATAGACGACCTCGGCGTTCGGAACGTGCCGCCAGCCGGACTCTCTTGCCATCTCCTCCAGCGCGTGCATGGCAAGGCCGGCCGAGCGCGGAATGAATGCCAATGCCCGCATCAGGCGCCAATCGAGCTTGAGATCGAGACCGAGTGCGGCCAGTGCGCCATCCTGGTTTATTCCTAGCGGACGCCCCTTGGCGTTCGAGAGCTGCTTTTCGACCTCCATCGCCAAATAAGTGAATTCGCCCAGTACGTTTCCCTGCTCGGCGATCTCGAACAGCCTCGGAACGCGCGGATCGCCGCCACGGTGGACGGCGCTGCCATAGCCCGGGACCCGCAGGCCACGATCGGTGAAATGCTGCACCACGCGTTGCGCGGCCTCTTGCCGACTTATCGTTCCGTCGCGCACCGCCTCAATATTATTCGCCAGCGCCTCGGCCAGCTGCTCACCAGCGCCGCCATAGACATCGCCGAAGGAGAGAATGCCGCCGGCGACGGCCGCCTGAATCGGCGAGCCCGAGGATGCGAGATAGCGTGTCACCACGGAGCACGGCACGATGCCACGATCGAGCACCGATACCAGGATGGCCTCCAGCAGGCGCGCCTCACCTTCGGTCGGCAGCTCACCGCGGGCCATCAGCAGGATGTCCTCGGCGAAGCTGATACGGCCAACGAGATCGCGCAGATCATAGCCGCGAATCCGCACGCCGTCGTCGGTCGCCTCGGTCAGTGCGGTGCGCCAGGAGGTCGGTGCGCTCATGTGCCATCCCCGGATTCGAGCGTGATGGCGGCTTGCGGACAAAGCTCGGCGGCCTCCTCGGCCAGATCGACATCAACGGTTTCGGAGGAATATTCCGCTTTGCCATCAGCGCCGATCGCAAAGCGCCGGCTGTCGGTCGCAACGCACAGTCCGGAGCCCACGCACAGCCCGCGGTCGATCACGACGCGGAACTTGCCTGGGTTCGCGGACATCACGCCACCGCCATGAGAAGCGGCGCTTCCATGGTGCGGGTCAGCACGCGGGGGCGATAAACCACCGGGCCGGCGAGCGCGAGTTTCGGAAAGCGCCGGAGGATATGGGTCAATGCAACTTCCAGCTCCAGCCGCGCCAGCGGCGCGCCCATGCAGAAATGAATTCCATGACTAAAGGTCAGATGCGGGTTGGGGCTGCGGGTCACATCGAAAGCATCGGGCGCGGCGAACTTCTCCGGATCGCGGTTGGCGGCGGCCATCCACAACAGCACACGATCGCCGTCCTTGATGGAGGCACCGCGTATCTCCATGTCGCCGGCCGCCACCCGCATCGTTCCCTTCGCCGGACCGTTGTAACGAAGCCCCTCCTCGATGGCGGTTGGGATATGCCGCTCGTCCTGGCGCAGCAGTGCGAGTTGATCGGGCGACATCAACAGCGCAACCAGGGTGTTGGCGATCAGGTTTTGCGTGGTTTCATGGCCCGCGACGAGCAGCAGCATGCATGAATAGATCACGTCCTCCTTGCGGATTGACGGGTCACCGGCCTGTGCTTCCATCAGCCAGCTCATCATGTCGGCACGCGGATTGGTCAATCGCTCCGCGTAAAGTCCGGACAGGTAGACATTGAATTCCTCGACCGCGGTCTGGGCCCTGGTCAGCCGGTCGGATGCGCCGACGCCGCCGTGCAGCAGGTTGGTGAGCGTATCCGCCCAGACATGAAACAGGTGCACGTCCTCAAGCGGTGCCCCGATCATGCTGGCGATCACGCTGGCCGGCAGCGGATAGGCGAAATCATCGATGACGTCGATCTGCTTTTTCTGCTCCCACTTGTCCAACTGCTTCGCCACGATCGCCTCGACGACCTCACGCATCTTCGCGATCGCGCGCGGCGTGAACGCCCGCTGCATCAGGCGACGCAGGCGGGTATGCTTCGGCGGATCGATGAAGACCGTCCAGTTGTTCAGGACGTCGTAGATCAGCGCGTATTTCTCCCGGTCCTGCGGCTTCATCGCCTGAAAGTAGGGCGTGACCGTATCTGCCATCAGGCGATCGTTGTGCAGTGCGGCGTATACGTCGTCGTAGCGGGTGACGATCCAGCCGCGCCAGCGCTCGTTCCAGTGAACGGGCATCTCGCTCTGGATCTTCCTGAAATACGGGTACGGGTCCGCAATGAAGCCCGGATCCAGATAGTCGTGGCTGACCCTGATCATTCCCCGCCCTCGTCGCATTCAATTTGTCGCGGTTTGCTATGCAAGCGCTTGCTTAGTTCTGGAGACTAGGGATAAACTTGATGCGTTGTCAATGGCGGCCCGCGCTTTGTGGTTCGCACGTCTTCCGGGTTTGCAACTGCGCGGTTGCATCCGATTATCCGGATGCGGACCGACAAGCCGTCGTGTACTACTTGATGGCGCGCCGCCAACACCGGCGCATTTTTGATAAGGCGATGATGGAAGCCAGGAATTTGAAGAACGCCACCGGGCCGAGCAAGCCCAGGACCGTGCGCCGAACATCCAAACTGCCGGTATCCAGTGGATCCGACGTCATTGCGTTTACCGACTCCATCAACCAAGGGGTGTTGTCGGAATTTTTTGGCGCCGAGCGCAACAATTCGATTCGCAAGCTGGTGATTGCCGCCATCGAGTGCTTTGCGGAGCGCGGTTATCGGGCAACCACCACAAGGGATATCGCCAAGCGGGCCCAGATGAGTCCGGCCGCCCTCTACGTTCACTTCCGAAGCAAGAACGAACTATTGTTCAAGCTTACGGTAGTCACCGCATCGGCGATGCTGAAGGAATTACAACGGACGGCAGAGGTCGAAGCTTCCGCTACGGAACGGCTCCGCGCCCTGGTCGCCGCCTACGTTCGCTGTAATGCGCGCATGTACACCACCGTCCATGTGGCGACTTACGAGTTTGATGCGCTCGATCGTTGCCAACAGCGCGCCGTCGTTGCAATACGCCAGCAGGTAAAGCAGCTCTTCGCCGACTGCCTTGATGACGGCCGGGTGCGCGGCGAGTTTCAATTCCGGAGTGCTCCACATTTGCGCGTTGCGATCATGTCGCTTTGTACTTCCGTGTCGCAATGGTTTTCGGCCAAAGGAGAGCTGACACCCGAGCAGCTTGGAGATTTGTACGCCGAGTACGTTCTGAAGATGGTTGGTCCGCGTCAAGCTTGACGTCGAAGGCAAGCTTTTCGGTATTCCTTATCAGTCACACGCTGAGAGGCGTTCATTCCGCGACTGGATGTCGCCGCACGATGAGCGCGCGCCTGCCGAGACATCGCCGTCGCTCATCTACATTGCGGTCGTGCTGACGTTTATTTTGATCATATTGGAAATAGACGATCATCGGGCCGAAGTGGAAGCGCTCGGTCTCCTGACGGACAACTTCCCTATCCCGGCCGTTTTTCTGAGTCCCTAGAACGGCCGCCCGCCACTTGCGCCGCTCCCTTCAGTCGATCACTCGATCGTTGACGACGCTGAGCGTGGCGGTGGACCTGGTGCGACACACGGCTTTGCGGTCGCACCGGCGGCTTCGAGGGCGATTGCATCTGCTGCATTCTGACCGTTCGATCCTCCGGGCGGTCATAGCGCGCTCGTCCACCTCGTCTCCGGCGCCGTCACGCTGCGCGCCGGACATAGCGAACAGAAGATGTCAGGAGGCCCCGCCATTGCGCCGCATGGAAGCGGCGGACGGATCTCGATCGAAGTTAGCAGCTTGATGCAGAGAGATCGGCTTTTCGCCCAGTCGTTCCGCACGCCCCTTATGGCAAGGAATGCATGAGAAGAACCGGCGGGCCTGGAGCCGGACAAAGCACGGGGCGATGACGTGCGTCTGATGCACGTCGGGCTGTTTGACAATTGAATCTCACACCAACCGAGCCCACGACAGGGAGGTGCGGGATCTCTACACGTCGGCTATGCAGGGCTGGCGGCGACGATTTCACGAACGCGCGAATTCATTCGCGCGGGTTTTCTCGGCACGTGAATGGTGCTCTTGGCACTTAGCAGCCTTCGTGTTTCCGTGAACGTCCGCTGTGCGCCAGAAACAGCCCTCCTGAAAGTCCGCTTTGCCCTCGGCCGGGCAGTCCGACAAATTGCGACATGTCGACAATCTTTCAAAGTGTTGCGCCCGAAAGGTTGAGTTAGTTGCCGAGCTTGATGCCGGCATCCTTGATCACTTTTGCCCACTCGGGCGTTTCTTTCTTGATGATCGCGGTAAACTCAGCCGGCGTGTTGCCGACCGGTTCGAGACCAACTTCGTCGAACTTCTTGCGCACCTCCGACATCGCCAAGGCCTTGACGGTTTCGCCGTGCAATTTATCCAAAACATCCTTCGGCGTGCCGATCGGCGCGAGCAGGCCGAACCGGCACGGCCTCGAAACCAGGGAATCCGGATTCCGCCATGGTCGGCAGGTCGGGCGCCAGGACCGAGCGCTTGATCGAGGTGATGGCCAGCGCGCGCAATTTCCCTTCGCGCGCGAGCGGCACCACGTTCACGATATTGGCAAACGACATGGTGATTCGGTTGGCGAGCAGGTCCGGCATTAACGCCGTGGTGCCGCGATAGGGCACTGGTGCGATATCGACATGCGCCATGTATTTGAACAATTCGGCGCCCAGATGCTGCGACGTGCCGACGCCGGCATGGCCATAGGAAAGCTTGCCCGGCTGCGCTTTGGCGAGCGCCACGAGTTCCGCCACGGTCTTGACCGGCAGTTCGGGCGGAACGGCGAGCACGTTCGCCGCGATGAATACTTGCGAGATCGGCGCGAAGTCCTTGAGGGGGTCGAATGGCAGTGTTTCATACAGGCTCGGATTGATGACGAGCGACGAGTTGCCGCCCATCAGCAACGTGTAGCCGTCGGCGGCCGCTTTGGCGACGCGATCGGTGGCGATGTTGCTGCCGGCGCCGGGAACATTCTCGACCACGAACGGCGTGCCCCATACTTCCGAAAACCGGTCGGCTAGAATGCGCGCCGCAAGGTCCGGAGCCGTGCCGGGTGTGAAGCCGACCAGGATTTTCACCGGCCGGTTTGGATAATTGGATTGCGCCGATGCCGTCTGCGCCATGAGCAGCACGACCAAGGCGGCGAACAGGTTCGCAGCGAGCTTCATCGTTCCCTCTATCGTCCCGCATGCCCGTTGCCCGGCCTTTGCCGTCGGACTTGACCGGAAGTGTGACATCGGTAGGCATCGCCAGCAAGGCGGCAAAGGCCGCGATCGGCTGACCGGAGCCAGCGGGACCAAAAGGCCTTGAAGAATTGGGAATCTGGTCAACGTCCGCTGGCTCTCCATGCCGGACATGCTCGCGGCCTATAATCGACCGCGCGACCGCGTGCAGTGTGCGGAGACATTCTCTATCGAGACGCTCGGCGGCGGGCTCCGTGGTCAGAGCATCGTGACGCGCAAGAACCAGCGGGGCAGACCCGCGCGAGCCACTACCTGCGCGACTTGGAGCGAGCCGGCCTGATCGGCGCCGGGACCACCCTGCACGGCCTGCGCGTCTCCTATGCCGCCTGGTGGAAGCGGACCGGCGGCGCCAACAACTCGGAGGTGGCCGACCTGCTGGGCGACAAGTCGGAGCGCATGGTCAAGCGCTACACCCGGCACGTCCAGGCGGAGGCGAACGTCATCCGGGCCTTCACTCGAGTGAGGGACGCAAAGTGAACAGGTTTTGCACCGTTTTGGAAAACGGGAGCGCCGACCTGGAAAACATTCGTTGCCCCGGGGCAAAAACCCTATAAGAAACAACGGCGCGGACGTGGCGGAACTGGTAGACGCAAGGGACTTAAAATCCCTCGATGGCAACGTCGTGTGGGTTCGAGTCCCACCGCCCGCACCAACGGCCGGCCCCGAACGGCAAACGCGCCAAAAGTGGAGCCGCTTAGGCGAGGCGGCTAAAGCCATAGCTGAAAAAATGCCTCGGTTCGATTGATCCGCCGGTTCGAGTCCGGGCGCCCGCGCCAAATAATCTCATGACGACTACTCATTGCGAACGAAAAATGGCGAAGAAATCAGACTTTGTTGAAGTAAAATCGCAGCTTGCCAATCTCACACGTGAACACAGCCGCAAACTCTTGCAAGCATTGGAGAAGAAGCAAAAAGAACCTTCGAAGACACAAAGAAGCCATTGCGACACGAACGGACGCTACGACCCTAAAAAAATTGCTAGCCCGCCTTACGATGAGTCTCGTAATAGCGCCGCAGGATCGTGTTGATGCGCGTTTGGTAGCCCTTACCCTGTGACTTAAACCAACCCAACAGATCGTCATCCAACTTAAGACCTACCGCGACCTTATGGGGATGAACAATCTCGGCCTTGGCCCATTCAGCATCAGTCATCGGAGCACCATCGCGATCGCTAGCAGCAATAGCCTCAACCTGGGTGGAGGTCATACGGTCAAGACGCTTCCAGTCGGTCTTGCCCTTGAGAGGCACCAAGCTGCCGTCTGCTTTCTTTTGATAGGGCTTGCCGTTGACTAGGACGGCGCGTGCCTTAACCTTGCTCATATCGCCGTTGCTCCCGTTTGTTTGCCTTGCGTGCGGAGATTATCCAAACAATCTTGCCGCGTTCGGTGAAGGAGACGTGGAAGATCCGGCCATCGACCTTGGCGAGCATGTTGTAGCGGGTCTCGCCGTAGTTCTTGCGGCTGTCTTCTGCCACCTTCCTGGTGGGGTCGATGAAAGCCACCAGTACATCCGCAAAGTCGATACCGCGTTCGGCGATATTCTTGGCGCATTTGACCGGATTCCAGTCGAACGCCATATTTCAGTTTGGGAGGATCCAGACAAATGTCAATACTTTTGTCTAGATCACAGTCTAGATCGCTTATGATGCCATAAGGATCGCAGGCAATAGGCTCGGCAAATTCGCCCATCCCACGATGACGACGTTCCCGCCCCAGATGGGCACGCCTAGTCAGGCCGTTTGGCTGCGGAACGTCCAATTGTTCAGCACATTCGAGGGGGGTCAAAATGAGCCGCAGCTCGTCACTTTTAGCACAGAACTTATAATACAGAACTTAGCACGCTAATTCCGCGACGGGAAAATCTATCAATGACGGGAAAATCTATCAATAAAATCAATTGGTTTGTGTGTACCCGGTAGGACTTAAAATCCCTCGATGGCAACGTCGTGTGGGTTCGAGTCCCACCGCCCGCACCAACGGCCGGCCCCGACGGACGCGCATCGGCGTCACCTCCATGCCCATCTCCAACAAATCACCATCGCGCCCGGCCTGACCTTCGACGCCCTCGCCGCCGGCAAACCCGGCGCACCCCGGTGCTGCACGATGCGGTGGCTGTCGTCGGAGCCGGCGGCTGGGTGATCGCCGCTTTCACCTTGTTGACAGACTGGGGCGGCGGCATTGGTTGGGCGCCTGCCATGCCGTCGCCATTGCATGGTCAGTTGACCAATTTCTTGATATTGTTTCATTATTGCGACGGATAGGTGCGAATTGAGGGGCGACCATGTACCGGGACCGGCTTCAAGCTGCTTTTGACGCGTTGCAATTTGACCAGCCGTTCCGAGTCATTCTTCCAGACGGCAGCACAGCGACTCACGGCCAGGGACAACCCGCCTTCACGATCCACATCAAGACCAATCGCGCCGCGCGCGACATCATCATCAAGTCCTCGCTTGGCTTCGGCGAAGCCTACACGCGCGGCGAAGTCGATGTCGACGGCGATCTGCAAGCCGTAGCGCTGATGAGCTATGAGCTGCAGGAGCGCCTGCTCAAGGGCTCGCTGTGGGAGCGCGCGCGCTACATGCTCGGCTTCTTTGCGCGACGCAATACGCTCTCCGGCTCGAAGAAGAACATCGCCGCGCATTACGACCTCGCCAACAGCTTCTATCAGCTCTGGCTCGATGCCGAGATGCAGTACACCTGCGCCTATTTCAACCGGCCGACCGACACGCTGGAGGATGCGCAGACCCAAAAGATGGATCTGGTATGCCGCAAGCTGAGCCTGCAACCGGGCGAGCTGGTGGTCGAAGCGGGCTGCGGCTGGGGCGGGCTTGCCCTTCACATGGTCCGCAACTACGGCGTTCGGGTCAAATCGTTCAATATTTCCCAGGAGCAAATCGCGTTCGCGCGAGAGCGCGCGCAGCGGCTGGGCATCGGCAGCGATCGCATCGAGTACGTGCACGACGACTACCGCAACATCCCAAACCACGTAAAATCATGTGACAAGTTCGCCTCGATCTGCATGCTCGAGCACGTCGGGCGCGAGAGCTATGCGAGCTTCCACCACCTCGTCGCCAAGGTGCTGCGCAAGCCGGGGCTCGCGATGCTGCAGTTCATCAGCCGCGCCAACCCGTCGCCGATATCCAATCCGTGGCTCGAGAAGTATGTGTTTCCTGGATACTACAATCCGTCTCTCGGCGAGATCCTCAGGCCGATCGAACGCGACCATCGGCAGCTTCACCTCGTTGACGTCGAGAACATGCGCTATCACTACGCGCTGACGCTGCGCCACTGGCTGGAACGGTTCGAGCGGAATGCCGACAGGATTCGTGCGCAATGGGGCGAGGAAGTCCTCCGCACCTTCCGGCTCTACCTCAACGGCGGGCTCGCGGACTTCGCGCATGGCGCCGGTACGTTGGTATATCAGGTGCTGCTCTCGCACGGGTTCGACAACAGCGCCCCGCTGACCCGCCACCATCATTACGCGGCCATCGAAGCCGCCGAGACGAGCCCGGCGCTGGAGCCGGCATAGGACTTTGCCGGTGTCCGCACGCTACGCGGCGCTGGTCGCCGATCTGCTCGCACAAGCCGACATCCGGATCGACGGGCCGCGACCGTGGGACATCGCCGTGCGCGATCCGCGCTTTTACAAGCGCGCGCTCGCCGGCGGCGCGATCGGACTCGGGGAATCCTTTATGGACGGATGGTGGGACTCGCCGGCCCTCGACCAGGCGATCACGCGCATGCTCGACGCCGACCTGCGCGCCAGGCTCAAATTGTCGCCATTCATGCTCGCCGACGCGATCGCCGAGCATCTCCCCAACCTCCCCTATGTATGGCCCGGCCTCCGGCCGTTCCTGTCGCGCTTCAAGAGCTATCGGGCGACCGCCGAGACACATTACGAGGTCGGCAACGATTTCTACCGCATGCTGCTCGGCAAGCACATGATCTACAGCTGCACCTGCTGGGACGGCGCGACGACGCT
>DATHHQ010000804.1:0-10305 GCA_035490095.1 Bradyrhizobium sp.
CGGCAGTGGTGGCTGTTCGCGGCCGGCCTGATCGCCCTGCAAGCCTCCATCCTGTTCGCGATGGGACGGCTGCCGATCTGCGCCTGCGGATATGTCAAGCTCTGGCACGGCGTGGTGCAAAGCTCCGAGAATTCGCAGCACGTTACCGACTGGTACACGTTCTCGCACATCCTCCACGGTTTCCTGTTTTATGGCGCGACCTGGCTGCTGCTGCCGCGCTTGCCCTGGCAGGGGCGGCTGATGGCCGCGATGCTGGTCGAATGCAGCTGGGAACTCCTGGAAAATTCCAGCTGGATCATCGAGCGATACCGCGCCGGCACGGTGTCGCTGGATTATTTTGGCGACAGCATCGTCAATTCGGTCTCCGATACGCTGTCGATGGTCGCAGGCTTTCTGCTCGCCAGGAAGCTTTTGATTGCGGCGACCATTGCGCTCGCACTTCTATTTGAACTCGTGATGGCACTTCACATTCGCGACAATCTTACCCTGAACGTTCTGATGCTGATCCATCCGGTTGAGGCGATCCGGCTATGGCAGGGTGGGCCGCCGATCATCTAGAGCATGATCCGGAAAGTGGGTACCGGTTTTCCGAAAAGATCATGCTCAAACAAAAAGATGGAGCGGGATGACGATTCGAAGAAAAGTCATCCCGCTCTAGGGACGATCGCGTCGGACTGCTTGCGAGAGCGCCGATCCGGCTTAGCTAGTACCAGAGGTTCAGTACCGATGATTGCAAGTGAAATTCTGGCGAAAGGGGTTGAGCAGGGCATCATCAGTGCCGAACAGGCTGAGCGCCTGCGTGCACTGGAAGATGTCCGTGAGCCGCCCGAATTGCCCGCCTCGCCCGACGACGAGCAACTTCGCTTCATCGGCGGTTTCAGCGACATCTTCGTCACCATCGGCCTTGCCATGTTCCTCGGCGCTATCGGGTATTTTTCGCTGCAGGCCGGCGGCAAGCTTGGGATGTGGATCGCCATCGCCATTACGGCATGGTTGCTCGCCGAATTCTTCACCCGGCTGCGGCGGATGGCGCTACCGAGCATTGTCCTTCTGATCGTGTTCGCGGTGGCTGTGTTCATAGGCGCCAGCATCTTTCTCGGCGCCGGTATATCGCCGTACAGCTATCCGGTAACCCCGATGGGTATGTTTGGCATCAACAGCAACGAGCCTACGCTATTGGCTATTGCGGCGCTGCTGACCGTCTTGCTGACTGCCGTTCACTACTGGCGGTTTGGTGTGCCCATCACGATCGCGGCGGGCTGCGGGGCGCTGACAGGCACCGTCATCGGACTGGTTTATGGACTGGCTCCGGAGTTATCGCCCGTTGCGCATAACGCGGTCATTCTTGTCTGCGGTGTTGCGATTTTCGCGCTGGCGATGCGGTTCGATATGGCCGATCCACAACGACTGACCCGCCGAACCGACATTGCCTTCTGGCTTCATCTGCTTGCGGCGCCCCTGATCGTTCACTCACTGATCAAGGGAATGGTGACCGTAGCTTCCAAACTCAGCCCCGAATCGGCTGTTGCCATCATGGTCGTGTTTCTGGCACTGAGTTTTGTCGCGGTCCTGATCGACCGCCGCGCGATGCTGGTTTCCGGCCTTTCCTACGCCGGATTTGCTTTCTGGACGCTGATCAGCCAAGCGGGTTTCTCCGACATGACAACCCCGTTCACGATATTGACGCTCGGTGCGTTCGTCTTGTTGCTCAGTGCCGGCTGGCGACCGCTCCGAGCTGGAATTCTGGGCATCGTACCGTCTGCGCTGACGCGTCGGCTCCCGCAACCAGGTTTATCGACATCATGATGGCACGCAACGCATGACCGACTTTTCACCTCGTGAAATCGTTTCCGAACTCGACCGCTTCATCGTCGGCCAGACCGACGCCAAGCGCGCCGTTTCCATCGCGCTGCGCAACCGCTGGCGGCGGCTGCAACTCACCGGCTCGTTGCGCGAGGAAGTGCTGCCGAAGAATATCCTGATGATCGGGCCGACCGGCGTCGGCAAGACCGAGATCGCGCGGCGGCTGGCGAAACTCGCCGGCGCGCCCTTCATCAAGGTCGAGGCCACCAAATTCACCGAGGTCGGCTATGTCGGCCGCGACGTCGAACAGATCATCCGCGATCTGGTTGAAGTCGCGATCGCGCAGACCAGGGAGCGCAAGCGCAAGGACGTGCAGGCCCGCGCGCAGCTCGCCGCCGAGGAGCGTGTGCTCGACGCGTTGGTCGGCGCCAACTCCAGCGCGGCGACCCGCGATTCGTTTCGCAAGAAGCTGCGCGCCGGCGAACTCAACACCAAGGAAATCGAGATCGAGACGCAATCTTCGGGCGGAATGCCGATGTTTGAAATTCCGGGAATGCCGGGGGCGCAGATGGGCGCCATCTCGATCGGCGATATCTTCGGCAAGATGGGCGGCCGGACCAAGACCCGCCGCCTGACCGTCGAGGATTCCCACGAGCTTCTGGTCAACGAAGAGTCCGACAAGCTGTTGGACAGCGATCAGCTGGTGCAGGAATCGATCAATGCGGTCGAGAATAACGGCATCGTGTTTCTCGACGAGATCGACAAGATTTGCGTCCGTGACGGCCGCAGCGGCGGCGACGTCTCGCGCGAGGGCGTGCAGCGCGATCTGTTGCCGCTGATCGAAGGCACGACCGTGTCAACCAAGCACGGCGCCGTCAAAACCGACCACATCCTGTTCATCGCATCGGGTGCGTTTCACATCGCCAAGCCGTCCGATCTGTTGCCGGAATTGCAGGGCCGGCTGCCGATCCGGGTTGAGCTGGAAGCGCTGACGCGCGACGACATGCGCCGCATCCTGACCGAGCCGGAAGCTTCCCTGATCAAGCAATATATCGCGCTGATGCAGACCGAAGGCGTGACGCTGGACATCACCCCGGACGCCATCGACGCGCTCGCCGACGTGGCGGTCGCCGTCAATTCCACGGTGGAGAACATCGGCGCGCGGCGGCTGCAAACCGTGATGGAGCGCGTGCTCGACGAGATTTCCTTCGCAGCCCCGGACCGCAATGGCGAGACCATCCAGATCGATGCCGACTACGTGCAGAAGCACGTCGGCGACCTCGCCAAGAACGCCGATCTGAGCCGGTTTATTTTGTGATTTGGCATCGTCGTCCCGGCGAAGGAGGCAGTGAAATATATCTCCGACCTCATCCTGAGGAGCTTGCGAAGCAAGCGTCTCGAAGGATGGACGCCAAAGCACGGACTCGCGGCCATCCTTCGAGACGCGCGCAAGAGCGCGCTCCTCAGGATGAGGTCCGGAGAAGTTTTGTCGTTGCAGACGATGGCCGCTCCAGCTTTTTGCAATACGAACGCCTAAGATTATGGGTCCCGGCCTTCGCCGGGACGACGTCGAGAATATTGGCACGTTGCGCCCCGTACACCCCCCGTGGGATAGTTCGCGCCTGATTCAGCCGCTGTTTTCGGGTGCCGAATGATTCTGCGTATGCGGGAAAACCCCTGGCGCCTGATGCTTGCCATCAACGTCGCCGTCCTGATCGGAGTTTTCTTCTACAAGATCACACGCGAACCCTACGTCCCCTACATCCATCTTTTGGTCGATTATCATTTCGGCTTTACCAAGCGCGCGTTGATCGGCGCTGCCGTATCGCTGTTTTTTGCAAAGGTGCCGGTGTGGCTGGTATTCGCGCTCTCAGGCGGTGTCTGGCTGATCACGCTCGGTCTCTTTGTCGCGCTGTTTCGGCGAACCTTCGGTCTCGACGAGGCGCAGATGCCGCTGTTGGTGTTCATGGCCGGCTCGCCGTTCTTTCTGAAAAACTTCATGCATACGCTGGGACATTTCGATATCTACGGCTGCGCGCTTGCGATTTGTCTCTTGCTGGTGCCGGCGCGTTCGGTTGTCTTTGTGATATCGGCCGCCCTTGGCTCGATGATCCTCATTCTGATCCACCACATTCATCTGCTGATGTATGTGCCGACCATCGCGGTCATCGTGGTGCTGCGCTATTATCTCGTCCAGGGCTTCAACCGGCGGAATGCGATCATCGGCATCGCGGCGTTGGCGTGCATCGGCCTGCTGTTCTTCGCCGCGCAATTCTACGGCACCATGACGGTATCGCACGAAGAGTTCGTCCGATATCTGCAGGGCCGTATGGCCGACCCTGCACGCACCAATCTGCTGAGCTTCAGTTATATCTGGTATCAGCCGCTTGCTCAGGAAATCCGTGAAACCTGGACCCGGATGCCGTCGAACCTGCTGGGCGTGCCGGTGTTTGCGCTGCTGATCTGGCTGCATGCCCCGCTCTGGATATATTTTGCAAATTTGATCCGCGCGCTAAGGGAAGAATTCCACCGCCGCATCGTCATGACCGCCATCATGATGGTGAGCGCGGCCTATCTGATCATCTTTGCGATCGTGTTCGATTATTCGCGGTGGATTTCGAACTGGGCGGTCTGCATGTTCCTGATCCTGCACGCGGTAAAGACCTTGCCCGGTTCGCAGACCGTGCCGCCGGTAGCAGCTGATGATCGAAAGGTCTCGATTTTCGGTTGGATCGTCACACTGGTCCCGCGGGTGGGGATCGTGAGGCCGTTCTGACCAGACCGGGGCGTGACTTCAAAGCTTGCAGCCATATTCGGATCGATGCCAACTAGACGAAGGCGTTCGGACCTCAGGCCTGATCGACGTTTGGCCCGATTGCGTGCCGTCATTTTCTGCCCCGCCGACCAGTCGCAAAGTGCTAGCTTCAGGCATTCGACAAGACCTGTTCTCAGAGGGGCAGATGCGTCGGCGCAAGTTCATCGCACTTCTCGGCGGCACAGCGGCGACAGCCGCATGGCCACTCGCAGCGCGTGCGCAACGGCCGCCGGCCAAGCTGCCGACCATCGGATTCCTGGGCGCCGCCACTGCTGCTGTCGCGAACCAATGGGTCGCCGCATTCGAACGACGGCTCCGGGAACTCGGTTGGATCGAGGCACGCACGATCGCAATCGAGTACCGCTGGGCCGAAGGAAATAGCGACCGGTATGCCGAGATCGCGGCCGAGTTCGTCAGGCTTAAGGTCGATGCTATTGTCACCTGGGGAGCCGCACCAGTTCTCGCGGCGAAACAGGCAACTGCGCTGATCCCAATTATATTCGCCGGGCAGACGGATCCGGTTGGCGCCGGCATGGTTGCGAGTCTGGCGCGACCAGGCGGCAACGTTACCGGTCTGTCGCTGCAGCAGACCGATACTACGGACAAGCGTCTCGAACTTTTACGCGAGGCTGTACCCAAGCTTGGTCGGCTGGCGATCATGGCCAATGCCGGCGGTCCCGGTGCGGTACTGGAGATGCGTAAAGTCCAAGCCACGGCACGGGCGGTCGGCCTCGAGGTCACCACCTTCGTCATCCGACAAGTGGAAGAGATCGCGCCAGCGATTGAGGCGCTGAAGAGCCGCGCCGACGCGCTCTACGTGGCCACGGACCCGCTGATCTTCACCCACCGTATTCAAATCAACACGTTGGCGCTGGGCGCGCGACTGCCAACGATTTACGGGAGCCGCGAGTATGTGGATGCGGGAGGGCTGGTGTCCTATGGCCCCAACTGGACCGACATATTCCGGCGGGCCGCCGACTATGTAGACAAGATTCTGCGTGGAACGAAGCCAGGCTCTATCCCGGTGGAGCAGCCGACCAAGTTTGATCTGATCGTCAATCTCAAGACCGCCAAGGCGCTTGGCCTTGAATTGTCGCCTGCGCTGCTCGCGCGGGCCGACGAGGTTATCGAGTAACCGGATACGGTCCGCGCCCGGTTCTCATCAATGGTCGTCGACCCGGTCACGCATGGCTCACATTCTCGATCGCCTGATCCGCACGTAGAGCGCGCCCTCGCCGCCATGGCCGATATGTGCTTCCTCAAAGCCGACCACCAGCGAGCGGAATTCCGGCAGGCTCAGCCATTGCGGCACCTGACGGCGCAGCACCCCACGCTCGGATTCGGGCCCGATGGTGCGGCCCTTGCCGGTGATGATGAGTACAAACGTCAAGCCATCGCTGTGGGCCCGTTGCAGGAAGCCTGATAGCGCGCGGTGCGCGCGGGTCTGCGTCATGCCGTGCAGGTCGAGCCGGGCATCGATCTCCTTCCGCCCACGTGAAAGTTGCGAGCGCTCGCGACGTCCAAGTGGCGCCAGGGGCGGTACCGCCGGCGCCACGTCCGGTCTGGGCGCGCGTGGCACTTTGGCGGGCGGATGTGCCTTCGTCGCGGCTGCAGGTTTCGCGGCGACCGGCGTTTCCGAATCCGGAGCCGCGAGTTGCGGCTTTGCGGCGCGGGATCTTTTCCGCAACGGCTTGGTCTGCTTCGCAACGCTTTCCCAGAGGACGCGCTCTTCTTCGCTGAGCGCACGCTTGCGCCGAGGCGGTGCCGACAATTCGGGGATCGAGGTCGAGGGCAAGCGTTTCATCGGACGCGGAGGTAGTCACGATAGAGACGCTGGCGGCGCAGTTCATGCACCGGTTTGGGGTTCGGCCGCGCTTCGGGCAGCGGTACTGGTTTCGCGACGGCCGCCGGGGTTGAAGCCTGCGCGACGGCTGCAGAAGGTGGCGCCGCCGTGGGCGCGGCGGTCTTCGCAGGCTCCCTGGCGCTGGCGGTGTCCTTTGCGCCAGGCGCTACGGAAGCCTCCGTCGGCTTCGCGCCGGTGGTCTGATCTTTTGGCTTCTGATTCTTCAGTGGATCCACTTGGGGAAACAGCTTTGCGATTTTCTCCGATGGCCGCGCATCCGGCAGCGGCATCTTGCGGCCTCGGGCCACGGGATCGAGGCTCCTGGGCACCAGCATAGCGAAGCGCATATTGTTCCGCAGCCGGCCGGACAGCCGCCCGGCTTCCGCGCCGGCGCCAAAATAGAGATCGGCTCGCGCCGGTCCCGTTATCGCGGAGCCGGTGTCCTGCGCGATCATCAATCGGCGAAACGGCGTCTTCGATCGCTCGGATTCAATCGGCAGCTCGCCCTCGATAAAGAATGGCGTGCCGTAGACATGCAGCGACTTGTCGACCGCGATCGACCGGCCCGGCGTCAGCGGCACACCCTGCGCGCCAACCGCTTCATCCTTGTCGGAGAGCTGCACTTCGCGAAAGAACACGTAGGACCGGTTCTGCCGTCGCAATTCGTTGGCACCGTCCGGGTTTTGATCCATCCATTCCCTGATCCGCTGCATCGACATCTGGTCTTTCGGGATGATGCCGCGATCGATCAGGATGCGGCCGACCGCCGTATAGGGATAACCATTATGGGCGTCGTAATTGATGCGGACGGTCGAGCCGTCTTCGAGGCGGACCCGCGCCGAACCCTGGATTTGCGTGAACAGCAAATCGGTCTGGTTTTTCAGCCAGCAGATTTCGAGGCCTCGTCCCGCAATCTTGCCGTCTTCGATCTCGGCCCGGTCGTAATACGGCACCAACTTGCGGCGGCCTATCTTGCGAAACACCTCCCCCTTGTTGGGCAGGCTGGCGGCGCTCTGCTTGAAGCCGCGGACAAACAGATTCGAAGGACGGCGATAGACCGGCACGGTGTAGACGTCGGTCTGGGTCCGGGACCCGTCGATGACAGGCTCGTAATAGCCGGTGACAAAACCCTCGCCTTCGCCGAGCCGCGAGATTCGCAACGGCAGAAAATGCTGCTCGAAGAATGCCCGCGCCTTTGCGCCGTCGGAAATATCGAGAGCTTTGGCCGCGTGGCAGGGATCGCGTAACGAGATGCCCAATGCCTTGGGATCGGCGGGAGGTTGTTGTTGCGCCGATATCGGCTTGCAGCTGATGCGAAACGCCTTGTACGCCTGCAGCTGGTCGTCCTCGCTCCAGCCCGGGATGTCGGCCCACCCCACCGGAGTATATTGACTGCCGCTGATCTCAAGCGGCGAGGCCAGGCTGGGATATGGCAGATGCCGGCGTGCGGCATGCGCGGCAACAGGAGCCAGCGACAATGCGATGGCGATGACATACAACGTCGCGGCGTATCGCCCGAAGCCACGCGCGTTAGTGAGCGCTTCCCGTGCCAACCAGCTTCCAGTTCGGATCGCGTGAAGTAGTGTCGCGGGCAAAGGTCCAGACATCGGTAATGTCAGTGACCTTATCCGGATTGCCGTCGACGATCGTGCCAGTCTTGTCGCGGGTTACCGAGACCATCTGCGACACAAAACGAACGGTCAGTTGCGCCGCCCGATCGCGTGCTTCCGCACCCACGAGCTCGGCCTTGTCGATCGAAACGAATCGCGTTTCCGTCTTTTGCTCATTCTTCTCGCGATCCCTGATCACGGTCTCGAAACTCTCATAGACCTCGGACGACAGCAGATCCTTCAGCGCGCGGCGATCGCCGTTGGCGAACGCCAGCACAATCATCTCATAGGCGCTGCGTGCACCGCTGATGAAATGTCGCGGATCAAACGAGGAATCGTTCGCCACAATGGCATCAAGTCCCTGAGCGAGCGGCGTGCCGGGTTCAGCCAGCCCTTTCCAGCGATCGGACGGCGGAACCACATCCGCCGTCGGCGCCAGTGGCGCCTGGTCGATCACGGCACCCGGAATCGGGACCACATTATTGTCCTGTGCTCCCTGCACGACGTTGCGCGCAGCGCGATCATAGGGCGGCCGCTCGTTTCCGGTGCGCTGTCCGAGGACATTGCGCAGGCGCAGGAAGATGAAGACCGCCAGCGCCAGGAAGATGATGGTGTAAATATCCACGTCGCGTTCGCTTTCTGGTCTGCGCCGGTAACGGGTCCGGCGGTAGAGCGTTCCTTTGGGGAACGGCAGAGATTACATCATGGAAGGGTCTGCAGCATGTAGGCACGAAACTTGGCCCGGCCAATGGCGCACTTGGCATGAGGAGCCATGCCGGCGGCAATAGGCCAAGTCGGTGCGCGTGACCGTTCGCCACGGGCGAATAGTAGCGCGTTTTCGCTGCGAGGGGAAACCCGATCATGCCCGGAAATCACGCATATTCAACAATTTAGAGTGCACCTTCCGCGCCGGACCGGCCGGCATGGTCGCCATCCGCCGCGCTGGCCGATTCCTGGAGCGCGCGCGCGCAAGTCTCCTGGCGATTGTCGTCCTTGTGGAATGAGGCGGGGCTATGATAGCCACTCGCCCCGACACGGGCATTTTTGCTCTTTGAGCGAATTCCGACCCAAAATCGGTCCCGCTCGCCTTCGAACGTTCCAGGAGACTTCCATGACCAACGGCAACGGCGCGCCCCCCGAGGCGGCCCCTCCTCCCCAATTGAACGTGCTGGCGCAATATACCAAGGACCTGTCGTTCGAGAACCCGAACGCGCCGGCTTCGCTCGCACCGCAGCAGCAGCAACCTGCGATCAATATCCAGATCAACGTCAGTGCCAACAATATCGCCGAAAACGAATTCGAAGTGACGCTTTCGGTCGAAGGCAAGGCGGAAAACGCCGGCAAAGTGATGTTCAGCTTCGATCTCGCCTATGCTGGCGTGTTCCGGATTCTGAACGTACCGAAGGAAAATCTGCATCCGCTGGTCATGATCGAATGTCCGCGGCTGCTGTTCCCGTTCGCACGCGAAATCATCGCGACCTCGGTGCGCGACGGCGGTTTCCCGCCGCTGATGCTGGATCCGGTGGATTTTGTCGGTTTGTACCGCCAGAATCTGGAACGGCAAAATGCCGCACAGACGGCGCCGGCTAAACCGAGCTGAACCGCGCGCGTCCGGCTTCAATAAGTCACGCGCTCAGGAAATCGCCCCAGATCGGCTTGTCGCCCAGCGTGGCGACAAAGGCCCGATGCGCCGCGCGATCGTCCTCGGTGACCCGTTGAGCGAGCGGCACCAGGCGTTGCCGCCGCGGCATTTCGCCGTAGCCGGCAGCGCGGCTATCGCGGCCCTCTGTCGCCAGGATCAATTGCGACTGCCGCGCCCCGATCAGATCGATGTAGACTTCGGCCAGAAGTTCGGCGTCCAGCAACGCGCCGTGTTTGGTGCGGCGGGAATTGTCGATCGCATAGCGCGAGCAAAGGTCATCGAGACGGTTCGACACCCCCGGATGCTTGCGGCGCGCCAGCAGAAGCGTGTCGACCAGCCGGTCGCGCGGGATCGACGGCCGCTTGATGCGGTCAAGCTCGGCGTTGATGAAGCCGATATCGAACGAGGCGTTGTGGATCACCAGCGGCGCGTCGGCGAGAAATTCCAGGAACTCCTCGACCACATGAGCGAACAGCGGCTTGTCGGCGAGGAACTCGCTGGAAAGACCATGCACCGCGAATGCTTCCGCCGGCATGTCGCGCTCCGGATTGAGATGCCGGTGAAAGGTCTGGCCGGTCGGCATGCGATTGAC
>DATHHQ010000805.1:0-8151 GCA_035490095.1 Bradyrhizobium sp.
GTGCGGTTCGGCCAGGGGTTCCTGTTTGCACCACCCCGGCCGTTGCGGCCTGAGGGGGCATCTGCTACCGCGGCAGCCTCTCCGGGCAAGGCGCAGGACTCCAATGGCTCTGGCAAGATCGCTTCCGTCGAAGATCCCGGACTTGGTCCTCCAAGGACCACCGGTAACGCAGCACTGGCGCGACGCGCTGCCGGGCCGCCGGGCTGACCGGCTACCCACGCGATGACAACTCTTCGCTTTGTCGAAAAGCTGCGCGATCTCGTGGACGGTATCGATGTCGTGCTCAGCGATATCTGGGGCGTGGTTCACAACGGTCTCGTTGCATTTCCGGAAGCCTGCGAGGCCCTCCACAGCTTTCGCGCCCGGGGCGGCACGGTGATCCTCATTACCAACGCGCCGCGCCCTGCGGATTCGGTGCAGCGGCAATTGCGCAAGCTCGGCATCGCGGACGCGACCTATGATGCCATCGTCAGTTCGGGCGATCTGGCCCGGCATTTCGTCGCCGACCACCCCGGCCGGAAGATGTTCTGGCTCGGCCCGGAGCGCGACAATTCGATCTACCGTGGGCTGGATCCGGTGCTCGCGCCGCTGGAGCAGGCCGATTACATCGTCTGCACCGGCCTGTTCGACGACGAAACCGAATCCGCCGAAGACTATCGCGCGATGATGATGCAGGCGCGCGAGCGCAAGTTGACGCTGGTCTGCGCCAACCCCGACATCGTCGTCGAGCGCGGCGACCGCCTGATCTACTGCGCGGGCGCGATCGCCGAACTCTACCGCGAACTCGGCGGCGAAGTGATCTTCTACGGCAAGCCGCACCGGCCGATCTATGAGCGCGCCATGGCGCTTGCCGCCGAGCGCCATGGCCATGCGATTCCGCTCAACCGCGTTCTGGCGATCGGGGATTCGGTGCGGACGGATCTGGCCGGCGCCCACGGCTTCGGGATCGATTGCCTGTTCGTGACCCGCGGCATCCACGCCGAGGACTTCGAAGGCATCGATCAACTGGACCCCGCCTCGGTGAAGGAGCTGTTCGGCCATCCGCCGCGGGCGCTGACCCGGGAGCTAAAGTGGTAGGGCTGCTCTTGCCGCATCGGTAATCGTCATACCCGCGAAAGCGGGTATCCAGTACGCCGCGGCTTCTCGGTTTAGTCGCCGGCGCCTCGGAATACTGGATCGCCCGGTCAAGCCGGGCGATGACAGTTTGTGAATGGCGCAAGGCGAAGAAGCGCCTTACGCGTTCACCACGTCGGGAAACACCGCATCGATCTTGGTCTTCAGCGTGGCCGCATTGAACGGCTTGACGATGTAATTGTTCACGCCGGCCTTCTTGGCGGCGATCACGTTTTCGGTTTTGGATTCCGCCGTGATCATGATGAATGGCGTAGTGGCGAGATTGGGGTCGGCACGGACTTCCCGGAGCAAGTCGTAGCCGGTCATCGGCTCCATATTCCAATCGGAGATCACCAGCCCGTATTTCTTGCCGCGCATCTTGTTCAGCGCCGCCGATCCGTCGCTGGCGTCGTCGATATGCTCGAAGCCGAGCTGTTTCAGAAGATTCCTGATAATGCGAATCATGGTGTTGTAGTCATCCACCACCAACACCGACATCGACAAATCAACCGCCATTCTTGGCTCCCCGCACTAAACGCAAAACTATCAACTAGCCTGCCGGGGCTGAAACGCCCCGCAGTCCGCGCCCTCAAGGACTAGCATCAGCCGTTAAACAGCCCGTTAACCGGCAGCCGCCTGAAAATCGGACACGGCGCCCGACAAGGGCCGGCTTGGGCCCCGCTTGACTTCATCGGGGCCGCCAAGTCACGGTCCCCGCCCCACCCGATCCCTGAGTTGAAGAACCCCGAACAATGACGCCCCGTTTTACCGTTATCCGCGACACCACGCCCTCGGCCGCTATCCCGAAGGGAGCCGTGGTTGCCATGGGTAATTTCGATGGCGTCCACCTCGGCCACCGCGCTGTTATTAAGGCGGCCCTGCAGATGGGACGCGCCCACGGCCAGCCGGCGCTGGCAGTGACGTTCGAACCGCACCCGCGCAGCTTTTTTAGCCCGAACAGCCCCCAGTTCCGGCTTACCGACGAGGCCGGAAAGCTGCGGCTGCTGGCTGGAACCGGGCTCGCGGGCGCCGTCATCATGACCTTCGACAAGGCCCGGGCCGGGACCTCGGCGCAGGATTTCATTCACCATGACCTGATCCAGCGGCTAGGTATCAGCGGCATCGCGGTCGGCTACGACTTTCATTTCGGCAAGGGCCGGGTCGGCTCGCCGAGCCTCCTGGTCAGTGAAGCACCCCGGCTCGGCATCGAGGTCGACGTGCAGGCCCACGTCGATATCGAGGAACGGCCGGTATCCTCCAGCGCGATACGGATGGCGCTCGCGGAGGGGCAGATCGAGGACGCCACCGCGATGCTCGGCGGCCCGTGGTTCGTTGCCGGCGAGGTGATCCATGGCGAGAAACGCGGCCGCGAGCTCGGCTATCCGACCGCCAATATCCGCCTCGACAAGAACTGCGGCCTCAAGCACGGCATCTATGCGGTGCGGGTCGGCCGCGGTGCCGAGCGCCTCGACGGCGTCGCCAGCTTCGGCCGCCGCCCGACCTTCGACAACGGCGCACCGCTGCTGGAGATCTTCCTGTTCGATTTCAAGGGCGATCTTTACGGGGCCGCGCTCGATGTCGCCTTCATCGCCTTCATCCGCGACGAACTGAAGTTCGACTCCATCGACGCGCTGGTGCGGCAGATGGATGACGACAGCGCCCGCGCCCGTGCGGCGTTGGCCGCAGCACCGGGTGTGTTTCCAACGCTGGGAGCGATCGAGTGACCAGAACCGAGAAGCAGAAGATGCTCGCGGGCGAACTTTATCGTCCCGGCGACGCCGAAATAGCCGCCGATCAGGCTGCGAACAAAACCTGGCTGGTGCGCTACAACGCGGCGCTGGCGTTTCCGGTATCCGAGCGCCACGCGCTGCTGTCCGAACGTCTCGGTCATGTCGGCGCGGGCGCCGTGATCCGGCCACCGTTTTTCTGCGACTTCGGGTACAACATCCGTCTCGGCGATGAGGTTTTCCTGAACTTCAATTGCGTCATCCTCGATGTCGTCGAAGTGAGCATTGGCGATCGAACGCAGATCGGACCCGCCGCGCAAATCTACGCCGCCGATCATCCCCGCGATGCCAAGACCCGGCGCAGCGGCGTCGAATTCGGGCGTCCGGTGCGGATCGGCAGCGATGTCTGGATCGGGGGCGGCGCCATTATCCTGCCCGGCGTGACCATTGGCGACGGCGCGGTGATCGGGGCCGGCAGCGTGGTCACGCGGGATGTCGGCGCCGGCATGACCGTCGCCGGAAATCCGGCCCGGCCACGTCCCACCGAACCGCCTAAACCACATTCTCCCTGAGCAGGCTTTCGGCGCAGTCAATAACGGTCGTCGTTGCCGGCCGCGGCGAAAAGCCCAGCACGCGCCGCGCCTTTGCCGATGTGAGGCTATTCCTGCGCCCGAGACTCGGCGCAAGCGACCTCAGCAAGGGGATGAACAACGACAACAGCCTGAACACAAAGTCCGGCAATCGGCGAGTTGGCACCTTGCTGGCCCGACCGCCGAGTTTCAACCGCAGCGTCGTTGCGATTTCCTCCATCCACATGAACTCGCCGGCGGCGATGAAACGCTGTCCTGCAGCCCCGGGCGCCGTCATGGCACGGATGTGCAGATCGGCCAGGTCGCGCACGTCCACCATCCAGAATCCGAGGCGTGGAATGCCGGCGGGGCGGCCTTCCAGCAGGCGATGAATAATTTGAACCGAGCCCGGATTCTCCTTCATCAGCACCGGACCGAACACCGCGCCGGGGAGGATGGTCGTCAACGCGGTCGAACCGGTATGGCCGGCCATGAAATCCCACGCCGCGCGCTCCGCCAGTATCTTGGATCGCCTGTAGGCGTCGAACTGGCGATCGGCTGGGTCCGCCCAGACGGTTTCGTCGCTGACGCTGTCCGAGCCGTGCGGCGGCCGCGCGGCGGCGGCGGCCGAAGTCATCACCACGCGCTTGACACCGGCGTTGGTCGCAGCACGAAGCACCCGCAGCGTGCCGTCGCGTGCGGGCGCGATCAATGCATTCGGATCCCGGGAGACGTCGCCGCCGAGCGGCGAGGCGACGTGAAGCACGTAGTCGCAGCCCGCCAAGGCTGCGTCCCAACCTTGTTCCTTGATCAGGTCAGCGGCGAAGAACGTCAGCCGATCGCTGGAGCCGGCGCCGGATGTGACGGCCGCCCGCGCCGCCGGCTCCTTCGAGAGACTCCGTACGGTGGTGCGCACCCGATAACCACGCTGCAGAAGCTCGACGATGCACCAGCCGGCAACGAACCCGGTGCCACCGGTCACGAGCACGGTCTCAGTCATGCCGTCAGCCCATCGGGAATGGATGAGCGACGCGTGATTCCGAAGGGTTGGCGCCGGGTGATTCGATAGACCGCGGCCGGAGGGATGTTGCGGACGGTTGCTCCGGTGCGCGTGGCTTTGAGCCCGAGCCGATCGAGTATCGGGCGCGGCACCGGACAACGCAGGCCATAGGTAAACTGATAGAAGCTGCCGGCAGGCCGAACGTGGCTGAAAGCCCCCGACAGAATTGACATGACCTTGCGGGTCGACATCGACAGCAGAGGCAAGCCGCTGACCACGGCCCCAACTGTCGCGCCGGGGAACAGATCGCAATTGCCGAGTTGCGACGCATCCATCCACAGCACTCTGGCCCGCGGAAACCGATGCTGCAGGATCCGCATGAAGTCCGACCCATATTCGACCAGCGTGAGGTCGCTTTCGCGGATGCCGCGGGCAAGAAGCGCCCTCGTGAACGTCCCGGTTCCCGCACCGAGCTCAAGAACAGGACCGTCGGACGGACGTATTTCTTGCGTAATCAGACGGGAAAGTGAGTCACCCGACGGCGCGACGGCCCCGACCCGGAGTGGATCGGCGACCCATGACCTGAAGAAACGAAAGAAGTCAGAATATGCACATACGGCTGTCACGACCTGATCCCCGTGGCTTGCGATGGAGCGGCGCTTGGCTGTGGCCATTGCCCGCTCATATCTACGAGTGTATACTTCTGCCGAAACGCAAAGTCTACAGTCGTATATTTGGAGCGGCCACACACTGATGCAGAACGCCCCCGCGCGCCGCCGAAACGCCGCCAGCACCCGCGAGGCGATTCTCACCTCGGCGCGGCAGGCGTTCGCGCGGGCCGGATATGACGGCGCCGGCGTACGGGAAATCGCGGCCGGGGCTGGTGTGACCGCCATGCTGGTCAATCGCTATTTCGGATCGAAGGAGCAGTTGTTCGCCGAAGCTCTCGCCGCAACGGCGGCCGAGCCGACTATCCTGACCCAGGAGAATCTCAAGTCATCGAACCTTGGCGAAACCATCGCCGCCACGCTCGTCGACATCACCAAATCAGGAGACACGCCGCTCGAGGGTTTCCTGATCATGCTTCACTCCGCGTCCAGCAAGCGTGCTGCGGAAATCGGACGTGAGCAGATCGAGAATGGCCATCAGAAAACGATGGCAGCCGCATTAAGCGGAGATCTGGCGCCCCAGCGCGCCGCGCTGGTGCTCTCCCTCGTGGCGGGCTTTCAGGTGATGCGCCAGATGATCGGCCTCTCGGCCTTGGCCGAGGCCGAGCCAGCCGATTTGATCAAGATCCTCGCGCCGCTCTTTCAGCAGCTCATCGACGGCGCGACCAAGCCCGGACAAGTCGACTGACGGGACCCGGCCGCGTCCCACTGAACCGTTGTCAGACCGAATCCAGATATGCCGCGGGGCTTTGCGATTCAGGCCCCGGCTGCTATGGAAAGCCGCATGTTTGCGCGGCGCACCATCGTCAGCATTAGCGGCCCGGCTTCCGCCTGAGCTTCGGCTCAGCGCAAGACCGGGACTGCCCTCATTCATCCGCGATCGATCGCGTTCAGCGCTATTCCAGCCAGCCAGAGCATTCATGTCCGACAAGCCGCAAAAATCCGACGCCACCGATTATTCCAAAACCTTGTACCTGCCGCAGACGGAATTCCCGATGCGCGCCGGCCTGCCGCAGCGCGAGCCGGAAATCCTCAAGCGCTGGAACGAGATCGGCCTCTACGGCCGGCTGCGCGAGAGTGCCGCCGGGCGGGCGAAATTCATCCTGCATGACGGCCCGCCCTACGCCAACGGCAACATCCATATCGGCCATTCGCTGAACAAGATCCTCAAGGACGTGGTGACCAAGAGCCAGCAGATGCTCGGCTTCGATTCCAACTACGTGCCGGGCTGGGATTGTCACGGCCTGCCGATCGAATGGAAGATCGAGGAAGAGAACTACCGCTCCAAGGGCAGGCCGAAGCCGGATTTTCGGGATTCCGCGGCCATGGTGGCGTTCCGGAAAGAATGCCGCGCCTATGCCGGGCATTGGCTCAACGTGCAACGCGAGGAATTCAAGCGGCTCGGCATCATCGGCGACTGGGATCATCCCTACGCGACCATGGATTATTTCGCCGAAGCGCAGATCGCGCGCGAGCTGATGAAATTCGTCGCCAACGGCACGCTCTATCGCGGCTCCAAGCCTGTGATGTGGAGCGTGGTGGAAAAAACCGCGCTGGCCGAAGCCGAGGTCGAGTACGAGGACTATACGAGCGATACGGTGTGGGTGAAGTTTCCGGTGGTGTCGCCGGCGCACGGCGCACTTGCCGCTGCCAGCGTCGTGATCTGGACCACGACGCCATGGACGTTGCCCGGCAATCGGGCCATCAGCTTCTCGTCGAAAATCTCCTATGGCCTCTACAGGGTCACCGAGGCGCCGGCCGATAACTGGGCTAACCCCGGCGATGTTCTGATTTTGGCGGATGCGCTTGCGGAAAGCGTGTTCAAACAAGCCCGCGTCACAGCTTATGAGAAGATCCGCGATTTGCCGGCCGAGACGCTCGACGCGGTGGAGTGTCGCCACCCGTTGAAGGGCCTGGATAGTGGATACGAATTCACCGTTCCCCTTCTGGAAGGTGATCACGTCACCGACGACGCCGGCACCGGTTTTGTGCACACCGCGCCCGGCCACGGCCGCGAGGATTTCGATGTCTGGATGTCGAACGCACGTGAGCTGGAAGCGCGCGGCATCAACACCACCATCCCCTATACCGTCGATGAGAACGGCGCCTTCACCGATCAGGCGCCCGGCTTTACCGGCAAGCGCGTCATCAACGACAAGGGCGAAAAGGGCGACGCCAACGAGGCCGTGATCAAGGCCTTGATCGACGCCGGCATGCTGCTGGCGCGCAGCCGTCTCAAGCATCAATATCCGCATTCGTGGCGTTCGAAGAAACCGGTGATCTTCCGCAACACGCCGCAATGGTTCATCGCGATGGATAAACCTATTGTGGACGCCCCGGGCAGGCCCGGGGCTGTGGACATCGCGGCCTCCTCCCCTCCCCCTCGCGGGGAGGGGTCGGGGGTGGGGGGAAACACAGCGGCAGCATCTGCGGCTTACCCCCCTCCCCAACCCTCCCCCGCAAGGGGGGAGGGAGATCGACCGCATGCGCCTCTTGCTAAGGAAGGCGACACGCTGCGCGCCCGTGCGCTGCACGCGATTTCGGTGACGCAATGGGTGCCGCCCTCGGGGCAAAACCGTATCAACGGCATGATCGACAGCAAGCCCGACTGGGTGATCTCGCGCCAGCGCGCCTGGGGCGTGCCGATCGCGGTGTTCGTGCGCGAAAGAGGCGACGGCTCCGCCGAGATCCTGCAGGACGACGCCGTCAATGCGCGCATTGCGGAAGCCTTCGAACAGGAAGGCGCCGACGCCTGGTACATGGACGGCGCCCGCGAGCGCTTTCTCGGCTCGCACGCCAACGAGGAGTGGAAGAAGGTCGACGATATCTGCGACGTCTGGTTCGATTCCGGCTCGACCCACGCCTTCGTGCTGGAAGACCGCGTGCATTTTCCCGAGATCGGCGACATCCGGCGCAAGGTCGATGGCGGCGAAGACACCGTGATGTATCTGGAAGGCTCGGACCAGCACCGCGGCTGGTTCCAGTCGTCGCTGCTGGAAAGCTGCGGCACAAGGGGGCGCGCACCGTTCGACATCGTGCTCACCCACGGCTTCACGCTGGACGAGAACGGCCGC
>DATHHQ010000806.1:0-5624 GCA_035490095.1 Bradyrhizobium sp.
ATTCTCGCCAACGAATATTTCGATGTACTGCCGATCCACCAGGCGGTGAAGCGCGAGACCGGCTGGCACGAGCGCACCGTCGAGATCGACGACGGCGGCAAGCTCGCCTTCGGTTTCGCTCCCGAACCCATGCCGCGCTTCGAAGTCCTGCTGCCGCCACTGGTACGTGCCGCGCCGGTCGGCGCCGTGTTCGAATGGCGATCCGACACCGAAATCATGAAGATCGCAACCCGGATGCGCGACCAGGGTGGCGCGGCGCTGATCATCGACTACGGTCACGTTCGCAGCGATGCCGGCGATACTTTTCAGGCGATCGCCCGTCACAGCTTCGCCGACCCGCTGAAAAATCCCGGTCAGGCCGACGTCACCGCCCATGTCGATTTTCAGGCGCTGGCGCGCGCCGCCGAGGATCTCGGCGCGCGCGTCCATGGCCCGGTGCCGCAAGGTGATTTCCTGAAATGGATCGGCATCGAAACCCGCGCGGTGACCCTGATGGCGAAGGCCAGCCATGAGGTTTCCGAGGACATTTCGAGTGCGCTGAAACGGCTGACCGACAGCGGCCGCGGCGGCATGGGGTCGATGTTCAAGGTGCTCGCGGTCTCGCAACCCGGCCTCACCTCGCTGGCAGGGTTGGGCGATCAGGAGCAGGCGCACGTCGTCAGGGCCGAACTGCCATGAAACTCGGATCACCACTGCTCTCGGCCATTCCCGGCCTGCGTCACGCCTTTTTTACCCGCGAGGGCGGCGTGTCGGATGGCATCTACACCAGCCTCAATGGCGGCCTTGGCTCGCAGGACGGTCCCGCCGATGTCGCGGAGAACCGTCGCCGGATGGCGGCGCAGATGGGCGTTACCCCTGAGCATTTTCTCAGCGTGCATCAGACCCATTCGCCTGATGTCGTGGTGGCCACCGGACCGTCGCAAGGCGCGTCGCGGCCGCGCGCCGACGCCATCGTGACCCGCGTTCAAGGTCTCGCCATCGGCGTCACCGCCGCCGACTGCGGACCGATCTTGTTGGTGGATCCGAATGCGCGCGTGATTGGCGCCGCGCATGCGGGGTGGAAAGGCGCGCTGTCAGGCATTCTGGAATCCACCGTCGAGGCGATGGAAAAGCTCGGCGCCGAACCAAGCGGCATCGTCGCCGCCATCGGCCCCCTGATCCGCCAGCACAGTTACGAAGTGGGCGGCGAATTCGTCGAACGCTTCGTGCAGGCGGATGCGGAAAATACCTTGTTCTTCATTCCCTCGGCGCGCGAGGGCCACGCGATGTTCGATCTGGCCGGCTTCATCCGGATGCGGCTCGAAAACGCCGGCGTGCTGATGATCGACGACATCGGCGTCGATACCTATTCCGACGAGCGCTTCTACAGCTACCGCCGCTCGGCGCATCTGGGCGAGCCGGATTACGGCCGCCATGTGCATGCGATCGCGCTGCAAGACGAGTGACGCCAAATTTGGGCCGATCAGGATCATCGAACACAGGCTTGTCTCGCAAACCTTATGCTGGAATGATCCTGTAGACGCTGATGTTGATCTGCGACGCAGATCCAGGCCAACGGTTGTCACCACGGACCGGCAGCACACGGTGGAATGATGGTTGAAGAGCATCGCAAGATCGCCGTCGGATTATTGTTCGGCGGACGCTCGGCCGAACACGACGTCTCCAGGGCATCGGCCGCCAACATCCTTCGGGCCCTGAACCCTGAGCGGTATGACGTTTCTCTCATCGGAATATCCAGGGATGGTCGCTGGCTCGTCTGCGATGCCGGCAATGGCGCGGGAACGGGCGCTGCGGCGCTCACGATCCCTGACAAGGCGCCGCAAATCGCGCTGGTCCCGGCAGGTGGGGGCCGCTTCGTGTTGTGTGATGACGACGCAGCAGGAGGCGGCGCGGTAACGCGCTTCGACGTCGTATTCCCGGTCTTGCACGGGCCGAACGGAGAAGACGGAACCGTGCAAGGAGCGCTTGAATTGGCGGATGTGCCGTTCGTGGGTTCAGCGGTGACGGGTTCTGCCGTGGCGATGGACAAGGATGTCGCCAAGCGCCTGATGCGTGATGCCGGCCTTCCCGTGGTGCCTTTCATCACCACAACTTCCCGGTCCCGGATCGACTACGCCGCAGCGGTCGCCGCACTTGGCACGACCGATTTATTCGTCAAACCTGCCAATATGGGATCGTCGGTCGGGGTCTCGCGCGCACGGTCCGAACAGGAATTCGCAGCGTCATGCGAACTTGCATTCCGCTACGACCATAAGCTCCTGATCGAACTGGGCCTGAACGGAGCGCGGGAGATTGAATGTTCTGTCCTGGAAGAATCCGGAGGCCAGATCAGCGCATCCGAACTCGGCGAGATTGTGCCGGCCAGCAAGCACGGCTTCTATTCGTATCAGGCGAAATACATCGACGCTGACGGCGCCGCGCTATGTATTCCTGCCGAGCTCCCCCCGCAGCAGGCCCATCGTATCCAGGAGCTTGCGGTTGAGGTGTTTCGTTTGCTCGGCTGCGAAGGCCTAGCCAGGGTCGACTTCTTCGTCAAAGGCGACGAAATATTCGTAAACGAGGTAAACACGCTGCCAGGATTCACCTCGATCAGCATGTACCCCAAGCTCTGGGAGGCCAGCGGATTGTCGCAAACGGATCTCATGGATAGGCTGATCGCCCATGCGCTTGCGCGTCATCAGCGGCGCCGCGCCCTAAGCTCCGAGTGACAGGTATCGGATGCAGCAATTGATCGCCGCCGGATCAGGTGGTAGGCCGCAGGGGCTCATTGATCCCTGTCAACACTGTGGCTTTGGATTTCGCTCATGCGAAATCGTGATGCCGACCTGATTGGTACGTCATGCAAATCGATAATTTGGACGATTTCGACCCGGGTAACGAATTTGAAGCTGATATCGCCATCATCGGTGCCGGGCCAGCCGGAATTACAATTGCGCGGGAATTTCTGAACTCGCCTTACCGGGTGCTGTTGATCGAAAGCGGTCTGGTCGACGAACATGAACCGCACATGGCCCTCAATCAGGTCGAGAGCGTGGGTGAGCCTGCCGGCGAGGCGGCGATAAACTTCCGAAGGATCTTTCATGGGCCCAACATGGGCTCGTTCAACCAGCAGGCCCAACCCTACGGTATGCGCGTGCGGGCGTTTGGCGGATCGGCGAAATATTGGGGCGGCAGGTCCGCAACTTTCGACCAGATGGATTTTGCAAAGCGCGACTGGGTACCTTTTTCAGGCTGGCCGGTCAGTCGTGAGAGTCTGAAGCCGTATTTCGATCGCGCGGCGGATTGGCTCAACCTCGGTCCCAATTGCTATGACGAGGAGTTCTGGAAGCTGCTCGGCGGCAAGATCGAACGGCCGCCGCTCGACCGGTCAAAACTTAGGTCCTGCTTCTGGCAGTATGCCAGGTCTCGCCGTGATCTGACGCAAATGAAAAGTTTTGGAGCCGATTTCAAGGCGCTCGATTCCGGAAACGTCCGCGTGCTCGTGAATGCGACGGTGACCCAGATCGAGATCGACGAGGATGGAAAAGCCTTCAGTCACCTGGAGGTGAGCACCATCAACAATGTCAGGTCAAAGGTGACGGCCAGGCTATGCGTGCTGGCGAGCGGCGGCATCGAAAATGCGCGCCTGTTGCTGGCTTCCAATCGAAAGCGCAAGGAAGGCCTCGGCAACAAGCATGACATCGTTGGCCGTTTCCTGATGGACCACCCAGGAACGCGTCTCGGTCACTTCACCCGCGCCGACCTCAAGAAGGCCGGCTATCTGGGCTTCTATACCCTGCGCAAGGACGGTCATTTCCGGCTGTATCTTCATGGCCTGACTTTTTCGCCCGAACTCCAGGCCGAGGAGAAGCTGCTGAATGCCGCCATCTACACGCTTCCGGAAATCTCTCCGGATGATCCGATTGAAGCCTTGAAGCGCCTCGCCAGGTTCAAAAGCGAAAATCCGTTCGCCGATGTCTGGGCGCTGATGACCAGTGTCGGCTTGTTGTCCAAAGCCGTTGGTCTGAAGGTTTTTCAGAGCAAGCTCATGCCACATTCGCTGCAGAATCTGATTATCAATTTCTTCATGGTGGTCAATCCGAGCTTTGTGGTTCGTGAATTTCAAAGCAAGGGTGTCCCGCACAAGCTCGACTGCCTGAGCATTCACGTCATGACCGAACAAGTGCCCGATCCCGAAAGCCGGATTGTGCTGTCGGAATCCAGGGACTCGCTCGGGATGCCACGGGCAAAGGCGACGTGGAAAATCTCCGAGGCTGACCGGCACAACATATTGCGCATTGGTCAATTGTTGCGGGACGAACTGCCCAAGGCCGGACTACCTGCCCCTGTCATGGCCGACTGGATCGTCGAAAATCGTCCTCAAGACGCGCCGCTGGTCGATATGGCGCACGCCACTGGCGCGACGCGGATGTCCAGCGATCCCAAAACCGGCGTGGTTGATGCCAATTGCAAGGTTCACGACGTTGAAAATCTCTATATCGCCGGCGCCTCGGTTTTTCCGACCAGCGGACATGCCAATCCGACGCTGATGATCACGTCGCTTGCACTCCGGCTCGCCGATCATCTCAAGGTGCGAATGACCACGCTGCCAGCGAGCGTCGATGCGCCCAGGGTGCCCGCCACCTCCGCATGATCGGGTAGAGGCTGAGATCGGGTAGACGTCTCCGCGGCAAGATTGTGGCCGGTATGTGGGCGGCGATTTTTCGGCCCAATCTTTTCAAAGCGCTGGGGGCTCCCTGCCCTAGACCTTAACGCATTTTAACTATATCGCTCGGCGCGATGAAGGACACCATCGCAACCCTGTTCCGCGCAACCCTGTTCCGGGCCGCCGCGGGCGTGCGAACCGCACCGCGCGCCGCGGTCGCCGTGACGCTGCTGGGATTCGCCTGCGGACTTGGCGGCTGCGTCAGCGATGGAGCCGGCGCCGGTAGCGGCGCTTTCGCTATGGCCGGCGGCAGCGGGCCTACGGTTGCGTTCGAATCGATCGATGGCCCGCCGCCGCAGATCTTCGATCGAATGGTGAGTGTGCTCGACAGCGAGTCGAAGCTTCGCAACCTGTCGATTGTCTCGCGCGAAGGCACCTCCTCTTATCGGGTGCGAAGCTATCTTTCGGCCCAGGTCAGCCGCGGCCGCACCACCATCGCATGGGTGTGGGACGTTTATGACCGCGACCAGCAGCGCGCGCTGCGTCTTGCCGGCGAGGAACCGGCCGGCAAGGCCGGACGCGACCCCTGGGCTGCGGCCGACGATCTGGTTTTGCGGAAAATCGCCCAGGCCGGATTGAGCGGCCTCAGCGGAATGATCGGCGGAACGGCACCGGCGGACGCGCCGCCGCCCGCCACGGCACCCGGCAAGGACGGCCCTGCCGTTGCGAGCACTGAACAGCCTTTACCCGCTTCGGATGCATTCAGCGTCAGCGCGCTGAGCTATACCACCCGTTAACGATACAAATAGTCGTCAAACCGGTGATTTTACGCAGGAAAACCTGATGCGACGGGTTGCCAGCCGAGCCACCTCCTTGATATCACCTCGCTCGTTGAAACGCGCCTTTTTTGTGGGTATCCCGATATGCTGAACATCGTATCCAGCAAGGCGCGGGGAGAAGGGTCGATGTCGGCCAAGAA
>DATHHQ010000807.1:0-5331 GCA_035490095.1 Bradyrhizobium sp.
GACGCGGTTTCCGCGCTGCCGCTCCGTGATAGCCGCCCAATCTGCGCGTGGTGCGATCGAGGCAAACTTGATGTGATCAAACAATGGTCGGATTCCTGCGGCGGCATCATGGGGGTGACGCTTAAATGCGATGCCCCAAAGCGTGGCAAGCTGACTTCAGTGTCCGCCACTCCCCTGGTGGCTGACAGCGATGCGCGTGAAGGTGGCCTACTTCGGGTCGCCGGCGATGGCAACGCCGGATTCAGCCTGATGCCGCCATCATTGTTGCGACACGCTTGACGATCTGCGGATCGCGCAGCGCCCCAGGCGGCGTCACGAGATGGTTTACCTCTGCCAAAATCCGATGCACGCCGGCATCCTCGGCAGCGAGCCGCTGCAAAGCTGCGCCGAATTTCATCCGCTGCGGAAAATCCTCCGGTCGCCGCCCGCGTGTCTTCGGATACATAAAATCGTTCTCAGCGACCGACCACGGTGGCGCCAGTACGTCCTGGATCGCCGTGAAGAATTCCGGCGCCAGCCCGTCGAGGGAATGCGCGGCGACGCTGCGTGCATCAGAAAACGCCTGAGTACGCGCGCCTCCATTGCGGCGACGCTCATTCCTTGTCCAAAGGCGGGATTGAAGCGGCAGATAGCGTCGCCAATCACCAGGAGACCGGCCGGAAAATTCGCAAGCGCCTCGAACCGTCGTCGCGTACTGCCCGGCAATCGGAAGCGGTGAATCGATCCGACCAGCACGGCATCCTTGACGGCATTGTATATCGTCAAGGTCCGGAGGCTCTTCAGAAAGGCCTTGAAATCGTCCAGGCTTTCGGGCGGCTTCTCGTAATGAACGGCATTGAGGCCAACGTGCCAGCAATTGTTCTCGATTGGAGAAATCATCGCGCTACGTCCGCTCTCGGCGGTTGGCCGGTGAATCACCCCGAGCCAGTCGCGCGACAACGCCTGCGGAATCTCGAAGGTCCCCGTCGCGTAGCCGATGTCCGCGCCGATCTCTTCCTCTTCCGGGCGGGGCGTGCCGAGCTGGTCCAGCAATTCAAGGGTAAGCGTGCCGCGCGACGATGCGTCGACCACAAGATCGGCCGCAATCTCTTGGCTTCCGCCGCCCAACATCTCGAACACCGACGACCGCGGTCCGGTCATCCGCCGCGAGAAGGCGGGTGACACGACAACTCGGCTGCAGCGTTATATTGGCTTGCTGCTGCAGGAAGCGCCTCACCACCGATTCGATTAGTGGCCGCGTCATGCATAGCTGGTCGAAGCCGAGGTCGCGCTGTGGAAACGGATCGAATCCCGGTGATTCAATCATCATTTCAGACCCGACCCGGACCGGCACGGCGCACCTCGCCACCCTTAACGAGCTTGTTGGTATGTCAACCGCTTAGCCTTCCGCCTCCCGGCCCTTCGTTTTGGTCGTGGCCTGCCGGAGTCAAAATCTGACTCACTGGAGCATTTTCCGGGGCCGGGAGTCACCCACCTACCAGCCGAGGGCCAAATCGATTCCACGGGCAGAAAACGGCCTTGGCGGCGACCTGACGATATGCAACTAGCAGACTTGCCTCGCGTTCACGGCCTGACCTCCCTGGAAGGGACATCCCTATGCAATCCCGGATAGCAGCGACGATCTGGTTGAGCCTGCTCCTAGTCGGCTGCCAAGCCGCAGATAGGCCCATGGCTGCCCAACCTGCCAAATTAGTTTGCGCTGGCTTTGTTGCGGACATCGGCACGAAAGAATTCGCTGATTGCGTGGCGTACCAGGAATCTCACGATCCAGGCCCGTCTGTTCCACCCTATCGGATGGACCAGTACAACAATAGGGTCGATGCCGAAGGCTATGAAGTCGATAGTACGGGGCGCCGCATGCCAGTCCAAAGCCCATACTCGCTTCGCGGCCAAGCCGCCGCCTCAGGCCAAGTGGTCTTGCGTGACGAATACGGCAACCGCTACGACTCGCGGGGCAACCGCATCCATTAACGGCCAACCCCGGCCTCAGGCCCATACGCTGGTAGCTTTACACTGGCCGTGCCCGCCCCGGCGTTCGCTGGCTCAGCGTCTCTCGTCAGAAGCGGTGCGCGGTTCCAGCCCTTGCAGGCGGCGCAGGAGTCGCCTAACACTGGTTGGGTGCCATTGGCTGCCCCGTGCCGTCGGAATCTCTTGCGCGTTCAACTCGCGCGCGATGGCACCGAAAGTATCGATCCCCTTTGCCTGGAGTTCACGAACTGTCGAAGCCAGCGCCCTGGCTTTCGCATCGGCGGGTTGCTTGCCTGCCTGTCCATTGTTGATCCTGCCGTCGGTGAAGGACGCGAGCAGGTTCAAGCGCGACAGCATCCTTACTACGGTGGTGTAGTGCCATCTGCCACCACGGGCGGTCGGTATTCCTCTCCGGTTCAGCTCGTCCGCTAGACCCCAGCGTGAAATGAAGCCTGCAGCCCTAAGCTCCCGAATGATCGGGAGCAAAGCAAGCGCGTGGGAGTCTGCAGCCCGCTTATTGGCTAACGCACCTTGCATCCCGCGCCTGCCGGGCGAAGTTTCCCCGCGTACTCGCTCCATTGGGCCATCATGGCCGGGCTGTGCCACGGCGACTGATGTTAAATTTGTGTCGAGGCCTGCTAGAGCGGCAGGACTGGGCCGTGGTGCGCTCCGCATGCGCTCTCAATCCAGATTGCGATATCGCCAGATGACGACGGCCACAATCAGCACCGCAACGGCAACAGCGGCGCCTGAAAGCGTGAAGAGGCTGTGCAAGAGATCCAACATGTCCCTCAAACGGCACAGTCTGCTTTGACGTTGCGGCGCTCCCGGGCCCTATTGTCGGTCACATGGCAACTTAATGGCCTGTCCGGCTTTCATGCTGCGTTGCTGTTCGCATCACCGATCCGCAGCAGGGGGCCCAAGACTTTTCGGTTGCTGGTCTTGGACCCCCAATCACTCGAAGCAACTTCCCAAGACTTTCTGCAGCTGCGTACAAGGCGGCTCGAAGATCATTCAGCAATCGATTGACCGTTGAAGCCGTAGCGCTTCAGCTGCCCAGCGGCGTTTAAGCCACCAGTATTCGCGCGCGCGATACGCATCTTAATGTAGGCTTCTACCGCCAGACGGACAATTGGCCCTCTCCCGGTCGCACCGGCCGTGCGGCGCGCCTCGAGCGCTGCATATTGCTGTTCGCTCCAAGCGAGCGTCAAAGCAACGGCGGCGCGGTAGCTGATTGCATCGGAAGACGCGTTGGCATCGTCAGCCAGCCCCACACGTTCTTCAGCGCGTTGTCCATCGCCGGCAATCTTCGCTATCCAGGCGCCGCCACGGCGTCCTGTGCGACGGTAACCGAGCGACACGCCGCCGCGGCCGCCGGCGATGCCTCGCCAGTATGGATTCTTGCGCACAGGAAGGCGCGCTCGCTTTGCAGCCGTGTCGATTTCGAGAACCATCCGCTCCATCCCACAAAAACGTCCCACACAGATGTGCGGAATGCGCGTGATGAAGATAGCGACTGATTCAGCGAAATCGAGATTTCACAGGCATCCTGTGCATCCACTCACCCGTCGCAACGCCTTGCAGAGGTTGTGACATGCGATCTCCCGAACCAGGACGCGTGCGCGACCCTAGCGGAGATCGGTCGGGACTTTAAGGGACGCCGTATCAGCCCGCGACGATGTAGGCTTTCAGCGCCTCGGTCTCGTGCTTGGTCTCTTCCAGCCGGGCCTTCACCACGTCACCGATCGACACCAGGCCCAGGAGCTCGCCATGCCGCACCACCGGCAAATGGCGGAAGCGGCCGCTTGTCATGGTCTGCATGACCTGGTCGATAGAATCGTCGGGATCGCAGGTGACGACCTCGCGAGTCATCACCTGGCGGGCCTCCAGCTCCATCGCCTTGGCGCCGTGGCTGGCCATGGCGCGCACGAGATCACGCTCGGACACGATGCCGGCGACCGAACCCTCGCCATCGAGCACCAGCACCGAGCCGATGCGCCGTGTACTGAGTTGCTGGGAGAGCTGGGCCACCGAAGTGCCAGGCGTCACGGTGAAAACGAGACCGCCTTTTTGCGCGAGAATGTCGGAGACGAACATGGTTCTTCCTCCCTTCCGCAAACTGTCGTGAGGACTGTAACGCGTCGCAGTCCGACAGCGACCTGTGGCGCGGAGAAAGGTTGCGGGCCATAAAGCCCTCCATGAACGACGCTCGATCGGCCCTCGTCCTGTTCTCCGGAGGCCAGGATTCCACCACGTGTCTGGCCTGGGCGCTAGAGCAATTTGCGCATGTCGAGACAGTCGCTTTTGACTACCGCCAGCGGCACCGAATCGAGCTGGATCAACGACTTGTGGTCCTTGCCGAGATCCGCCGGCGTTTCCCGCACTGGGCGGAACGGCTGGGCGAGGACCATTTGGTCGACATGGGCGTGCTGGGCCAGCTGAGCGAGACGTCGCTCACCCGTGACGTCGCCTTCGAAATCGAGAAGGACGGCCTGCCCAACACCTTCGTGCCCGGACGCAATTTGCTGTTCTTCACCTTTGCCGCCGCCATCGCCTGGCGGCGCGCCATACGCAATCTGGTCGGCGGGATGTGCGAGACGGATTTCTCGGGCTATCCCGACTGCCGCGACAACACCATCAAGGCGCTGCAGGTCGCGCTCAACCTCGGCATGGACCGAAGCTTCGTGCTGCACACGCCGCTGATGTGGCTCGACAAGGCAGAGACGTGGTCGCTCGCACAGGAACTGGGCGGCGAGGCGCTGGTCGAGATCATCCTCGAGCACACCCACACCTGCTACGAAAGCGAGCGCGGGCCGCGCGAGGCCTGGGGTCACGGCTGCGGCGTGTGCCCCGCCTGCGCCTTGCGCAAGCGCGGCTACAGGGCGTGGCGCGAGGGCCGGAAGGTCGTCTAGCGGCTGCCGGCCAGGCGCTTGGCATACTCCAGGAACATCTTCGACTTGGGCAGCATCATCTGCGCATAGCGGCGCAACGGGGCGCTGTTGCCGTTCTGCGAGAAGGCGCCGAACTGATCCACCGCCTCGGTCTGGACGGCAAGCTGGGCGTTGGCATAGGCCGCGTCGAAATCGGCGCCCTGCAGGGCATTGAGCTGGGGCAGCATCCGCTGCGCATTGGGCGGGCCATTGGGATCGGGCGCGTAGGAGACGCCGGCTTCGGAGCGCGACTTGCTGAGATACGAGGCGGCCTCCGTATACTCGGAGACGGCGCGGGTGGCGTAGCCACGGATGTTCTCATTCGCCGACCGGGCGAGCGCCAACTGGCCGGAGCGAATGCCGAAATCGTTGACGGCCTGGGCGAAGCCGACAAAACGGGCGTCGGGCAGCGCGTCGACGGCATCGGCGACCG